>JAVEEG010000125.1 GCA_030840585.1 Frankiaceae bacterium | reverse complement strand
TCGTCGGTGTCAGATCGCGTGCTGGACTCCGCCAGCTTGAAGATCACCGCCTGGTGCATGGTCGCGGAGCCGGCGGTCAACGTCGGACGGGAGCCGCCGGCTGCCGCGGTGATCCCGAACGGTGATGTTGACCTGCGGCAGCGTGCCGCCGTAAGCGATGTCGGTTTGACGCAGCCGCCGCGTCACGCGAGCGGTCTCACCGAATCCGTACAACAGAGGCCCAGCGATGGCGACGCCGAGCCACAGCGCGCCGTGCGCTGGCAGGTCCGGCTGCGCGACGGCCGACGCGACGAGTGCGATTAATAGCGATCCAGCGCGAACGACCCGCTCCGCCGTCAGCCGGTAGATCTGCGCGCCGACTTGTAGTGCGGCAACACGTAGCAGAGTCGCGAGCAACATCGCGGCGAGCGATGCGACGGTTGCGACGGCCCACAGCGGACGGTGAGCTTCGAGTAGTGCCCACAGGACCCCGATCAGGATGACGGCGTCGCTGGCGTGCCCGGCGAGGCACCGGTAGACGATCGTCGACGCACGGGTGCCGCTTGACCTGCCTTCGAAGGGCAGGTTGTGTTCGTCGCCGTACCGGACGCTAACGGCGATTCGCGCGCCCACGAGGCCTGCTGCGACTAGCCAGTGTTGCTGCGAGATCAGCCACGCGGCGCATCCGGTGATCAAGACGCCGGTGACAATCCACGGCCGCTGGAACCAAGCCGGAGGCTGGCGCCTTTGCGCCACGCGCCGTGCCGCGAGTAGCGCGTCGTCGACGTGGCGGCCGCAGCGGAACGTGCCGGTGTCGACGTAGGACGGATCCGCCGCGAGTGTCGAATGCAGCGACTCGCGGGCGACGGTCATCGCCGTCTCGGCGGCCGCCCGGACCGAGCTGTAGTCGCTGCGGGCATGCCGCTTGAGGTCGAGGACTCCGCCCACGACGGCCTCGGCGGTGTCGGCGACGTCATCGAGCGCGACAACCGCTGCGAGCACGTCGTCTTCGATGGGTTCGGGCTCGGCCGGCGGAAAGAGGTGCAGCAGGTTGTCGTCCTCATTCATGTGGGGCTCCGAGTTCTCTAGTAGGTACAGCGATTACGAGGGCTGCGGATGGTCGAGACCGGCCCGGGCTTTCCGAACGAAACGGCTCACCTCCGACCGGTGGCGATTTGGCGGGACGCCTGCCGCCGAAGCGGCCTCAGCAGGCGTGAGGTTCTGACCGAACTGAAGCTCGACGCTGCGGGGCCACTCCGCTCGCGGCGGCACGGCACGCTCGGCATCTACGCGATCGACGACGCGAGCAAGCGGGTCGTCACTCGCGCCATCGGGGACGCGTAGATCTCCTGCCAGGCCGACGGCCCGAGCTCCCGAACGCAGCAGTTGCTTGGGCCGGACGCGCCGTGCCAGGTAGGCGCCCAGCGGGCGGCGGCTCGGGTCGAAATCGCGGCACCACCGGTCATAGTTCTCGTGGATGAGCTGATGCGCGACGTCGTCGACGGACACGTGCGGGTAGTCGCGATACTGGACTCGGGCAGCCGCCAGGACCTCCTGGTGTAGCACCAAGTGGATGCCCGCGCGGAGCTGGTCGTTCCCGCTCTGGTCGAGCCGTCGCAGCGCGCCAGCCTTCATCAGTCCGAATCGTTCGACGGCCCAGGCGACAAGGGCCGCGGGGGTCGCCCCCGTGGGGGCGGACGTCTGCACGGGTGCTCCCGGGGGAGCCAACCGGCGGGTCAGGCGGTCCTCCACGTGCGCCTGGAGGGCGGCGACGAACAGCCACCCGGCGATCGACACGTAGCGGGAGTCGAGGAGGGTTGGCGTGAGCGCGAAATGGTCATCGCGCGTCGCGTCCCGCAGCGCGTCGACAAAGGCCTCGAGATCGGCGGCCCGCTGCGCGATGCGCGGGTCAGCGGGTCCGCAGCCGGGGTGCTTTCCGGTCAAGGCGACCACCACTCCTCCCTGCGCGGCGCAACCGCGCGGACAGTCCTCAACTCGTTTGGGTGCCGGGCACTCCTTGCGCACGCACCGGGTCATCGCGCGTCCGCCGCGCGGGCGGTCGCCTCGGCCTCGTCCGCCTCGTCCTGGGTCATCTCCGGCAGCCCGACCGCGGTGAGGCACAGCCGCGCGACCGCGAACCCCGCAGCAGGCGCGAGCGTCCAGCCGCTGCCGCCGAACCCGGTCGCGTGCACGACCGGCCGACCCCCCTCGCTCGTTGTCTCCAGCCGCAGCCGGGGCCGCGCCGGCCGGTAGTCGCACGTCGCGCCGACGACCTGCACCGTGGATAGGTCCGGCGCGCCCGGCAGCTGCGCGAACCGGCCGAGGATCTCGGCGACGTCCGCTGCCGACGGCTGCCGCGGCCACAGCCGCGGGTCCCCCCGGTGTTCGTCCCGCGTCCCTCCGACCGCGACCAGCCGCCGCTGTGGGATCACGTACGAGAACGAGGCATCGTCGAAAACGACGTCGGTCAGCTGCGGGTGCGGCGCAACCCAGACCAGGACGCCGCGGCGCCCGAACATCTCCTCGTCGCCGAGTGCCCAGGCGCCCGGTCCCGTCGCGTTCACGACGACGTCGAACTGCCGCGTCAGCGACGCCAGCCCCGCCGGGCTCGTCACCCGCTGCCGGCAGAGCTGGACGCCGCGCGCCCGCAGCCGGTAGCGCGTCTGAGCGAGCCACGTGACCGGGGTGACGACGACCGTCCGGAACGCCCACGACGAGATGCCGGTCTGCGTCAGCCCGTCGACTTCGGCGAGCCACGCGGGCGGCGGAGCGCCCGGCGCGACGGAGTAGCGGACGACGCGCGCGTCCACACCGAGCGCCTCCTCGGCGGCGAGCCACCGGCGGTAGGCGTACCGGAACATCACGGCGACGAGGGCCTCGTCCGCCGGGCTCATCGCGACCGGCTCGATGAGCCCGGCGGCCGCGGGCCCGACGAACGTTGCTGACGGCGTCGTCGGGTGGTCGGCGTGAATGACGGTGACGCGGAACCCGGCGGCGGCGAGCACGCGCGCGGCGCTCAGGCCGATGGGGCCGGCGCCGATGACGCATGCGCGGGGGAGGACGACGGGCATGGCGGTTCCTTTCGGTCGATGGGGAAGGCGAGCGCCTGGTGGACGCTCGCGGCGTGCGCTCTCCGCATGTCGTGCAGCCGCTCGGTCTCCTCGTGCGGCCGGCCACCGCTTCCGACGCCGAGCGGCATCCCGCGCCGCCGATCTGGCTCGGTTGCCCGTTCGAGCAGGAAGTTCCGGATGACTCCGCCGTGCGCGCCGGACACGCCGGCATGGGTGCTGCACAGGCGCGCGTAAGCGGTCACCGCGTCGCGGATCCTCGGGCCGGCCCCAAACGCGGCTGCCCGCGCCTCGACGCTGGTGATGTCGTTGACGCCGAGCCTCTCCGCGAGCGCCGCTGCTAGCGATCCGAGCGCCAGCGTCCGCCCGTAGGCGCGGAGCGATCCGGGGAGAAAATGGCGACTGATGTCGTCGGCGTATGAGCGGTACTCGTCGTCGGCGCAGCCGACGATCATGTCGGTGACGACGACGGACCACAGATGGGCGGCGTTGATGCCGTCGTAGACGAGCCCGCCGATCTGCCGCGGCCGGTAGAACCCCCGCACCAGGTCGGCGAATTCGCGCCGCAGCGGGACCGGCGACCTTGCGAGTCGCGACATCTGCTGCCGCGCGTACGCAAGGTGCGCCTGCGCCGCGTCAATCCGCTCGACTGTGTCGGCGGAGTCCCACGCCGCCGCATCCGTCAACGGCTCGAGCAGGTCGAGCGCCTGCGCGTGCGCGCGCGGGATGAGCATGGCGTTGACGCGGAACAGCCGTTCGGCGTCCATGCCGAGGAACTCGCCCCGCGTCAAGTAGTCCTCTATTACCTCGCGCGGCGGGCGTCCGACCGCGATCCGGAGGAGGTCTGCGTCTGGTGGCGTCACCGCTGCGGCCAGCTGCGGACTGACGCCGAGCACGGCCGCGTGCCGATCGAGCGAGGAGCGCACCATCCCCTGCGCCCACACCCACCCATCGATGTCCCTGGTCGACGGGGGCGCCAGCAGCAGTGGAGACCACCACTCCGCGAACTGCACCAGCGCGAGCGCGCCGGACAAGACGGCTTGGTTCATCGCAGGCAACCGTCGGCTCACCGCGTCGATCAGCTCGCTCGTCATCGCGCCTCCCACTTCCTCGTGAGTTGTGGGACCTGCGATGTGCGGTTGTGGCGAGCGTGCGCGATGATCGGCGACACGGACGCGCCGAGGGGACCGTGGTCGGTTACCCGCCGGCATGCCATCCGCTGGCGACGCGAGGCCGACGTCGCGTCGACGCCGACGTCATGCTCATCAACGCGGTGCATTCCAAAATCGGAACCCGGCGTGGACGGCGGATAAAGATCGGCGGAAATCGCAGTTCGGCGGAATAAACGCCGAACCAGAGCCGTGCCGATGCTTGCCCCGCTACTCTGCGTGGGTGGCTGCCGGACGGAAGGCAGGCGTTCCTGGCCGACCGCCGGGACGAGGCACCCTGACCAAACAGCAGCACGAAGAAGCGATCCAGATGACGGACGCTTTGCTCGCCGACGCCGGATTAACCAGGGCCGACGTCGCCAAGATCACCGGGTATAGCCAGGCCACCGTCGACAAGATGTTCCGCGCAACTGGCGGAAACGTAGGGTTTCATCGCGACAAGCTGGTCCTGCTGCGCGACAAGATTGTGAGTCGCAAGGTTCCGCTCAGCGATGCGTCGCGGCTGCTGCGCGCCTGGGGCGTCGACAAGATCTCCGAGCTCAAGATCGAAGACGTCATGGACGACTTTCGAAGCCTGGAGATCAGCGGTGACGGAGTAAGCGTCAAGTACCAACCAGACGTCGTGCTGTGGCTCCACAAGCTGCGGCCACCGAATATCGTCCACGGTGTGCTCGCGTTGGCCGCCGCAGCACTGATCCGCGCGGGGTTGAACGTCCGGCTACTGCTAGATGACACCGAGGCCAAGAGCGACGCGGACGCGTTGGACGAGCAGTTCCGGTCGCACGTCGAGAAGTGGATCGCCTGGGCGGGTGCACCTCCCGACGTGCTTCATGTGGAGCGATACAGCGAGATCCTCGCCAGCGACACGATCTCCCTCAAGAGCCTGAGCGATTACCTGAGTCCGAAGGTCACGGTCCAGGACTTGCTGGACTCTGCCAAGGTCTTCCCGCTGCAAGGCACCACCGACCTCGACCGCCTAGAGCGAGCACTCGACGAGCGCGCCGACAAGCTGCGGACTCCGTTCCAGAACTGGCTCGTCGCAGATGCGGCGGTGCGAGAGCTGGCGCTCGACGGACGCAAGCCCGTGATTGCCACCCTCGGCGGAGAGGACGAGGAGCCGATGTGGAACGTGTGGCGCAAGTGCACGCGAACGGGCCCGCAGGTACGAAACATCTTCATCCCGGTATTCGCCGTTCCGTTGATGAACTCGGACAAGTCGTTGGCCAACTGCAGTGGTTTCCGCCCCTCGGCCTTCGCTCAGCTGATCAAGTCGGGGGAGAACGCGGAGGAGAAGGTCGACTGGGTGCGGAATTTGGCAATCGGCCTGCCAGCCAAGCTCCACTCAGAGTTCTGTGCCACCCTGTCAGCGGATCTGCTCGACTCCGACGCCTGCCGAAATGCATGGCAGGCGCAGCCAGGGCCGGTTGCGACCGAGATGGCGAAGGCGGTGCGGCAGTGGTTCCGGTGATACCGCTGGAGCAGGCGAGCCATCTTGACTCCGTCGACCTCTACATCACCGCCACGTGCAACCGGCGGTGCTCCTACTGCTTCCTCGACGAAGCCTTCCTGGACAGCCGGGAGACGATGCCGTTGCCGCGGGTGGTCGAGATCCTCGATTGGTCCGTCCGCGCTGGTGTTCGCGAGATCACGCTGCTCGGCGGCGAGCCCGCGCTCCATCCGCGGTTGCCCGAAATCCTCGCCGAGATCACTGTGCGCGGGCTGGAGGCGCGACTCGTTACGAACGGGTCTGCCCGGTTCCGCGCGTTGCTGCGCGAGCCGCGCGTTCGTGACGCACTGTCGCGCGTCGCGGTCAGCCTCGACACGATCGACGCTGACCTGCAGGATCGCCTGCGAGGCCGGGGCGCGCACCGGGATGCGACCGCGACGATTGTGGCGCTGCGCGACGCCGGCGTCCCGTTCGACGTGAATGTCACCGGCGTTGCCGAGGCGCTGCCAGGGTTGTCCGCGCTGATCGATTATGCGGAGACGGCGGGCTGTCGGCGAGTGAACATCCATTGGCCATCGCGAATGGGCCTTGGTGCGGATCTGCCTGAGTCGGCTTTCCCGTCAGCAGAGCAATGGCGTGATGTGGTTGCGTTGGTCGAGCGAGTCCGGCCGTGTGCGCCGGGTTTCTTCGTCGAGGTGGAGCGCGCCTTTCTCAATCCGGGTGAGCAGCTACGCGGCTGCGCTCTCGAGCTGATGACGAACCTGCAGGTGATGCCGTCTGGGCGCGCGTACCGGTGCGGCGCTCTCGCCGACGAACCAGAGATGAGCGCGCTCGCGTTCTTGCGCGGCGACCTCGTTGTGACGCGATCGGCCGCGGGCGAGGAGGCGGTCCGAGCGGCCGCGGCGGGTTGTCTCGGATGCCCGCTGTCGCCCGGCGCCGGGCAGGCGTGCATTTACGACAAGATCGTCTCTGTGGTCGGACCGGTGCCATCGCGCGCTGGTGCGTGAACGACCTCCGCGCGGTCGCGTTCGACGCTTTCGGGACGCTCATCCGCACGAGGTCCGGCGCTGCTGATTCGTTCAGGGTGACGTTGGAGACACTGGGGTATGCGGTGACCGAGCATGTGATGGGCGCCCTGCAAGCCGCTGCCGAGGGGCTCGAACATCGCGATCGGAGCGGCACTCGGGACGCCTACATGGCGTGGGCGGAATCCACGAGTCAGCGGCTACGTCGTGGCGATCCCCTCGACGGTGACGTCGCGCAAGCGGTCATCCCGTGCCTCGAAGAGTTACATCAGGTGCCGATGGCGGCGTTTGACGACGCTCAAACCGCTATCGACCGCGTCGTCGGAACTGGACTGCGCGTGGCTGTTTGTTCGAACTTTGGGTGGGATCTACGCGACGCGCTCGACAGCGCGGAGTTGCGCGTACCTGCGGACGCCTCAGTGGTTTCCTCCGCCGAGGCTGGAGCCCGCAAGCCACATCCGAAGATCTACCTGCACGTGGCCGAAAAGTTGGAATGCTCCCCGTCGCAGGTTGCGTTCGTCGGGGACTCTTATCGCTGTGATGTCGAAGGGCCGCGCGAGGTTGGCATGCGCAGCGTGTGGCTCGCCCGCAACGCCGGACACCCGGCCTCCCAGCCGCCTGATGAGGCGGCAGCCCAGAACCTGCACGAGGCGCTCGACCTGCTCGGCGTGGCCGCGTCGGGCGAGACCTAGGTCGGGCGAGCGTCGCGGGCCGCGCATTTTGCGGGGCCGCCCCTCCAGCGTCAAGGGCGCGCTTCGCGCGTCGCTGCGCGACCGCCTTCGGCGGCCCTTGACCCTGGAGCCTCTGCGACCCCTCCGGGCAGGAAGGACCGGGCAGGGGCAAGCCCTGCCCGGTGATGCGCGGCCCACGCCGCTCGCGGTCGGTTGCTATTGATCTCTGCGACTAATGCGCGGCACACGTCGGGCGCCGGCGGCACGGTAACCACGCAGCATGCCCAATGCGGCGCTCGGCGCGGTCACACCGCGGTCACACGGATGCCCGGACCGCCCCGGACGGGCCCATGCGGTCCCGGACGCTTTCGCAGGTCAGGCGGTGTTTCACCAACTGCCCCCGCCTGCTCGGTTATGCGGGACGTAACACTGCTAATGCGGTTTGGGTTTATCGCCCATCCGGGGTTCAAATCCCCGAGCCTCCGCCATGACCTGCGGTTTTATCCCAGCCGCAGAGCACGTGCGGCGGCCCTAGGATGGGCCCCACTGCGCTTGCTCACATCCCGCTCGGCTGCTCCGGGATCACTCGCCTGCTCAAGAACACGAACTGCCCGGACAGCAGCCAACGAGATCACCCGCGCCGATTCGGTCGCCGGCCTCACGCGCCTGCGCGTTTCCCCGGCGGAGTCGAGGAGCACAAGATCGCGCATCCTCGGCTCATCCTCAAGAACGGGTCGCAGAGATGCACCAATGGATGAGCGAACGCGACCTGCACCCGGTGACGTGCGCCGACACTAGACGGACAGCGGACCGCACGGCTCGGTCATCCCGCAAGCCGCGACTCGGCGAATTGCGCGAGTAGACCGGCCTTCCGCCCCGGTTCCTTGATAGTCGTCAGATGAGCCGCGAGATAGGCACGTCGCGCCGGTGCCGCGCGCCAGCTACGACATTCGCCCAGGTGTAGCCATCGTCCTTCAACTGTTTGAGGACTGCGTATGTCGCGGGTTGGTTCACTGGTGACCATCCGGGATTCCAGTTTCCGGGACCGGGCTCGGTGTGCCCGTCGTACGGTCGCCACGCGTTCTCGATCATTACGGTTCTGCGGCCACTCTTGGGGAACAGATCGCGAACCGTTTGGAGGATGGGATAGCTGACAGCCACGACTCAGCTTAGATCCGATGTTCGCCGGTTGCCATCTCAGAAGATCAGAACGAGTGACGGGCGATGAGGTCGAGCGCGTCGCGGATCGCCGCCTCCGCCTTCCGGCCGGCTTCTCTTTGATCTGCCATCCGTAGCGCGATTTCTTCGGCGGGACGAGTGTCGCCGTCGTATCGCGCTAGGACGTCAGCCTTCTGAAGATGGATCACGGCGAGCGAGCACTTCGAGAACAACGGCGAGCCGAACGGCAACGTGTGTACGAGGGTATTGATCCTGTCGAGCGGCGGGCCGACGGTCTGTGTCATCCAGTCGTGATTCTGCGGCGTCCGCGCTAGGGTTTCGGCCGCGGGCAGCACTTCCAGTAAGGCGTTCCTCAGTTCGGGCGGAGGAGGGGGCCCTTTCGCCCGGCGTCGGAGTTCGTTTGCGATCTGCCAACCGAGAGCGATCACACCGGCTAGGCCACCTAGCCCCTGAAGAATGTCCGTCCAGCGCACGGCGATAATTGTGCCCGTCACGCCGAAAGCGAGCCGGACTGTTCCATATCTTCGGCGTGGCTTGACGTATCCCGCGTTCATGCGACCCCAGAGAGGAGCTAGCTCCAGATCTGAGGCCTCCTCGTGTCGCCGACGCTTGCCACAGGGGGAGTCCATCGCAACCCAGCGCGAGCATGGCCGAAAAGATTCCGCGGATGTGACGTAATATACATTCCTCCCGCACGTACTGACAGTGGGCGTGATATGCGCCTGCAAGGCAAAGTCCTGCTGCGCTGTCAGGGAAGGGATTTCGATGCCGACTATGCTTCGGCCACGTTCTCGGGCCATATCCATGTGCATGCTGTTGCTTCTGACGTTCGCGGCAGCCGCCACATCCCCAGCCCGCGGCTCCATCTCGGCGCCCAGCAACGCGTGCTTTGCGGCAGGGGCAGCGCAGACCTATCGCGAATACCTCGTGAATGCCGACATCGGCACCGGAGAGGAGAAGATCTCACCACAGCGCACGACTCCCGCGGAGATGCGGTCGAGTCTCCCCCTTCCCGGACCGGACCAACTGTTTCGTGCAGCGACGCTGGTGAATCATGTCTGGTACGTCGTAGACAAAGGAGTCGACTCGACCTCGTGTGAATTGACCACCCGCTTTTACACGGTCGCGACCACGACGGGTGTCGAGACGACCCAGCTTGAGGCTACGCAGACCGCCGCTGCCGGCCAGCTTGAAACCGCGGTCACCGCGCCATCCGGCCGAACGGTTTCGTCCTCGACCGAACTGGCGGCGGGGCCGTGCCAGGCGTGCGATGCGGGCGGGACAGTGAGCCGTGCCGCGTTCCCATTTCTTTGCGGACCGGCTGCCCCCGCGTGTGTGGTCGGGATGGTGTTCGATGAACTGAACGGTACGGGCTGCGGCGCCGTGAATTGCGCCGACGAATCCGCGCCCGGCATGCTCGCGGCCTCGCCAGTTTGCGGGCTGTCGGATTGTCATATGGAAGTGATGGTCTACGCCGGCCCCGGCCGCGCCACGCGTTCGGTATGCGATTCCATTCAGTGGATCTACCCACCCGGGACCGCGGCACTGCATAACGGCAGCTTGGCAACCCAGGTAGGCGACGACGCATGCAGCCCAGGGCGCACCAACGTCTTTGTTGGAAACAATGAGGAGTACCAGTACACGCACTACGCGTCGGACCCGCAGTGGACAGCGTGCGCTTCCCACCTCACCGTGTCGATCACCGTTCAGTTCACCGACTTCAACTTCATCACGACAGGCTGGCAGGCGGTGCCCAAACAGAGCGTCGAGAGCACCTGCCCTGGCTGGCGCGTAGTCCCGTAGCCCCAACCGCACCGTGTGGGTCGTTGACGACGGTTGCCGGCCCGTCGCGGTCAGAGCCAAGTCCCGCCCGGAGTTAGAGCCACCGCGAACCGCTGCGTATCGTCAGCGCATGCGTGGGGCGGCATGAACGTTCGAGTCGAAGCCTCGCGCAGGTATGGGACTGTGTCACCGTTGCGATATCCGGGCGGCAAATCGGCGCTCGCGGGACTGTTCGCCGACCTGATCGCAGAGCTCGGCATCCGCAGCTGCACCTACGTGGAGCCGTACGCTGGCGGCGTAGGGGCGGGTATTGCTCTACTGCGTGCAGGCGTCGTCAAGCGCCTCGTCATTAACGACATCGACCCGGCGGTGCACGCATTCTGGGCTGAGGTCGTCGATTCCACCACAGCATTCATCGACTGGATAGTCGACGTTCCCCTCACTCTAGAAGAATGGCGTCGGCAACGGGACATTTACCGGTCCGGAAGTGCGGACCGCTCGGCGCTCGGACGCGCGTTCTTCTTCTTGAACCGTACTAACCGCAGCGGGGTGCTCAACGCCGGCGTTATCGGCGGCCAGACTCAGAACGGTCGCTACAAGATCGACGCTCGCTTCAACCGAGAGACGCTGGCCAAGCGTGTTCAGGCAATCGGAAGCCTACGGTCGGCGATCGAAGTCACGGCACTTGACGGTCGCACTGTGATCCATCAGCACGGCCGCAGGAAGTCCTCGTTTCTCTACATCGATCCGCCCTACGTTCATGCTGGCTCGCAGCTTTACTTGAATGCCTTCGAAGCACGCGATCACGAAGCGCTTGCCCACACCGTCAGGGCAGTCACGACGGCGCATTGGCTTATGACGTACGACGACTCCCCGTTTATCAAGCATCTATACGCCGAACACTTCCAAGGGCGTTTGGATCTGACCTACTCAGCTAGATACCCCGGCAAGACGTCGGAGCTTTTGGTGGCTTCCGGGGCGGTTGGCGAGGCCCTCGCGCAACAGACGACGGCTAGGCGGGCTTCAACAGGCGGATCAGTACGGGCTGGATGAGCGCATAGGCCGACCGCACATCCTCATGCTTCACCTCGAGGTGCGGGTTGTGCGCGGCAGCGTTGAACCACTTGATGCTCCCCGGCTTTGTGGTCGCACCGGAACTGATCGCGTTGATGGAGTCTCTGAGTGCCCGCTGTCCACCGTAGGTGCTCACGACAGTCGGGAACACTTCGTTCAGCATGCCGCTGACCGGCGGGTTATTGCTGGCAAAGTGCCACTTGATCGTGGCCTCAAGCACCGAGCGCAGCAGCATCGCACTCGCCGCAGGGGTCTTCTTTACGTTGATCGCCCGGAGTTCCAGCACGCGCTTTGTCAGGTTCGACGGAATGTGTTCGAACGGTAGACCTGACACGTCCAAACCCTGCCGCGTGTCGGGGTCATTGGGGCCACGGCTCCCGCCGCCGGATGATCCCCCCGCACCTGTGCCCGCATCGCCACCGGCGTCGCCTGCGCTCCCGCTGGAGGTCCCTCTTGGGTCGCTGTGGCCGCCAGCGCGAGAAGAGTCCCCACCTTCGTCGCTTGCGGCCGCCGGGCTTCCAACCAAGCGGGCGATCAGGTCGATCTGCTCCTGAGAGCCAGCCTTGAACGCCGGGGAGCGGGTGTTGAACGTGCCCGAGCGGAAGCCTTCCATCAAGTATTCCAGTCCGGCACGTACATCGGCGGGCAGGCTCGCGCCGATGTTTTGGGGCTTCTTCCGAGCCGGCTCGATTCGCCCATCGGCATCGAACTTCACGCCGATTGCGGCCGCGATGGCCGCATTACGGTAGGCGTATTCGAACGACGACATAGTCAGATCGGCGCTCGCAACGTACTCCCGAAGGGCGCTGTCCCTGAACTTTACGCCGGTGAGGAAGCGGCGTACGGCGACCATTCGCAGAAACCGAACGATTTCGACATCCGGGTAGAGCGCCTTCAGGTCCCTGACCGTGACGCCAGGGCCGAGAAACGAGAAGTAGTAGTTGGCTTGCTGATCTCGACTCCACCGCCGCTTCGAAAGGCCCGTATGTAGCCGAGCGATGTGCTTGCGGGCCGCGGCACGGTTAGGCACCACGATCACGCGGATCTTTTTCGGCAAGTTGGGTACCTCGGTCGCGTATCGAGTTCGCAATTCCTCGACCTGGGCCTGGTGAGCCGGAACGATCGCTGGCTTCGCGATTGCCTTGAGGGCGCTGACGCGACGATTGCCTTCGAGAATTACGTAGGCGCCGTCTTCCTGGACAGCGATCGGGACCTCGTTGTCGAAATACCCGTCGCGAAGAAACAGCTTGATTTGCTCAAGCACGTCCTCGGAGGCGAAGAGGTAGTTGAGCGCAGCATCTTCGTCATCCGGGGCGATCGGAATCCGGTAGTTCTCCAGGTCAAGCCGCAACCTATCGACGTCTACCTCGATGATCGGCAGTTGCCTATACGCCATGAAGCGCTCCTAAGCTCGCGCCACCGGAGAATGCCACAGAAAGTAGTTCCTAGCCCGCAAGCCGGGGAAACCGTGGCGCGTGTGCTCGGCACGTAAGAACAGCGGGTCACGAAACTTTGGCGGATTCCTAAGAACTCGCGCGGGATGCATCCGAATCGTTACCGATACTGCAGCGGCACCTACGCAGACGGCATCCTCACAGAAACAGAGCCGCGAACGGCCGGAGAAGGCGCCAGTAGCCGTCAGGGGACAGCAAGCTCAACCCTGCAGCTCGTCTAACGACGGAGTGTTGCGAGACCAACTTCTTGTCCATGGTGAGAAGTGCGTCGCAGTCGTTGTCGAGCGCGTCCTGCAGTACTCGCCTGTCACTTGTGCTCAGGCTGCCAATTCCCCTTAGGCCGTCGGCGGCAACCCCGCGGAAGACCCATCCTTCGGACTGCACCAACCAAACGTCGAGCACGTCGAGCACCCACTGACGGAAGGCTCCGCTGTTAGCGCGTCGGTCGACCTCAGCGATCGAGGCGTGCGAAACAACGAACTGGAACGCCGCTCGTTGATTGACAGCGAGAATCAGCCGGAGCGCATCGAGATCGTCTACAAGACCCGGGCGGCTCCCTCCACGCCCAAGCGGCACGAACGGGCCACCGTCCCATAGGAACTCGCCGTAGTCCCACATGTCTTGAAGTAGCGCCGTGTCGAGGTACATCCGACGCGGCAGGGCGTTCCAACGCTCGACGACATCCGACACGTTCTTACAATAATTTTGGGCATGCGAAATCGGGCGCACAAGGGGAACCCACGCGGCGGCCCTCGGCGCCCGCTTCGCGCAGGGATGGACGGCATCGGTAACGATTAGCGCGTGAGTGGCGACATCGAGACCGCCGCGGCCGTCGTTGCGATCGGCGGCGGCGCGGTGGCGGCGTACCGCGGAGGCGCGACCGCGTACCGACGCACGATTGGCAGTCGCCGTGATTACATGGCGCGGTTCAACCGGCTCGCGGCCGGAGTCACCCGCGAGTACCTCGAGGCAGCGTTCGGCCCGCCAGCGTTCCGAGTCCAAACGCGGAACGGCGAAGACGGCCTGACGTTTGTGACTCCGCACGCATATCTCCAGGTCGGCTTGAACGAGGCGGCGCAGGCCGTCGCGTGGTTTGGCATCACTGTCACCGACGAGCGGTTTGCTTTCCCGACCCGCAATCTCACCTTTGGCCACCTCAGTGTCCGGCTTGGCCGATCCACCTTTAGCGGTATCGCAGCACCGGAGGCAGGGACGCTCTTATCCTGCGGAGCCCGCCGGTTCGCATTCGCACGCGCCTACTATTTCGGCAACCCCGGCGGCTACCAGCATTACGTCCTCGCCTACAACGACGCCGGCACTGGGCTCTGGTCGATTCCGGACAGCATGCCGATCGCCGCAGGGTGGGCCGACGGCGTTCTGCGCTCAGCGGACGCCCACGATCCTGGCGGTTTCGGCGATGAGGCGCCGCCATGGCTCGAGCTCGTCCTCGCCGGCGCGACCATCAACACGTTGATCGTGATGGGACCCGGCACGCGGCCACCGACGCGCTGGCCGGGCGTGGACAAGGACACAGTGCGACTGCTCCGTCCGGGTCGTCGCCGCGCTCCTAGCGGGTCCTGGAGAAAGCAGCGCGAGAGCAGAAGCTAAACCGCTTCAGAGTGCGGCAGCAAGGGTCCTGGCCCGGTGCGACCTGTGTTCCGCCAGCAACCCGCCAGCAGCAGCGCACCGACACCGAGCCCGACCGCTACCGCCGCCAGCACCGTCACGTCAGCTGTCTCACGTCACGCGCAGCGCCGTGGAGATCGTCCGGGTCAGTGACGCGATGCGCAGCTGGTACGCCGCGAGCCGGACCCCGTCGTCCGGGAAGAACCAACCGGCAATCGGCTGCGCGCTACCCCGCACCACCTGCCGGATGAGCCCGGTGGTCGTGACGGTTAGCCGCCGGCCGGAGGGCAGCCGGAACACCGCGGAGTGCCGGTCCCCGCTCACACTCACCAGCAGCCACTCCGGCGCGAGGTGGAAGTACTGGTCGAACGGCCCTGGCCCGGCAAAGCTGTCCCGCAACCGCAGCATCCGCGTATCGCGGTACACGTTCACGGTCCGCACGTGATGCAACGGGTACAGGTCGTCCTCCACCTGCCACGCGTGCGCCGGCGCCTGCACCGTCCCCGCCGTCACCCGCACCGCGCGAGAGGTCAACCGGGTGCCGGCAAGCACCGCGGCGTTGTGTGCCGGTGCACTCATCTGCCACGTGCGCCAACTCGACGCCGGGTCGCCGTCGAACCGGCCCGGATCAACGAGCACCCGGCTACCCCACGTCGACCAGGTGATCGCGCCGCGATCCTCGTGGCCGTGTGCCCACCGCGGCGGCCCGTACCGGATCGAGTAATACGTCGTCAGCGGATCACTCCACGACCACCTGCCGATGAGCCAGCCGGCCGCGTCGTCCCGGAACACCCGTGCGGTCGATGTACGTGTCTCTCCGTCTTGCAGCGGGCTGTCGCCGACTGTCACGATTTGGCCATCCGGCTCGGTCATCCACGACAACACCGCCAGCGCTTTGGCGGTAACCGCCTGAATCGTTGCAATTGCTGGCGATCCGGGCTCATGCCGAGCCAGAAACGCAACCGCCTGGTTCCACAGCTGAATCGTGAACTGGTGGTACGCCGACGCCTGTTCCCACGTCGTGCCGGCGGGGCTGAACGCGAGCGGCGCTTCGCTACGCATCCGGCTAAGCCCGGTCGTCCGCCAGCTCAGCACGGCAAGGAGCTCACCGGCCCGCACGATGCGCAGGTTCGCCATCAACCCGTGGTTGTGCACCCGCGCGTACGGCGGCCCGTAGTACCTCGGCCCCAGCTGCACCTTGGCGTCAGCGGTCATGCCGGCGCGCATTCGCCCGTCCCGGGTCAGCACATACAGGCAGTTCTCGGTTTGCAGCCGCCGCTGTGCCGTCCCCTCATCCCAGCCGTAGACGCTTCTGCCCGGGTCGGGGTTCTGCAGGTGGAACGCAGCGATCTGGTCGACCATCCGGTGCAGTGACGCGGTCTGGTCGTCGAGGTACGCGCGCAGCGCCAGCGCCGGCAGGTACATGAACCCCTCGAACGCCAGCCGCCAACCGGGATCAGTGCTCGGCGGGTTGCGCCACGCGGTCGACGGGATCCGCCCGACCGTGAACGTGTACGGCGGCAACGACACGACGATCGGCGCACCGTCAGGGACCGGCGTGGTCGCCGGCGATCCGCAATCGTTGAGCAGGTCGTCGGTCAACACCGCGCTGTCCGCAAAGTGCGGCGCGGCGAACTGATGCACCGGGGGCGGCGGGCCGGTCACACCGACGACGAGCGCAGCGCACGGAATGACAGCCAACCGTCCGAACCCCAGGAGGCTAGGACTCACTCATCCAGCACACCGCACCGGCGCGGTCGTCCACTAGATGCGAAAGTCCCCAACGAAAGGCCGCTCGGCCAGGCACGGGGGCGTCTGGCCGAGCGGCTCTTTCCTTGATACGACGCGAGCGCGCCTCCTCAACAGAGGCCAACGACCTCAGTGCAGAACGTCGATGACCAGTCGCGTCGGCGACGTCAGCCGGAACACCCGGAAGCCGCGGTAGCGGTTCAACCCGATCCCGTACGAGACCACCCGTTCGAACTCGCCGGCAGTGCGGATCTGCGCAACCTCGGGCAACCCGGGTGTGCGCACCGTCGGCATCGACGAGGTGGTCGCCGCACCGTTGATCACGACCCGCAAGAAGTAGCGGCCTTTCAGCGGCACGACCTGGCCGCTGGCGTCGTACACCACCCGCGAGACGTAGCGGACGCTGTAGCCGGACGCCGAGACCCGCTCGTCGAAGACGATCCGGTCGAACGTGCCGTCGTTGCCGGTGCGAAGGTTCCACAGCTGCGTCATGCTGCCGCTGGGGTCAGTCGCGGATTTCGCCGTCGTGGAGAAGGCGGGCAACGCTTCCGCCGGGAGCGCCACCGCGATCGCGGTGCCGGCTGCGGCGATGGTGACGAGAATGCGCCGGATAGTCATGACTCCTCCTACGACTGATCCCCTTGCGAACTAACCAACTGACGCGCGACTCACCGCATGCGTTGACGCGCTCGCCATGCCAGTACCGCGGCGGCAACGGCGGCAATGCCGACGACCAGTTGCAACCAACTCCAACCCAGGAACGGGATCTGCACGACAAGCTCCGCACCGAGCGCAACCGTTGCAACGAGAACGAGATCCGGAGCCGAGCGCGCACGGTTGAACAGCGCGACCGCGGCCGCGGTCGACGGCAAGAACACCGTCCCGAACAACCACACCGCCGGTATCGCCCAGCTGTGCAGGCCGGGGGGAAGCTGCGCGTCCGGCGGGGTCGCAACGCCGGCGGCAAGTTGTACGACGCCGACCCCGGCCGCGATGGCGAGCACCGTCTCGATCACGCCCATCGCGCGTCGGAACGGGTACGGCGAAACGGCGTCCGCCGACTCGGCCGGCACGGCCGTCTCGTGCTCCATGATGTCCATCACGTCGGGCGGGAAGTACGTCATCGCCGACCTCCTCGTAGCGCGCCTCCAACGGTGACGCCCGCACGACAACGCGCCCAGAGGCGAAGGTCACCGAACACACAGCGAGGCGGCCCCGTAAATCCGGGGCCGCCTCTTTACCGGTGGTGAGTGCTACTGCTCGACCGGGGCCGGCGTGCGGGCTCCCAGCTTCGGGAGGACCTCCGCCTCGGGAGACACACGACGCAGGTGCCAGAACCCTAGCGCCGACAGCAGCAGCATCACTCCGGCAGTGATGAAGGACACGATCGCGGCGGTGAATGCGATCTGCCCGATCTTCCAGAAGCCGTATGCGTTGAGCAGCATGCCGCGCAACGTCTCACCCATGAACAGCGTCTGCCGCTGCTGGGCAACCGCCTGATAGTCAGGGTCGGTCGGCTTCATCGTGATGAACTTGCTGGACACTTGGCTGTACGTCTGGCCACCGGCCACCTCGGAAAGGTGGACCTTGATGTAGTGGTCCGCGAACACCTGGGCCTGCTGGCCATTGACGACCTGCTTGCCGGCGTACGGCGTGACGTACTTGGTGATTTCCGCGTTGTGCTGCGCGGTGATGCCAGCAACACTCGGGAAGAACACCTTCTGTTGCGCGAGCTGGCTGTGCACGTTGCTGTTGGCGAAGCTGTGCGCCCAGATGCCGAGCACGCCCGCCACGATGAGGACTGCCGCCACGACCAGACCACCGGTCGAGATCAGCGCGTCGAATGTCTTGCGGCGCATTGTCGTCTCCTTTCACCGCGGGAGCCGGTCGGCTCCTCTCTGCATCCCGACACTGCCGTCTCGGCCACAGGTCCGTTAGGGCGCAACGGCCCCACTCCGGTGGGACCAAAGTCACTTGTCCGGACCGGGGCTAGTCCCGGGAGCAACACCGGGACCTAAGCCCCTGGCCGCAGGTAGTGGCGCGCACGCACCGTCGTCTGTGACGGAGGAGGCGCAGCCATGACCGCACCAATCCATCCATTTCAGGACATCGCGACGTGTTACGCGCAGGTGCTCGTCCCGGTCGACTTTTCCTCGCTGAGCTGGAACGCCGTGTCAGTGGCGACCGCTCTCGCGCGCGGCTGGCGGGTCCCGTACCGCGTAGTGCACGTGGACACGTCGGCGCCCTGGCTCGACCGGCCGACCGGCAAAGTCACCCTGCACACCGCACCGGACGGGCAGTGCATCGAGATCGATGTGGTCACCGCGCCGAGCGCCGCGAAGGGCATCGCCGCGTTTCTCGGTGACGACGAATCGTCGTTGCTGGTGATGGCGAGCCGCGGGCATCGCGCGATTGCCGAGCTCGCCCTCGGCAGCACTGCCGAGGAGTTGCTACGGAGCTGGCGCGGCCCGATCGTCTTGATCGGCCCGCAGTACCAGGCCGCCCGGCCCGCGGTCACCCGCCTCGTTGTCGCGGTGCCGCCACTGGAGCAAGTGTCCCCCGAACTCGCCGCCGACGTACGCGGCTGGGCCGCCAGGTTTGGTGTCCCGGTCCAGGTCGTGACGGTGCTCGACTCCGAACTCGCCGGCTACGACTTCGACCAGCGTCACGAGCACCTGCACCACCTGACCGAACTCGCCGAATCAATGGGCGCCGTAGCCGTGCCACTCAGCGGATCGCGCCCCGCGCACGAGCTGGTGACCTACGCGAACGCGCAGCCGGGATCCGTGCTCGTGATGGCGCCGCGGGTTCGCTCGGTCGCCGCGCAACTCCTGCTCGGCAGCTTCTCCAAAGCCGTGCTCCGGCACGCCACCAACCCAGTGCTACTCCGGCACGCCTGACAGAAAGCGGT
>JAVEEG010000310.1 GCA_030840585.1 Frankiaceae bacterium | reverse complement strand
CGGTACGGACCCGATCGCGTCCCAGCTGGGCGTTGCACTGGTCGTCAGCGTGGTCATGGGACTCCTGCTGGCCGCCCTCGCCTTCCCCGTCGTGGGCACGCTCGGGCTGACGGCCAAGGCGGGGGCGGACGACTTCCTTGCCCTGCCCGACAACCTCGAGGCCGGCCCGCCGGCCCAGCGCAGCAAGATCCTGGCGAGTGACGGGTCGCTGCTCGCGACGATGTACACCCAGAACCGCGTCAACGTGTCGCTCAACATCGTCCCGAAGGTCGCCCGGCAGGCGATCATCGCGATCGAGGACAGCCGCTTCTACGCCCACCACGGCGTCGACTACAAGGGCATCGTCCGGGCCGCGATCACCAACGCCGGCGCGGGCGGTGTGAAGCAGGGCGCGTCGACGCTGACCCAGCAGTACGTCAAGAACGCGCTCATCGAGGCCGCCCCCGACAAGGCCGGTCAGCAGGCGGCAAAGGCAGACAGCATCGACCGCAAGCTGCGCGAGGCGCGCTACGCGATCGCCCTCGAACGCAAGCTCACCAAGGACCAGATCCTCGAGCGCTACCTCAACATCGCGTACTTCGGGCACGGCGTTTACGGCATCGGCACCGCCGCCAACTACTACTTCGCGAAGCCCGTCAACAAGCTCAACCTCGCGCAGGCCGCCCTGCTCGCCGGCATGGTGCAGAACCCCAACACGTTCGACCCCAGCAGCAAGGAACCCTCGATCCGCGCAGTCACGAAGGAGCGGCGCGACGTGGTCCTGCGACGTATGCAGGAGCTCGGCTTCATCACGACCGACCAGCAGGCCGCGGCGACGAAGCTCGGGATCTTCACGGCGCTCCGGCCGGTCGGGAGTGGGTGCGAAGACCCCGCCGTACAAGCACCGTTCTTCTGCGACTACCTGCGGCACGTCCTCGAGGACACCCCGGCCGGGGCGGCGCTGGGAGACACGCGCAACGCCCGGCAGCGCACGCTGCTCGGCGGCGGCCTGACCATCAAGACGACCCTCGACCCCAAGATCCAGCTGGCCGCGCAGCAGGCCGTCGACAACCAGGTGCCGCGCAACGACTCGTCCCATGCCGCGGCCGCCATCAACGTCGTCGAACCCGGCACCGGCAACGTGCGGGCGATGGCCCTCGACCGGACCTACAGCGAGGAGAAGGGCCCCGGGTTCACCAAGGTCAACCTCGCGACCGGCGGCCAGTTCGGCTATCAGGCCGGATCGACGTTCAAGGCGTTCGTGATCGCCGAGGCGCTCCGAGAAGGCATCCCCATCGGGCTGACGCTGCACTCCCCGCAGAAGTACCGCTCGAAGGTCTTCATCGACGTCAAGGACGGCCAGACGCAGCCGTACGAGATCCAGAACGCAGGCGACTCCGAGGCCGGCACGTTCAACATGACGCAGGCGACTGCGCTCTCGGTCAACACCTACTTCCTCCAGCTCGAGGAGCGCACCGGCGTCGACAAGCCGGCTGCGCTCGCTGAGGCGATGGGCGTGCACAAGGTCGAGAACTTCGTCGCCGACAAGCCGCTCGAGCGGGTCGCGTCGTTCGTCCTCGGGACCAACGGCGTGAGCCCGCTGGACATGGCCGCGGCCTACGCGACCTTCGCCGCCCACGGCGTGCACTGCGCGCCGCGCGTCGTCACCGAGATCATCAAGCCGGACCACAGCTCCCTGGCTGTCCCCGACCCGCAGTGCGACCAGGTGCTCGAGCCCGGCATCGCCGACACGGTGACGTCGTTGCTGCGGGGCGTCGTCGACGGTCCCGTGCACGGCCGCACGGGCGAGAAGGCCTCCATCGGCCGCCCGGTCGCCGGCAAGACGGGCACCGTCAACGAGTCGAAGGCGGCGTGGTTCATCGGCTACACGCCGCAGCTCGCCGCATCCGTGTGGCTCGGACTGCCCGACCCACAGCCCGGCCCGTTCAACGGCAGGCCGCTGCCGATGAAACGCGTCACGATCAACCACAACTACTACAAGCAGGTGTACGGCGGCAGCATCCCGGCTCCGATCTGGCGCGACGCGATGAGAGCCGCCCTCGACGGCGTACCGCCCCAGGACTTCACCAAGGCCGACGCGAGCGTCGTCGACGGCGAGAAGATCCCCGTGCCTGACGTGTCGGGTCAGCCGTACGACGCCGCGAAGCAGGCCCTCGTGGACGCCGGCTTCGGTGTGCGCAGCGGCGGTTTCGTCGCGGCCGCGCCGACCCCCTTCGGCATCACGCCGTACACCTCACCGCGGGCCGGGCACCTGGTGACGGCCGGCACCACGATCACCGTCTACGTCTCCAACGGCCACGCACCGCCGCCGCCGGCGCCGCCCTCGCCGGATCCGGTCTTCTCGCAACAGGCATCACCGGCGGCCCCTCCACCGCAGCCATCGCCGCAACCCAGGCCGAGCAAGAAGCACGGCCACGCCTAGCCCGCGAGTGCTGCCTTCACGGCAGCCGCCACGCGGCCGCCTTCTGCGCGGCCGGCGACCTTCGGGCCGACGAGCTTCATGACGGAGCCCATCGCCTGTGGACCGCTGGCGCCGGCTTCGGCCACCGCTTCCTGCACGAGGCCGGCCAGCTCGTCGTCGGACAGCTGCGCCGGCAGGTAGCCATCGAGAACGGCACCCTCGG
>JAVEEG010000187.1 GCA_030840585.1 Frankiaceae bacterium | reverse complement strand
TCAACATCTGGACCTCGCGCGACGGCAAGAAGTGGGTCCGCACCGACCTCGCCGGCAGCGGGTTCGAGGCCAGCCCGCAGAACAACACCGGCTTCTCCGACCCCGACCTCACCCAGGACGACGGCGGCCGGGTCTACAACACCGGCATCGACCTGGTGAACGACGCGCTGTTCTCCTCGCCCGACGGCGGCAAGACCTGGGACAAGGGCACCCTCAACTGCCACGACGGCGACCGGCCGTGGCTCGCCGCCGGCCCGAAGGACACGGTCTGGCTGGCCAACGACCCCAACACCGGCGATCACTCGGTGTGGCAGTCGACCGACGCCGGCGTCTCGTGCGGCCAGAAGGGCTTCGCCGACCCCGGCGGTTACGGCAAGTTGTTCTACGACAAGGTCAAGGGCAGCAAGCTGTACGGCGCGCTGATCGAGCCGGTGCCGACCGTGCACGGCGGTGGCATCGGCGTCGGCATCCTGCGCAACGCGCTCGGCGCGTACAAGTCCGGCACCGGCAAGTTCGTGCAGTACAAGGCCGCGGACACCCAGGGTGAGCTGACCCACTTCCCGGCGATCGAGCTCGACAGCGCCGGCAACATCTACCTGACGTGGACCGACTACCCCGGCGGCACGCACGGCACCGGCAAGAACACCGTCTGGATGACCATGTCGAAGGACGGCATCCACTGGACTCCGCGCTACGCCATCTCGAGCCCCGGCACCACGGTGCTGTGGCCGTGGGTGGTTGCGGGCACGCCGGGCAACGCGAGCGTCGTGTGGTGGCAGTACGACCGGCCGACGCCGAACCCCGACTCGGCGACTACCGGCAACGTGTCGCTGATGGCCGCGAACATCTACGGCTTCGGCACCACGCACGTGCGCAAGACGATCGTCAACGCGAGCGGCCGGCCGATTCACGTCGGTGGCATCTGCCAGGGCGGTACGACGTGTGTCGCGACCGGCCAGGACCGCCGGCTCGGCGACTACTTCACCAACTGGATCGACAGCAAGGGCTGCGTGATTATCGCCAGCGGTGACACGACGGTGAAGGACCCGGTGACCGGTGGCGACAAGGCGTGGTCGACGCCGATCTTCATCCGTCAGGACAGCGGCCCGTCGTTGACCGGCAAGTCCTGCGGGTCGTCCTCGTCGCACGGCGCGGTGCTTGGTGTGCCGGCCGGCGCCGGTACGACGCTGCGTGGGCTGATTGCCCAGCGCGGACCGATCGCGCTGCTCGCGCTCATGCTGCTGGCCGCCGCGGCGGTCGGTCGCGGGCTGCGCCGCGGCGCGCTCGCGACGGCGTAAGCGCCGCGCATCGACTGTTGACTGTGACGTTGTGTGTCAGTGTGGCGGGGGTCATAGACACACAACGTCGCAGTCGACGTAGGTAGTTAGTCGTGTTGGCGGAGGAATGCGCCGACCACTTCGGCGAAGCGTTCCGGTTCCTCGGCGTGTGGGCAATGCGCTGAGTACTCGAACATCACCCACTCGCTGCCGGCGATGCCGTCGAGCAACGTCTGCTGCAACGCCGGCGTGGCTTCGTCGTACCGGCCGGACACGAGCAGTGTCGGTACGTCGATCTCGCTCAGCCGGTCGGCGACCGACCAGTCCTTGATCGAGCCGATGACGTGGAACTCACTCGGGCCGTTCATCGTGTAGTAGACGGTCGGGTCGCGCTCGATCCAGGCGAAGCCCTCGTCGAGCTCGGCCGGCCACGGATCGAGCCGGCAGACGTGCCGGCGGTAGAACACGTCGCAGGCCGCCGCGTACTCCGGTGCGTCGGTCGTGCCGTCCGCCTCGTGCCGGCGCAGGGTCGCCTCGACCTCGGGCGGCAGCTCCGCGCGTAGCCGGTTGCACTCGGCGACGAAATCCGGGAACGACGCGGCGGTGTCGGCCAGCACCATCGCGCGCAATCCCGGCGGCCGGGTGAGCGCATGCTCCTGCGCCAGGAAGCCACCCCATGACTGGCCGATGACGGCGTGCCGGTCGGCGATGCCGAGATGGTCGAGCAGCAACGCGAGTTCGCGCTTGAACAACTCGACCGTCCAGAAGTCCGCGCCGAGGTCGGGCCGGTGCGTGCTGCGGCCGTTGCCGACCTGGTCGTAGAACACGACCGCGCGCCCGTCTTCAGCAAGCGCGGCCATCGCGACGAGGTAGTCGTGTGCGGCGCCCGGCCCGCCGTGCAACGTCACGACCGGCAGCCGTGGTGCGCTCAGATCACCGACGACGCGGTACCACGTCGATAGCTCGTGGCCGCCGTGCTCCCACTGCATCACTGAAAACCACTCCTCTTTGCCGCCGTCACCGGGCATCATCTCCGCATGTACGAGCGGATGCCGCGCGAGCTCACTTTGCCAACCGGCGAGCTGCTGCGCCCGTTCGGGCCGGCGGACCTCGACCAGCTCGTCGACGTTGTCAACGACAACCTCGAGCACCTGCGGCCGTGGATGCCGTGGGCGCAGCAGCCGGTCACGGCCGAGACGCAATCCGAGTTCCTGACCGCGAGTGCGCGCAACTGGGCCGAGGGGACGGACTTCGTCTACGGCATCTTCGCCGCCGACGGGACCATCCTCGGCGGCACCGGCCTGCACACTCGGCAGGGCCCGGGCGTCCTGGAGATCGGCTACTGGGTGCGGCGGGACGTGCAGGGCCGCGGCCTGGTCACCGCCGCCACCCGGGTGCTGGCCGAGGTGGCGGCGTCGTACGACGAGGTCGACACGGTGGCGATCTACTGCGACGAGGCGAACGTCCGCAGCGCCGCCGTACCGCGCCGGCTCGGGTTCACGCTCGTCGGGGTCGAGGAGCGTGAGCCGCTGGCGGCCGGCGAGACCGGCTGGCACCAGGTCTGGACGATGCCGGCGGCGGTGATCCGGGCCGGCTGGCCGGCCTGAGCCCGCCGCGCATACTCCGCCGCCACATCTGTCTCGCCAGCCACACTGCGGGGCCGATCCGAGAGGAACCGGCCGCGTCAGCGTCGAAATGGGCAGGGACCGGGGTGGGCTCCGCCTCGGGTTGTCGTCAGGAGGGCCAGTGCCGGGTTGGCTCGCGCGCGCTCAGCGGGCGGTCGGCCGTGGGACGCGAGGGCGCGCGGCGCGGCTCAGCCTCGCGACCGGACTGGTCGGGCTCGCCCTCGTCGCGGTCCCCGGTAACGCCTCGACCGACGCCTGCCCGACGGCCATCCAGCACTTCGCGGACGGCTGGGAGCAGATCGCGCTGCCGCCCGGGTTCGTCACCGTGCAGCACGCGCTGCAGGACTACGCGCTCGACACCGGCACCACGAACCACCTGCTCGCGACCAACGGCACCGACATCGTCCGGTCGCTCGACGGCGGGTGTACGTGGCAGCAGTCGAACCTGCCGCAGAGCGTCACTGTGCCGGACGTCACCGGCGACAACACCAGCGTCGTACGCCGGTCGATCACGCAGGTCCGCAGCACGCCGTACCGCGGGTTGAGCTGGGCGATCGGTTCCGTCGACGTCGAGTTGAACAACACGCCGCTGACCCAGCCGGCCGTGTACACCAGCAGCGACGCCGGGTTGCACTTCGCATCCGCCACCAACGGGCTGCCCGCGACCGGGCAGCCGCTCGACCTGGAAACGGTCGCGGGCTCGCCGGTGGCGTTCCTGCTGTTCCGCCAGCTGGCCGGCACCGGCCAGGAGATGTACTCGATCTACGAGACCACGAACGCCGGCACGAACTGGACGCAGGCGTTCACCGGCCTGCCGCAGTTCCGCGGCATGACCGTGGGGCTCGGCGGCAACGGGTTGTCGATCTGGGCGTGGACCGACTCGGCGCTCTATCGCTCCACCGGCGGGGCCGCATTCGCCGCCGTACCCGGTGTCAGCGGCCCGGTGCGCACGGTCGACCTGTCACCCGGGCTGATCAGCGTGTTCCATACCAGCGGCGGCGAGCGCCTGGTCAGCACGAACGGCGGATCGAGTTGGCATTCGCTGCCGGCGCCGCAGAACGTGAAGTCCGCGACGCACGGCCCGCTGGTCGGGTTGCTCGCGGTGTCCGGCGACCTGCCGAACGTCGAGGTCGACCCGCCGGCGTCGTCGAATCGCAAGCCGTTCGACGCGTCGCCGATCGAGACGAACCTCGAGAACCTGCAGATGTCGATGGGCATCGAGTCGTACGGGTTCTTGCTGTACGGCGCGAACTCGAACACGATCTTCCGGTTCAAGGTGCCGGCGTCGTTCCTGTACAAGCTGCCGCCGCTGCCGGCGCCAGTCGCGGCGAACCCGGTGCACGTGAAGGCCCGGCCGCCGATGCTGCGGACGCCGGAGTTGAGCCCGAACATCCCGACGGTGACGTTGCGGCCTCACCAGCACCGCAACATCCCGTACCGGCTGCTGTTGCCGCCGACGCCGACGCCGCTCGACGTGTACTTCATGACTGACAGCACGAGCAGCATGGCGGACACGATCGGCAGCGTGCAGGACTCGATCCAGCAGATCGTCGACGACCTGGCCGCGAGCGGCATCGACGTCCATTTCGGCGTCGCCGACTTCCGCGACTACCCGATGCAAGAGGGCCTGGTCGCGACCGACGACTGGGCCTACCGGCGCGACCGCGCGATCGGGCCGGTCAATGACGCCTTCGCGCGGGCGCTGCAGTCGATCCAGACCGGCGGCGGCACCCTGGACAGCCGCGACTCGGGGCTGGAGGCGATCTACCAGGCCGCGACCGGCGCCGGCCGCAAGGTCGTGTCCGACCCCAGCGGCGCCTCGGACATCCAGCCCGGGCTCGGCGCGGAGTTCCGCCCGAACGCGGTGAAGGTGATCGTCGTCGCAGCGGACGCGGAGTTCCGCCACCCCGAGTCCAACCCGGCGTGGCCGGGGCCGTCGCGGGACTTGGTCGCCACCACGCTCGCGCAGTCGGGCATCCACCTGGTCGGCCTCGACGTCGACACCGGCTCCGGCCAGGACCCTGGCCCGGACATGCAGGCGCTCGCGGCCGCATCGCACACGACCGCGGGACCGGCCGGCGTCGACTGTGACGGCGACGGCGTGCCGGACCTGCGCGCCGGCGACGCGCTGGTCTGCCGGTACGCCGCGGACTCGCACGAGAGCATCGCGCCGGCGTTCCTCGGCCTGCTCGACTCGTTGCGCGACTTGAAGACGGTGTCGCTCGGCGTGCAAGGGCCGCGTGACGTGGTCCGCCCGCTGGGCGCGACGACGTTCCCGCAGGTCAACGTCAAGGCGGTCAACCGTCTCGGCGTACCGCTGGAGTTCCGTTGCGACCCGCCGCGCTTCGGCAGTACGACGACCGTCCGTGTCGTCGCCGCCGTCGCGGCCCAGCAGGTCGCGTCGTTGCCGGTCACGGTGAAGTGCGGGACGCCTGCGGCCCCGCCGCCGCCTGTGCAGCCGCTGTTCGAACTGCCGGCGCTGGCCGCGGTCGCGGTTGCGCCGCCCGCGCCGCCGGCCCAACCGAACCCCAACCCGAATCCGAACCCGCAGACGCAGACGAACCCGGGTGCCGCGAGCCAGGAAGACCAGGCGCAGCAGCTGGCGTTTGCCGAGCAGGGCCTGCTCCCGGACGACGAGCCCGGAATGGCGATGTCGGCGCTGCGCCCGCAGTCGCGGGTGGGCGTGTCGGCGGCGCATGGATCGGATGAACGGGCCGCGGCGTACCTGCTCGCGGCTGGATCACTACTTGCATTCGGGGCCGCCTGCCGTACGCGGGTGGCTCGTCGTTGGTCGTGGGAGAGGAACCCGTCATGAACCGTCGTCTTGTCGTCGTGATCGCCGCGCTCGGTGCGTCCGGTCTGATCGCGCCCGGCTTCGGAGCGACCGCCGCACTGGCGAAGACGAAAGCCAAGCCAGCCCCGAAGCCGTCGTGCCTGATGCTGACTGACGCGCCGGGCGACGCGAAGGTGCAGGGCCAGGGCAACAACTACGCGGTGGACGACATCGTCAGCGGCGACATCGCGACCGGCAACAAGACGATCGTCGGTGTGCTGCGCCTCGCCAGTGGTGACTCCGCGTCGGGCGTCCCGACGGGGGCGACGTACAAGTTGCAGTGGACGCAGACGCAAAAGGTGGGCGGTAAGACGACGACGTTCCAGTCGGCGTTCTTCCTGTACGTCTACGCGACCGGCGGCGTCTCCGGTGGTTTCGGCACGTCGGCCGACTCGAACTTCGGCCCCTCGGACAGCATGGAAGTCACCCAGGCCACGATGAACAGCCAAGGCGTCATCACCTGGATCCTGAACCGGAAGGACGCCAACGTCGCCGCTGGCGCGAAGTTCTCGCAGCTGTCGGCGACGACCTCGCTCGCGGACAACATCCGGACCGGGAACGGTGACCTGCGCGGAAGCACGCAGACGATGGACGACGCGGCGGGCAGTCGTACGTACGTCGATCACCAGCCGAGCTGCGTCCGCGCTAGCTGAGATAACCGTCACCCACTCCCGCAGTCGAAGGCGCCGGCGGGGGTGAGGGTCGCGTCGTCGACGAGGCGAAGCGTCTGGTGCGGGCCGGGGGACAGGTTGACCGCCGGCCCGGTGGAGGCGCGCGGCGGGTCCTGGGTCAGCACCAGCCACATCGTGCGTGGTCCGGCCGGCAGCCCGGCCTTCGTCGCGACCGGGTCGTCGACGCTTCCGGCGGTGACCGCGGTGACGGTCGCGCGCGGATCGAGGTGCAATCTGGCAAGCACGGCCGAACGGTCGTGGTGGACGACGACCGGAGTGGCCGACACGACCCGCACCCCGCTCCCGGCACACGCCACCGAAATCGATGGCGTGACCGTCGCTGCCGGGGTCGTCGTAGCGGGGTGACGGGTCGTGTGACACGCCGCGCTGCTCGCCGCCACGCCCAAGAGAACGGCGGCAAGTAGCGATCGGCGCATCAGCTCTTCTCCTCTTGACGGGTCTCTAGGAACAAGAAGAGAAGAACTCGGTCCAGTCGCCGGTGGCACGGTTCATGACACCGACGAATGTGCAGGACAGGCCCGGGGGTGGCGGCGCGGGCGCGTACGACACCGCGGGCAGTCCGGTATAGGTGACGACCCAGGCCGCGTACGGCACGCCGGCGACGACCTCGGGGGAGACCGGCATCGACTCGGTGACCTGGGCCTGGCCGACCGTGTGGGTGGCGCTGTCCATCTGCTTGCCGACCACTCCGGCCGGGACCTGCTGGGCTCGGAATGAGTCCATCACCGTTTGCGCGGTGGCCGCCGCCGGCGCGGGGACGCTCGTGCTGGCGAGTGGCGGCGCGACCGTGACGCCTTCACTGTCGTAGCTCACGACACCGGTGGTGGTGTCGGCGGCCAGCCGTACGGGGACGTGCCGGAGTGCGGTCGAGTGCGGCGTTGCGCTCGAGGACATGGTGACAACGACGCCGATGGCGCTGGCGGCAACGGCAGCGGCGGCCGCCGCAATGGTGATGCGTTTCATCGTCGACCTCCGGTCAGCCGGTGTAGAGGTTGAAGTTCGGGCAGGGGCTGGTCGCGACCACGTGCCACGACTTGCCGTCGGCGCGTTTCGCAGCGACGTCGTTGACCGCTTGCAGTTGACCGCAGGGGTACGCGTGCCACGTATCGGTCGCACTGTCCTGACCGGAGATCGCGGTGTAACTCGCCGGTGCGGCCGCCGTACCGGACAGGTCGGAGGAGCGGTAGGTCGCCTCACCAGTGAACTGCGGCGAGAA
This sequence comes from Frankiaceae bacterium, assembly GCA_030840585.1. GTDB lineage: Bacteria > Actinomycetota > Actinomycetes > JAFAQI01 > JAFAQI01 > BP-197. Next base: position 1,387 of record JAVEEG010000187.1, on the reverse strand, counting down.
TGGCGCCACCCAACTAGTCCACGGGTTCCAGGTCGACTTCAGGTAGAGCGTCCGCTCGATGATGTCCTCCATGCACAGGCACGAGGAGTCCCACTTGTTGTAGTAGAAGTACGTCGAGCCGGTGGCCAGCGCGGTGGTGCCGTACTTGGTGTTGAGCGTGTGTCCGGAGGATTGCTGAGCGAAGAACACGATCGAGCTTCCGTACCAGCGCATGTAGCCGTCTTGGGCCCAGCCGGCGAGGTTGTTGCTGGCAATCATCGCGTACTGATTGGTGAAGTTGTTGTTCGTCGTGTCGGAGTCGCACACGGCGCCGTACCTCGTCGCGATGATGGCGTAGTCGCCTTCGACGTACGGATCGCCGGGGTTGATGTAACCGGCGTGGTAGTTGCTCGCGGCACGGGTGCCGCAGGCCGCGACCTCCGCGTGCGCGGGGATCGGTGTGGTGAGCAACAGCATCGCGGCGGCCGCGATCACTGCGATCGCGGCGCGAACGACGCTGCGTGGACAGGCTGGCATGAAGCCCCCAACGGGTCATCGATAGGTAAGTGAGGCGCTTGCGGTCCCGGGCCAGGCAAAGTCTGCGCCGTCTGGCGCGCCGGATGACCGCGGTCACCGATAGTTGTGCATGAAGCGCGCAAAGTGGGCGCTTGTGGATGGCGGGGAGTAGCTATGTCTAGTAAGCGCCAGCGCGGCGCTGGCGCACCGCTTCGTACAGGCCGATCGCGGCGGCGGCGGAAACGTTCAGCGAATTGACCCGGCCGAACATCGGGATCCGCACCGCATGCTGTGCGGCGGCCAACAGTTCCGGCGAGAGTCCTACGTTCTCCGCGCCGACCGCGAGCGCAACCGCGCCGGTCAGGTCGATGCGATCCAACGTCGCATCATCGGCGGCGTCCGGCGACGTCGCCACCACCGCGACGCCGTGAGCGGCCAGCCACGCCAACACCTCGGCGGTGTCACCGGACGCGACCGGTACCGAGAACACGGTGCCCTTGCTGGCCCGTACGAGGTTGGGGTTGCCCCAGTCGGTCACCGCTGCGGCGGCCACGACGGCGGCGACGCCGGCCGCATCCGCGGTCCGCAGCATCGCGCCGAGGTTGCCGGGCTTCTCGACGGCCTCGCACACGAGCACGAGCGGGTTCGCCGGCAGCGTCAGCGATCCCAGCGGCACCGCTGGCGACGGCACGACGGCGAGCCACCCGTCCGGGTGCTCGCGATAGGAGATCTTCGCGAACACCTCCCGACTGACGAGCACGGGCTCGTCTACCCGACCGTCCGCGCGGTCGTCGCCGTACGCCGGGCAGTGGTACACCGACTCGGGCCGTACCCCCGCGTCGAGCGCGAGGAGCAGTTCGTCGTACCCGTCGATCAGCGTGACGCCGAGTTC
>JAVEEG010000122.1 GCA_030840585.1 Frankiaceae bacterium | reverse complement strand
GGTACGCCGGGCATCTCGCGGTCGGGAACGTGCCGGACCGGCCGTTCGTAGTCATGGGGCAGATGACGACCGCCGACCCGAGCCGGTCACCGGCGGGCACCGAGTCGGCCTGGGGCTACACCCACCTGCCCCAGCACGCCCGTGGTGACGCTGGGCCGGATGGCATCACCGGCCGCTGGGACGCCGCCGAGGTGGCGGCCGTCGTACGGCGGGTCGAGGCCGAGGTTGAACGGCACGCGCCCGGGTTCGGCGACCTCGTCGTGGGCCGGCACGTCTTCGGGCCACTGGAGATGCAGGCGGCCGACCCCAGCCTGTTCCGCGGCGCGCTCAACTCCGGCAGCGCGGCCCTGCACCAGCAGTTGTTCTGGCGACCGGTCGCCGGGCTCGGCCGGCCCGAGCTGCCGGTCCGTGACCTCTACCTCGCGTCAGCCTCGGCGCACCCGGGCGGCGGCGTCCACGGAGGGCCGGGCGCCATCGCCGCGCGGGCGGCGTTGCGCAACGCCGGCGTCCTCGGCCCGGCCCGGCGCGGGCTCATTCGGGCGGCGCATCGCAGCATCTACGCCGACCGCTCCTAGCCGCGCTCCTCGGTGCTGAGCTTGGCCAGCCGGCGCAGGGCCTCGACGTTGCGCAGCCGTAGCACCGCGTCGCCGAGTGGGTTGTGCAGCCGCGCCAGCAGGCCGCGCTTCGGCTCCTCCACCATCGTGACGACGGTGCTCTCGGCGCCGTCTGCGTCGGTGAGGTCGATGTCGATGTGCACGCTTCCCATCGGCCACGCGTGCGCCTCCAGCTGCAGCCGCTGGCCGGTCTCGACCGCGACGACTTCCGTGTGCCCTTCGTGCCGCAGCGGGCCGCGACCCACGGTGTAGTGCAGCCGGCTGCCCGGCGCCGGCCATTCGTCGTCGACCGACCGGATCTCGCTGGTGCCGACGACCCAGTCGGCGTAGGAGTGACCGTCCGCCAGCGTGCGCCAGACCGCATCGCGGGGCGCAGCGATGACGCGGCAGTTTCGGGCCATGGGTCCGGCCTGCCCGCGGACGCGGGTGGGAATGCGGGGCTACCCGGTAATGTCCCGCCGTGATCCGGTGGCGCGAGGGCACGGTCGTGTCGGTGCGCGAACCAGTCGGTGGCGCGGTCTCGTTGGTCGCGGCGACCGCTGACGGCGAGGTCGACGCACTGGCATACACCGGTGTCGTCGGCACGCCGCAGGCCGGCGACCGGGTGCTGCTCAACGTCACGGCTTTGGAGCTCGGCCTCGGCACCGGCGGCGTCGCGATGGTGGTCGCGATCCCGGACCGGTTGCCCGCGGACGGCGACGAGCGCGGGCATGTGGTGAAGGCGCGGTACACGCCACTGCAGGTCACCGTGCTCGCGGCCGACGAGCAGGGCTCACCGGATCACGAGGTGCTGCGCGACGCGGATGACATCGGCGGCATGCCGGTCGTCATCGCCGACCTGCACTCCGCCGTACCCGCGATCCTCGCCGGGCTGCGCGAACGACGGCCGGACGCGCGAGTTGTCTACGTCATGTCCGACGGCGGCGCGCTGCCGATCGCGTTCTCCCGCACCGTTCCCGCGCTCCGCAATGCCGACTGGCTGGCCGGCACCGTCACGGTCGGGCAGGCGTACGGCGGCGACGTCGAAGCGGTCACCGTGCACAGCGGCCTGCTCGCGGCCCGGCACGTGCTCAAGGCCGATGTCGCGATCGTCACCCAGGGGCCGGGCAACCTCGGCACCGGGACCCGGTGGGGGTTCAGCGGCGTCGCGAGCGGCGAGGCGGTGAACGCCGCGGCGGTCCTCGGTGGCCGGCCGGCCGCGGCGTTACGCGTGTCCGCGGTCGATCCGCGCGAGCGGCATCAAGGTGTTTCGCATCACACTCTGACCGCGCTCGGCCGGGTCGCGATGGCGCCTGCGGATGTCGTCGTACCGCTGCTGCCGGACCCGTTCGGCGCGGTGGTGCGGGAGGCGTGTAGCGCGTTGCGTGAGCGGCATCGGCTGGTCGAGGTCGACACGGACGGCTTGCTCGATGTGATGCGTGACACACCGGTCGCGCTGTCGTCGATGGGCCGCGGTCTGGACGACGATCCGGCGTACTTCCTCGCGGCGGCGGCGGCCGGGCGGCATACGGCCGCGTTGCTGTGATGCACCACACAGTGGGTCGACCGGTTCGCCGGATAACTGCCACACTGCGAACATGACCGCGGCCATCCCAGTCGCTACCGCCCCGGTGCGCGCCACCGACGTGCGCTCAACGCTGACCGAAGTTCAGGCGAAGTTCGGCTGCGCGATGTTGCTCGGCAACATGGCCGGCGCCGTCATCGTGTTCTCCTACCTCGGCTTCATCCTGCCGGCGCCGCAACGGTTCTTCACCGCCAACGTCATCGCGCTGATCGCCTACAACTTCGTCGCGAGCGTCGTGTGTTGCGCGGTGTCCGGATTAGCGTTCCGGCCGTTGGTCCAGTTCGCGAAAGAGGGCCGGCCGGCGACCGACGCCGAACGTACGTACATCGTCCGGCACCCGTTGCGACAGGCCATCTTGAACTTCGTCGTATGGATGGGTTCGGAGTTCGTCTTCGTCCCGATCAACGCGCGGTTTGGTGCGCTGTACGACTCCGACATCGCGACCACGATTTTCATGGGCGCGATCACGACCTGTGGGCTCACGTACCTGATGGCGGAGCGGTTGCTGCGGCCGATCAACGCGATGGCGTTCGACGGCGGGCTACCGACCGATCCGTTCGTGCCGGGCGTGAAGTCGCGGCTGTTGCTCGCCTGGGGCATCGGTGCCGGCACCCCGCTGGTCGGCGTCATCATGATGGCCGTCGACCACGGCGACCGGCCGGTGTCACTGGCCGGGTTGGCATTCCTCGGCTGCACCGGATTGCTCAGCGGCGCGCTCGCGACCGTGTTCGCGGCGAAGACGATCGCCGACCCGATCGAGTCGGTGACCGCCGCGCTCGCCGATGTCCAGGACGGCCATCTCGACATCACCGTGCCGGTGTACGACGGCAGCCAGGTCGGTCAGTTGCAGGCCGGTTTCAACGCGATGGTCGAAGGGCTGCGCGAACGCCGCCAGCTGCGTGACCTATTCGGCCGCCAGGTCGGCGAGGACGTCGCCGAGCAGGCGATCGAACGCGGGGTCCGGCTCGGTGGCGAGCAGGTGCACGTCGCGGTGCTGTTCGTCGACGTGATCGACAGCACTGCGCTCGCGGCGACGCGATCGCCGGCCGAGGTCGTCGCGGCGCTGAACGCGTTCTTCGGCATCGTCGTCGACGTCGTCGGGCGGACCGGTGGGTTCGTGAACAAGTTCGAAGGCGATGCCGCGCTGTGCATCTACGGTGCGCCGGTACGGCGCGACGACGCGGAGTCGTGCGCGCTGCTGGCGGCGCGCCTGCTCTGCGAACGCCTGTCCGACGTACATGGCTTGAAGGCCGCGATCGGTGTCTCCGCGGGTGACGTCGTCGCCGGCAACATCGGCACCAAGGAACGGTTCGAGTACACCGTGATCGGTGACCCGGTGAACGAAGCGGCGCGGCTGACCGAGTTGGCGAAAGTACGGCCGGAGCGGCTGCTCGTGTGCGCGTCGATGCTGGAGTCGGTCGACCTCGCCGAGCGCGCGCACTGGCGCACCGACGGCAGCGTCGTACTGCGTGGTCGGCAGCAACCGACCCAGCTCGCCGTCGCCGGCTGACAGACGACGCGGCTACATGCTGGCGATGAGCTTCTCGACCCGATCGTCGACCGAGCGGAACGGGTCCTTGCACAGCACAGTGCGCTGGGCCTGATCGTTGAGCTTGAGGTGCACCCAGTCGACGGTGAAGTCGCGCCGCTTCTCCTGCGCGCGACGGATGAAGTCACCGCGTAGCCGCGCGCGGGTGGTCTGCGGCGGCACCGATTTGGCTTCGAAGATGCGCAAGTCGTTCGCGACCCGATCGACCGCACCCTTGCGTTCGAGCAGGTAGTACAGGCCGCGACGGCGGTTCACGTCGTGATACGCGAGGTCGATCTGCGCGATGCGCGGCGACGACAACGGCAGGTCGTGCTTCGCCCGGTAGCGCTCGATCAGCTTGTACTTCGTCACCCAGTCGATCTCACGCTCGACCTTGTCGAGGTCGCCGCTCTCGACCGCCTGTAAGGTGCGCTCCCAAAGGTCGAGTACGCGCTCGGCGGTGGCGTCGGCGCCGCGGCGGTGGACGAAGTCGCGGGCCTTCGCGAAGTACTCGAGCTGGATCTCCAACGCGCTGGCTTCACGGCCGTTGGCGAGCTTGATCCGCCGCTTCCCGGTCATGTCGTGGCTCACTTCGCGGATCGCGCGGATCGCGTTCTCCAACGTGAGGTCGCGCATGACCACGCCGGCCTCGATCATCCGTAGGACGAGGTCCGTCGTACCGATCTTGAGCAGTGTCGTCGTCTCGGACATGTTCGAGTCGCCGACGATGACGTGCAGCCGCCGGAAGCGTTCGGCGTCGGCGTGCGGCTCGTCGCGGGTGTTGATGATCGGGCGGGACCTCGTCGTGGCGGAGGACACGCCTTCCCAGATGTGCTCGGCCCGCTGGCTGACGCAGTAGACCGCGCCGCGCGGCGTCTGCAGCACCTTGCCGGCGCCGCAGATGATCTGCCGGGTGACGAGGAACGGGATGAGTACGTCGGCCAGCCGGGAGAACTCACCATGCCGGCCGACGAGGTAGTTCTCGTGACAGCCGTAGGAGTTGCCGGCCGAGTCGGTGTTGTTCTTGAACAGATAGATGTCGCCGGCGATGCCCTCTTCGCGCAGCCGCCGCTCGGCATCCATCAGCAGGCCTTCGAGGGTGCGCTCCCCCGCCTTGTCGTGGGTGACCAGGTCGACGAGGTCGTCGCACTCCGGGGTGGCGTACTCCGGGTGCGAGCCGACGTCGAGATACAGCCGGGCGCCGTTCTTCAGAAAGACGTTGCTGCTGCGACCCCACGACACGACCCGGCGGAACAGGTAGCGGGCGACCTCGTCGGGACTGAGCCGGCGCTGGCCACGGAACGTGCACGTGACGCCGTACTCGTTCTCCAGCCCGAAGATGCGGCGGTCCACGGCATGACGCTATCCCGTTTGGTCAGGGGCGGTACTGCTCGACGACCTGATCGATCCGGCCGCTGGGATCGAAGTGGACGTGGAACGGAACGTCCCAGTGCGATCGGTCGGCGACGAAGGCGGCGAGTTTCGTCACCGACACCGTCCGCTCGGTGCCCGGCTCGGTCCCGGCCAACTGGAACACACTCACGACCCGTGCGTCCGCGGTCAGCCGGTACGGCGCCGTCGACGTATCGGGATCGACGATCAGGTAGTCGTTCGGCACCGGCGATTCCATCCCGTGCCGGCGGGCGTAGTCATTGGCCGCCTCGCCGGACAGCCACTCGGCTTCGTCGAACGCCAACGTCGTGCCGGTGCTGCTGCGGCTCGCACCGCGCAGGAAGCCAAGGGTCCAGCGGCCGCGGTCGAAGGTCGCAGTGCGCAGGATCGCGTCGGCGGTCGCGTCCCCGATGTAGTCGAAGACGAGGATCTTGCTGGCCGGCAGGTACCACGCGCGTGGCGCGAAACGATAGCCGTCGTCACAGTGCGCGTGCCATTGATAGAAGTACGCCGACCGGTTGCCGACGGGCCGGAGCGTCTCCTTCGCCGCCAGCCCGTCATCCCGCACACCGTTGAGGTGATCCGGGCCGTCCGTGGGCTTCACCGGGCATGGTTGGACGTCGGTCGCGTGGTACCACGCCGGGTGCGCGCGTTCGAAGGTCGCTTGTTCGTTGCCGGGCAGGAAGCCGTTCCAGCCGTACCAGATGTCGAGGCCGGCGCAGCCGAACATCGCGGGCCGGTGCGCCCCGGGCGGCGCGACACAGACGTTGCCGAAGTCCTGCCGCTCGCGACCCGACGACCAGTCGCGCGGCACCGCGAGCTGAAGCGGTCCGACCGTGAACCGGACAGCGGCCGCGTCCGTTGGGGTGGCCGTCGCGGCCGGCGTACTCGAGGCCGGCGCGCTTGAAGCGGGCGGCGGTGAGTCGGTCGCGCGCGCCGCCGGGCGGGCGCCGCTGGAGCAGCCGGCCGCTGTTATGACGGCGAGCGCAAGCAGGGCTGCGGGCCGGGTAAGGCGAATCATGTCCAAAGGACGCGATAGCTGACGAATCGGTTGACATCCGTGACGCTGGGCCCGGTCGCGCGTAGGAACAGGTGAGGACGAGGAGGCGACCCATGGGCGGCCGGTGGTGTGCGATCAGTGCAACCTTGCTCCTGCTTGCCGGCGGCCTCGGCGGCGCCGCAAGCGCTACGGCGAAGCCTACGTCCGCGTCGAAGCCGGCCCAGGCCGTCATCGCGCTCGTCGACACCGGGATCAACCCGTACCACCAGGTCTTCCGGGACCGGTCACCACTCGCGATGCGCTATCCGGGCACGTACCTGCCCGGCTATCCCAAGGGCGCGATCGCACTGCACATCACGCTCGACGCCAAGGACTACAACCAGGCGCTGCGCAAGGACTGCCGTTCGGTCTGGGCGAAGGTGCGCCCCGGGCAGCTCTACTGGTTCCCGGGCACGAAGATCGTGGGCGCGATCGCGTTCGGGTCGCAGCTGGCGATCAACTGCAACGACAAAGAGCCGAACGACACCTACGTACTGTCCACCGGCCACGGCGCGATGACCGCCTCGCGAGCCGCGTCGAACCAGTACGGCGCCTGCCCGGAGTGCCGCGTCGTCTCGGTGCAGCTACCGCTGTCCGTCAGCGTCGGCGTGGGTGGCGAAGACGGTTCGACGGTTTCGGTAAACGGCCTTCGGTGGGCGGCCGCCAATCGCTCCTGGATCGACGTGCAGTCGAACTCGTGGGGGCCGCTCGTTCCCGGCTGGGCACCGGCGAGCTCCGGGATGGTGATGGACGACCCCGCGCTGACACGTGCGATTGAGGAAACCGCGCGCACGCAGTTGGCGTTCTGGGCCGCGGGCAACGGCGCGGCATTCCGCGGTGGCGTGCTCGGTCACCCCACGCTGCTCGCGCCCCATCTCGGCCCGGCGCCGATCATCGTCGGCGGATATGACTCGGGATACGTCGCGACCTGGCCCGGGTCGATGCCGAATGTCGCTTCGGATGCCTGCTCGTCGTGGGCCACCGAAGGGCCGACCACGACCGGCTCGGGGCCCACGATCGGCTCCGGCACGTCCGCGGCGACGCCGTACGTGGCTGGTGGCGCGGCGCGCATCATCCTCGAAGCCCGGCGGATTCTCGGCGATTCGCACACCGGCTATCGCGGTGACGTCCTCGCGTCCGGCCGGGCCGGCGTGGTGAAGTCGGGACCGCTCGCGGACGGAAAGCTGACCAAGGCAGAGCTCAAGGACGTGTTGTTCCGGACTGCGACGGCACGGCCGGTCGCGGAGCGGAACGACGGCGCGGTCTGCGACCCGACGCAGGCGCCGTACAACTCCACGCCGGTGAAGTGGAGCGACGTACCGGCGGCGGTGCAGCAGTACCCGCTGATCGGGTACGGCGGCGTCGACACCCCGGCGCGCGAGCTGGCGTTCCGCGTCCTGCGGGGAACCGCTGCGTTGCCGGCGCGGGCGCAAGAGGACGCGCTCTACGCCGCGGACCAGCAGGTCCGTACGCAGGCCTACACCGTGTGGAGCAAGCCGTAGGTCTGCTAGGAGGGTTCGGCGAAACGGCCCGCCCTGTTCGTGATCATGGCGTTGTACGGCTGCAAACGCCATGGTCACGCCGAAATCTGCTGCGAACGCCATGATCACGCTGGGCAAGCGCGGGACACCGTGCGCGAATCTCCGACGTGGTGGGCAGAAAGCGCCGCCGATTGCGCGCGGTGTCGGCAGCGGCGGCGTGTCGCCGATCCCTACTACGCGAGTAAGGCTTCGGTCTGGCTGTCGGTGAAGCGACGGAACTTTCGGCGCGGACGGGTGCGGTCGAGCACGGCTACCTCGAGCGCGTCCGCGGTGAGGGTCCGTTGCTCGCCGTTGTCGCCCGCGGCGGTCATGGCGGTGACGGCGACGCGCAGTCCCTCGCCGAGTTCCATCCCATCGCGGTGACTGTCCTTGAGCCGGCCACTGATCGCTTCGGCGTTGCCACCCATGACGACGAACCCCTGCTCGTCCGCGACGCTGCCGTCGTAGGTGAGCCGGTAGAGCTGGTCGCCCGCCGGCGTCTCCCCCACCTCGGCGACGGTCATCTCGACCTCGTACGGCTTCGACTCGGTGGTGAAGATGGTGCCGAGGATCTGCGCGTACGTGTTGGCGAGCATCCGGCCGGTGACGTCGGTGCGGTCGTAGGAGTAGCCGCGCAAGTCGGCCATCCGGACGCCGGCCTGACGGAGGTTCTCGAACTCGTTGTACTTGCCGACCGCAGCGAAGCCGATCCGGTCGTAGATCTCGGAGACCTTGTGCAGCGCGCTGCTCGGGTTCTCGGCGACGAACAGGATGCCGTCGGAGTAGGTCATGACGAGGACGGCGCGACCGCGGGCGATGCCTTTGCGCGCGTAGTCGGCCCGGTCCTTCATCACTTGCTCGGGCGAGACGTAACCGAACGGCATGCTCATCGGTTCTCACCCCCACGCAGTGGTGCGTTGGGTCCGCCGGGGCTGGTCATGCGTTCGTCAACGACCCGTTGAGTGAGCTCTTCGACCTCAGTGTCGGGGAGCCGACGGAAGCCGTCGGCGGTGACGCTCGCGACGACCGGGTAGATGCGCCGGGTCAGGTCTGGGCCGCCAGTCGCACTGTCGTCGTCGGCGGCGTCGTACAGCGCATGGATGGTGGCGAGCGCGGCGTCGGGCTCGTCGAAGTCGTCGCGATAGAGCTTCTTCAGCGCGCCGCGGGCGAAGACGCTGCCGGAGCCGACCGAGTGGAAGCTGTGTTCTTCGTAGCGGCCGCCGGTGACGTCGTAGGAGAAGATCCGGCCGGCCTTGGCGACGTCCGGTGCGTCGTGGTCGTAGCCGGCGAACAGCGGTACGACGGCGAGCCCTTGCATCGCCATGCCGAGGTTGTTGCGGATGAGCAGGCTGAGCCGGTTGGCTTTGCCGTCGAGGCTGAGTGTCGTGCCCTCGATCTTTTCGTAATGTTCGAGCTCGACCTGGAACAGCCGGACCAACTCGACCGCGATGCCGGCGGTGCCGGCGATGCCGACGGCGGAGTACTCGTCGGCTTGGAAGACCTTTTCGATGTCGCGCTGGGCGATGACGTTGCCCATCGTCGCGCGCCGGTCGCCGGCGATGATCACGCCGTTGACGTGGGTGACCGCGACGATCGTGGTGCCGTGCGGCGCATCGATCGTCATGCCGGGTTGCAGGTCAAGCCGGCGGCCCGGCAACAGGTCCGGGCGGTGGCTGGCGAGGAAGTCCGCGAACGAACTCGACCCGGCCGCGAAGAACGCGGCGGGCACCCTGCCGCCGTCGGCGAGAAGATCCATGCGGTCACCCTATTCGTGACCGGTGTCGCGGGTGCGTACCTCACCCCGCCTGGTGGCGGTCGAAGTAGGCGCGGAGGTCGAGCTCGATCGGCGAGGGCGTCGCTATGGCGTCGGCCGTCGGTTGGCTTTGCCGGAGATACGACCGCAGTCGGGTCAACGTCTCGGCGTTGTCGCGGACGTTGCCGAGCGCCTGGTTGCAGTTGAAGCAGAGAACGCCGCGCACCTTGCCGGTGGCGTGGTCATGGTCGACATGCTCGGGCTTGCCGTCGCACGTGGCACAGGTGCCGCCCTGGGCCTCGATCATCGCATCGACATCGGCTGAGGTGAGGCCGTAGCGGTGGCGCAGGTGGTACTCGCGCCCACCGCCATACAGTCGCTCACGCGTCTCTCGGCTTCGTGCGTTGTGACACGGCTTGCAGTACGTCGCGAAACCGTCGCGCGTTGCTCGATTCCGCGGGAACTCATCGAGTCCTTTGACCTGTTCACATGCCGGGCAGTGACGCGTTCCGGGTGGGACGACCAGGCGTTCGCGAATGACGCGGCCGGCACTCGCTGCTTTGCGCTCTCGATATGCGCGATACCGAATGGCATAGCACGCTTTGCAGTAGATGCCTCGGCCGTCCGCGCGTCGCGGTGTGCGCGGAAATGCATCCAGAGTCTTCGGTTCGCCGCAGTCACGGCAGTGCTTTCGTTCTGTAGTCAGGCCGTCGCCCTCCGTAGTCACTGGCCCCCTTTCTGCACGTAGCTGCGCACGAACTCCTCCGCATTTTCTTCCAAAACCGAGTCGATTTCGTCGAGGATGTCGTCGACATCTTCGGAGAGCTTCTCGTGCCGCTCCGCCACGTCGGAGGACTCGGTTGCCTCGACCTCTTCGGTCTCCTGCGTGCGTCGCGTCGCCCGCGTCTGCCCGCCGTCGTCCTTGGCCATCCGTACCTCCGTACGCGTGATCGTTGCCCCGACAGTACCTCTCGGCAGCCGCGCCGGAGAGCATGAAACCCGTGGGCGTGGATGAGATCGCGGACGAGCTGTACGGCTTGCCGCCGGACGAGTTCACCAAGGCGCGGGATGACGCGGCACGAGCGGCGACCGATCCGGTGACAGCTAAGGCGATCAAAGCGCTGCGCAAACCAACGGTGCCGGCGCATGTCGTCAACCGCCTGGTGCGGGAGCGACCCGTCGATGTCGACGAGTTGCTGGCGCTCGGTGAGCAGTTGCGGGCCGCCATGGCCGGCGGTGGCGGCGACGTACGGCAACTCACCGAACACCGGCGCGCGCTGGTCGGATCGCTCGTCCCCGCTGGCCTGCCGGCCGCCGTTCAGTCCGATGTCACCGCGACGCTGGAGGCGGCTACGGCGGACCCGGAGTTGGCCGCAGCCGTCCGGGCCGGCCATCTGGTGAAACCCTTGCGGTACACCGGTTTCGGCGGGATGGCCACGCCTCCAACGACAACGAAGTCAACGCCGCCGTCAAAGCCGGCGAAAGCCGACCCCAAAGAACTCGACGCAGCCCGTCGCCGCGTCCTCGACCTTGCCGGAACGGCGGACGACGCGCAACGCCGGTACGAAGCCGCGGTCCGCGCCGTGGTCGATGCGCGCGAACAACTGGAAGCCGCCGAAGCCGAACGAGCCGAGGCACACCGCGCCGCGAAGGCGGCGCATGCCGAAGCGGAGAAGGCGCGGCGCGAGCTCGGCCGGCTGGAACGCTCTTAGCGGCCGGCTATCTCATCGACAAGTTGCGCCGCGGTCTCGCATCGGCGTAACAACTGTTCGACATGTGCCTTCGTACCGCGCAACGGTTCGAGCATCGGCACCCGTTGCAGTGACTCGCGGCCGACGTCGAAGATGACCGAGTCCCAGGACGCCGCCGCGACGTCGTCGCCGTACTTCGCGAGACAGCGACCGCGGAAGTACGCGCGGGTGTCGGTCGGCGGCTCGGTGACCGCGGCCTCGATCTCGGCGTCGGTGACGATGCGCTCCATCCGGCCGCGGGCGGCGAGCCGGTTGTAGAGGCCCTTCTCCGGCCGGCAGTCGCTGTACTGAATGTCCACGAGCTGCAGCTTGTGCGCGTCCCAATCGAGGCCTTCGCGGTCTCGATACCCTTGCAAAAGCTCAAGTTTCGCGACCCAGTCGAGTTCGCGCGACAGCGACATCGGCTCGTCGGTGAGCCGGGTCAGCACCGATTCCCAGCGCGCGAGTACATCGAGGGTCTGCTCGTCCGCATCGGCGCCGTACCGGTCCTCGACGAACTTGCGCGCTTGCTCCTGGAACTCCATCTGCAGCTGCACGCCGGTCAACCGCCGGCCGTCGCGCAACGTGACTTGTTGCGCGAGCGTTGGGTCGTGCGAGACCGCGCGTAGTGACGCGACCGGTGCCTCGACGCCGAGGTCGACACCGTTGTCGGCGAACCAGCGTTCCTCGATCATCGCGAGCACGAGCGACGTCGTACCGAGCTTGAGGTACGTCGAGATCTCGCTCATGTTCGCGTCGCCGATGATGACGTGCAGCCGGCGATAGCGCTCCGGATCGGCATGCGGCTCGTCGCGGGTGTTGATGATCGGGCGCTTGAGGGTCGTCTCCAACCCGACCTCGACTTCGAAGAAGTCCGCGCGTTGGGAGATCTGGAATCCGTGCTGCCGGCCGTCTTGGCCGATGCCGACCCGGCCGGCGCCGGCGACGACCTGACGGGAGACGAAGAACGGCGTGAGGTAGCGGACGATGTCGGCGAATGGCGTCTGCCGTTGCATCAGGTAGTTCTCGTGGAACCCGTACGACGCGCCTTTGTTGTCGGTGTTGTTCTTGTACAGCTGGATCAGGCCGGTGCCGGGGATGTGCGCGGCCGCGTGCTCGGCCGCCCGGACCATGACCAGCTCCCCCGCCTTGTCCCAGATCACCGCATCGCGCGGGTTGGTCACCTCGGGGGTCGAGTACTCCGGATGCGCGTGGTCGACGTAAAGCCGGGCGCCGTTGGTGAGGATGACGTTGGCGAGACCGATCTCGTCGTCGCTCAGGGTGTCGGCGGCGTCGCGGGCAGCGCCGACGACCGGGCCCGGCGAGTTGTCGAACCCGCGGGCGTCGCGTAGCGGCGACTCCTCCTCGAAGTCCCAGCGCGGCCGGCGGTCGCGACCGGCGGCCGAGGTGGCGGCGAGGTAGCTGTTGACGATCTGGCTGGAGCCGAGCATGTGGGTCGCGCTCGACTGGCCCGGTACGGCGATCCCGTACTCGGTCTCCGTGCCCATGACCCGGCGCACGCTCACCCGGCCAGCCTATCCGCGCACCGTTTGCCCACGCTTGAAGTGTGTGCGCGAGCGGTCGTCATGGCCCCCGCGCGTGCGCACACTTCCAGCGGCTGGCGCGGATTTCCGCTGTGGACAAGGCTCCAGATAGGTGTTGCGCGAGCCAAGGTTGACCCGTGACGCAGGCAGCCGCACGGGCCGATGCCATTGGCCAACTCGCCGAGGGTCAAGCGGGTCTGCTCACCGTCGACCAACTGCGACGCTACGGCGTTTCGCGCGCGGCGCTCCGCGGCCATCTCGACGCCGGCCGATGGCGGCAGCTGAGCCGGCGGGTCGTCGCGCTGCACTGTGGCCCGCTGACGTCCGAGGCTGCCGCGTGGTTCGCGGTGCTCGACGGCGGACCCGACTGTGCCTTGGCCGGCCTGACCGCGCTGCACCGCTACGGGCTGCAAGGGTTCGCGGTGGCCCGGCTCCAGCTCGCCGTGCCATTCGATGGCCGTAGCGGCCGGCACGATCTCTACGTGTGTCGCCGCAGTCGGCGGTTACTGCCGGCCGCGGTGCATCCGGTTCGGATGCCGCCGATGATGCGGCTGGACGTCGCACTGGTCGACGCGCTCGAACAGATCGCATCGCCGAGCCGAGGTTGCGCCCTGCTCGCCGCCGTCGTCCAGCAAGGCCTCATCCACCCCGACGCGCTTCGCCCACTGGTGCTCGCCGAGCGAACGCTGCCGCGCCGTGGCCTCTACGCGGCAGTCGCGGGAGACATCGCCGGAGGGTCACATTCGTTGCTTGAGATCGACTTCGTGAAACTCGCCCGGCGGGCTGGACTGCCACCGCCGCTGCGGCAATCGATCCGTGTCGATGGCACCGGCCGCAGGCGCTATCTGGACGCGGACTTCCGGACGTTCGCGGTCGAGGTCGACGGCGCGGTGCATCTGAAGCCCACGACCTGGTGGGACGATATGGCCCGGCAGAACGCGATCGTCCTCGCGGGGACGCCGCTGCTGCGGTTCCCGTCCGTCGCCGTACGCCTGCACCCCGAGCAGGTGATCGCCCAACTGAGAGCGGCGTATCGGCGCTGGCCCTAACCCGAAGTGTGCGCACCAGCGGTCGTCATGGAAGCCACGGCCGCACACACTTCCGAGAAAACGCAGCTAGAGGTACTGGCCGGTGTTGGCGACGGTGTCGATGGAGCGGCCGGCTTCTTGGCCCTTGCCGGTCACCAGGGTCCGGATGTAGACGATGCGCTCGCCCTTCTTGCCGGAGATGCGGGCCCAGTCGTCCGGGTTCGTGGTGTTGGGTAGGTCCTCATTCTCCTTGAACTCGTCGATGCATGCGGTCGTCAGGTGCGCCAGGCGCAACCCCTTCTGACCGGTCTCGAGGAAGTCCTTGATCGCCATCTTCTTCGCCCGCGCCACGATGTTCTCGATCATCGCGCCCGAGTTGAAGTCCTTGAAGTACAAGACCTCCTTGTCACCGTTTGCATAGGTGACCTCGAGGAACCTGTTCTCCTCGCTCTCGGTGTACATCCGCTCGACCGTGCGCTGGATCATCGCCTCCAGCGTCCCCTCCGTCGACCCGCCGTGCTCGGCGACGTCCTCCGGATGCAACGGCAACGACGGCACCAGGTACTTCGAGAAGATGTCCTTCGCCGCCTCAGCGTCGGGCCGCTCGATCTTGATCTTTACGTCGAGCCGTCCCGGCCGCAGGATCGCGGGGTCAATCATGTCTTCGCGGTTGGACGCGCCGATCACGATCACGTTCTCGAGCCCCTCGACGCCGTCGATCTCCGACAGCAGCTGCGGCACGATCGTGTTCTCGACGTCGGACGACACACCGGAGCCACGGGTCCGGAAGATCGAGTCCATCTCGTCGAAGAAGACGATGACCGGTGTCCCCTCCGACGCCTTCTCCCGCGCCCGCTGGAACACCAGCCGGATGTGCCGCTCGGTCTCACCGACGTACTTGTTCAGCAGCTCGGGGCCCTTGATGTTGAGGAAGTACGACCGGCCCTCGCCCTTGCCGGACTCGGCCACCTTCTTGGCCAGCGAGTTCGCGACCGCCTTCGCGATCAGCGTCTTGCCGCACCCCGGCGGCCCGTACAGCAGGATGCCCTTCGGCGGCTTGAGCTGGTGTTCGAGGAACAACTCCTTGTGCAGGAACGGCAACTCCACCGCGTCGCGGATCTGCTCGATCTGGTCACCGAGCCCACCGATGTCGAGGTAGTCGATGTCCGGCACCTCTTCGAGGACAAGCTCCTCAACCTCAGACTTCGGGATCCGCTCGTAAGCCCAACCGGATCGAGACTCGACCAGCAACGAGTCACCGACCCGCAACGGCTGTGAGGTCAGCGAGTCCGCCAGCATCACGACCCGCTCTTCGTCGGTGTGCCCGATCACCAGCGCGCGGTCGCCGCCTTCGAGGATCTCCTTGAGCAGTACGACGTCGCCCTGCCGTTCGAAGTCCAGCGCCGCGACGACGTTGAGCGCCTCGTTGAGCATGACCTCCTGGCCCTTGCGCAACGTGTCGACCTCGATCGTCGGCGACACCGTCACCCGCAGCTTGCGGCCACCGGTGAACACATCGACGGTGCCGTCGTCATGCGCGGTCAGGAACGAGCCGTAACCCGACGGCGGTTGGGCCAGCCGGTCGACCTCCTCTTTCAGCGCGACGATCTGCTCGCGCGCCTCCTTCAGCGTCGCGACCAGCCGCTCGTTCTGGCTGACCACGCCGGCGAGGTTGGTCTGCGCCTCGGTCAGCCGCTCCTCGAGTTGGCGCACCTGGCGCGGCGAGTCGGTGAGCTTGCGTCGTAGCAGCGCGACTTCTTCTTCGAGGAACGCAAGCTGGGTGGTGAGCTCATGCGCTTCCTTCTCGAACCGCGCGGCCCGCGCCTCGGCGTCGTCTCGTGCCGCCACGCGTCCCACCTCCTCCGCTCAGTCCGATCGCAAGGAGCCTATCCCCGCTGCGTCACGCCGTATCGCCGAACCGCCGCAAGCCCGACTTACTCCTCGCCGCGAGCACCCTTGGCCGGCCGGCGGCGCCGCGGCGGGGCGGCCACTCCCGGCGCCATCCGCCGGGTCGTCATCAGGAAGCCGGTGTGCCCGATCATCCGGTGTTCGGGCCGGACCGCGAGGCCTTCGACGTGCCAGCCGCGCACCATCGACTCCCACGATGTTGGCTCGGTGAACCCGCCGTGCTCGCGCACCGCCTCGACCACCTTCGACAACTGGGTCGTGGTCGCGACGTAGACACACAGCACCCCGCCAGGCGTCAGCGCGGACGCGGCCGTCTCCAGCACGTCCCAGGGCGCGAGCAGGTCGAGGATCACGCGATCCATCTCGGTGTCGGTGCACTTCTCCACGACATCGCCGATGGTCAGCCGCCAGGTCGCCGGCAGGTCGCCGAAGAACCGCTGCACGTTGCGCTGCGCGACCGCGGCGAAGTCGTCGCGCATCTCGTACGACGACACGAGCCCGTCGTCGCCGACTGCGCGCAGCAGGCTGCACGACAACGCGCCCGATCCGGCCCCGGCTTCGACGACCCGAGCCCCGGGGAACACATCGGCCAGCGCGATGATCTGCGCCGCGTCCTTCGGATAGACCACGGTCGCACCGCGCGGCATCGACAGCACGTAGTCCGACAGCAGCGGCCGGAACGCGACGTACGCCGTCCCGCCGACGCTGGTCACGACGCTGCCCTCGGGCTGGCCGATCAGCGCGTCGTGCGCGATCACGCCGCGATGGGTGTGGAAGTCCTTGCCCGGCGTCAACTCGATCGTGTGCATCCGGCCCTTGTTGTCGGTCAGCTGCACCAGATCGCCGGCGACGAACGGACCATGGCGGCGTTCGATCATCGCGACGTCACCGCAACCCGGCCGCTTGCAGCGCCGCGATCACGTCAGACCTCGACAGCACGCCGCACAGCGCGCCGCTCGGTTCGACGACGAGGTACTCGGTCGCGGGATGCTCCTGTACGGCGGCGAGCAACGCGTCACCGGCCATGTCACTGCGCAACATCAACCCCTCGGCGACCGGTCGGGCCAGCTCGGATATCGAGATCCACGGTTGGCGTTGCAACGGCGTCGCCATGACCGCGGCTTCCGACACGACCCCGACCGGCCGGCCGTACGAGTCGACGACGACGAGTGCGCGAGCAGTGGCCGCGTGCGCCCGCCGTACCGCTTCCGCCACCGGCAGATCCGCGGCCACCGACAGCGCCTTGCGAGTCATGCTGCGGACGTCGAGCCGGGGTACGACGACGCCGAGCTTTGACCGGCCGATCACCCAGCTCGCGTTGGCCCAGATGAACAGCGCGAGCAGCAACAGGTAGATGCCGTTGAAGTGGTCTTTGCCCTGGCCGCTCGGCACGTTCTGCACATACAGCGCGTAGAGCGCCAGGGCGATCGCGAGGCAACGGCCGACCCAACCCGAGACGAACTGCGCGCGGGTCTTGTCGTGAGTGAACTGCCAGATGATCGTCAGCAATGCCCGGCCGCCGTCGAGCGGGAAGCCCGGCAACATGTTGAACGCGGCTACCAACGCGTTGACCCAGGCGAACCCTTCGGTGAACAGCCACGGCACCGTGTGCGGCTCGAACGCCGGCGCGATCACGGCGCCGACACCGGCGAGGAAAACGCTGCACAACGGCCCGGCCATCGCGACCATGAAGTCGCGGGCCGGCTCGCCCGGGTGCTCCTCGACGATCTCCGACGCGCCGCCGAGGAACTGCAGCACCACCCGTCGTACCTGCATGCCGAGCGACCGGGCGACGAAGACGTGGCCGAGCTCGTGCAGGAAAACCGACGCGTACAGCAGCAGCACGAACGCGAGCGCGACCGCGTACGACTCGCTGGACGACAGCCCGTCGACGTTGTCGCGGATGGTCGGGCCGGAGCTGGCGGTGAACACCACGACGATCACGAACCACAACGGCTGCACCACGATCGGCACGCCCTGGACGCGGCCGATCGTCAGCCCGGCCCAACCGCGCCGCGGCGCGGGTCGGTCCGGCCCCATCCCGCGCTCGGTCACACCTACGATGGTACGGCCGCGGGCCTGAAAGACTCGTGAGCATGCTGCCCTGGATCGGACCCCTCGCCGGCCGGATCGACGAGCTCGTCATCGACTCGACCGCCTTGCGCGACAACCCGCTCGGCGACCCGCACGCGCGCCCGCTGTGGGTCTACACGCCGCCGGGTTACCACGACGAGCCGGATCGCCGGTATCCGACCGTGTACGAGATCCAGGGCTACACCGGGCACATCACCATGTGGCGCAACCGCTCGGCGTACCGGCAGCCGTTCATCGAGACCGCCGACCAGGTGTTCGCGACCGGCACCGCGCCGCCGGCGATCGTCGTCTACGTCGACGCCTGGTCGGGTTACGGCGGATCCCAGTTCGTCGACTCGCCGGGCACCGGCAACTACCACACGTATCTCTGCGACGAGGTCGTGCCGTTCGTCGACTCCCACTACCGGACGCTGGCTGCGCCACAGCATCGCGGCATCCAGGGCAAGTCCAGCGGCGGCTTCGGCGCGTTCATCACGCCAATGCTGCGGCCGGACCTGTTCGGCGGGCTCGCCTCGCACGCCGGCGACTCGCTGTACGAGCTGTGTTACCTGCCCGAGTTCGCCGACAGCGTCCGCTACCTGCGCGACTACGACGGCGACATCTGGAAGTGGTGGGACGACTTCCGATCCCGGGTCGCGTTCACCAAGAAGGAAGACGCGACGTTGCTGATGACGCTCGGGGTCGCGGCGTGCTTCTCGGCCGACGACGACGGGACGGTACGGCTGCCGTTCGACCCTCGGACCGGCCAGCTGATCCCGTCCCGCTGGGAGCGGTGGCTCGCGTGGGACCCGGTCCGGATGGTCCCGTCGTACGCCGACGCACTGCGCGGCGCCACGGCCATCTGGATCGACGGCGGCAAGTCGGACGAGTGGTACCTCGACCTCGGGGCCGAGGCGATGGTCGCCGAGCTGGCCAAGATCGGCGTGACCGACGTCCGGTTCGAGCTGTTCGACGGCACCCACGGCGCGATCGAGTACCGCTACCCGCTCGCGCTGGCGTTTCTTGCCGAGAAGTTGTCATAGGCGTGCCTTAGCTTCAGGACCATGACG
>JAVEEG010000361.1 GCA_030840585.1 Frankiaceae bacterium | reverse complement strand
ACATGGCTGCGGGGCTGCGTTCGCTCGCCGCGCTGCCGGACCCCGTCGGCGAGGTCGTCCGCGGCGGCGTGCTGCCGAACGGCCTGGAGCTGCGCCAGATCCGCGTCCCGATGGGTGTCGTCGGCATCGTGTACGAGGCCCGCCCGAACGTCACCGTCGACGCCGCCGGCATCTGCCTCAAGAGCGGCAACGCGGTGCTGCTGCGCGGGTCGTCGTCGGCGTACGAGTCCAACAAGGCGCTCGTCGCGGCCATCGCGCCGGCCGCGCCGCGCGACGCGATCCTGCTGGTCGAGCCGGAGCCGTCGCGCGCGGACGTCAAGGAGCTGATGCGGCTGCGCGGCCTGGTCGACGTGTTGATCCCGCGCGGGGGAGCGGCGTTGATCCGCAGCGTCGTGGACGAGTCGACCGTGCCCGTCATCGAGACCGGCGTGGGCAACTGCCACGTCTACGTCGACGCGACCGCCGACCTCGACACCGCGCTCGCGATCCTGGTCGACGCGAAGACGTCGCGGCCGTCGGTGTGCAACGCGGCGGAGACGTTCCTCGTGCACGAGGCGATCGCCGCCGAGTTCGTCCCGCGCGCGCTGGAAGCGTTGCGCGCCAAGGGAGTCACGGTCCACGGCGACGCGGCGGTGGCGGCGTACGGCGACGTCGTGGCGGCCACGGACGACGACTGGTACGCGGAGTACCTCTCGCTCGACATCGCCGCGAAGGTCGTGCCCAGCCTGGACGCGGCGGTACGCCACATCAGGACGTACGGGAGCGGCCACACCGAGGCGATCGTCACGTCGTCCGAGCGCGCCGCGCGGCGCTTCGTCGCGACCGTCGACAGCGCGGCCGTGATGGTCAACGCGTCGACGCGGTTCACGGACGGCGGGCAGTTCGGCTTCGGCGCGGAGATCGGGATCTCGACGCAGAAGCTGCACGCGCGCGGCCCGATGGCGCTGCCGGAGCTGACGACGACGAAGTACGTCGTCACCGGCGACGGTCAGGTGCGCTCCTAGTCAGGACCGGTCAGCTACCTGGGGTGAAGAACCCGGTCCAGGTGAACCGGAAGCTGTTCCCGTCGTGCGAGCAGTTGACGAGGTCCTTGTTGTTGTCCACGCCGCCGGAGTTCTTGTCGGTGAACGCTGGTGAGCCGTCGTACGGGGTGAGCGTCACCGAGTGCACGGTGAAGTTGCTCGTGCTCCCAGTCACATGAAGCGAGGACGGAAAGGCGCCTTGCGAGGCCAGCGACAGGCTTACCAACCGACCGTTGTCGCAGGTCCCATCGAGCACGCTGATGTTCTTGTTGTCCGCCGCTGCTGTGCCGCTCGTGAGGCCGATGGCGGCTGCCGAGCACGCGAACGCTGCGGTCACGATGGTCGCCGTGCGAGTACTGCGCCTCATGGTTCCTCCCCTGATGTGGTGGTGCGCCTGCGGTCACCATCAGGGGTGGCGCTGACAGGCGACTGACGTCCGGCTGACGACGCCGCACCACTAGAATCTGTTCTCGTGACGCACCCTTTGCCGCGGATGTTCACATCCATCGACGACGTCCGTGAGCGGTTGGCAGGCGCGGGCTATCTCACTGACGACGCAATCGCGACCACCGTGTTCCTCGCTGATGCGCTCGGCAAGCCGTTGCTGGTCGAGGGCCCGGCCGGCGTCGGCAAGACCGAGCTGGCCAAGGCCGTCGCGACGTCAACCGAGTCGCAACTCGTCCGGTTGCAGTGCTACGAGGGACTGGACGAGGCCCGGGCGCTCTACGAGTGGAACTACAAAAAGCAACTGCTGCGCATCCAGGCCGCCGGCGACGGCGATTCCTGGCAGCAGACCCACGACGACATCTTCACCGAGGAGTTCCTCCTTGCCCGCCCGTTGCTCACCGCGATCCGCCGGGAGGAACCCACCGTTCTTCTCGTCGACGAGACGGACAAGGCCGACGTCGAGGTCGAAGGTCTGCTGCTGGAGGTGCTCTCCGACTTCCAGGTCACCATTCCGGAGCTCGGCACCATCGAGGCGGTACGCCGGCCCTTCGTCGTCCTGACGAGCAATGCCACCCGTGAACTCTCCGAGGCGTTGAAGCGCCGTTGCCTCTACTTGCACCTCGACTACCCGTCTGCCGAACGCGAGAAGGCGATCGTGCTCGCACGCGTCCCCGGCGTACCCGAGGCATTGGCCGAGCAGCTGGTGCGCACGGTGAGAGCACTTCGTGCCCTCGACCTGCGCAAGTCGCCGTCGATCGCGGAGACGGTCGACTGGGCGCAGACGTTGCTCGCGCTCGGCCTGGACACCCTCGACGAGTCCGCCGTCAAGGACACGCTCGGTGTCGTACTGAAGCATGCAAGCGACCACGCCAAGGCAGCCGCCAAGCTCGAGCTGAACTGATGACGACCGGCACCGTCGAGGGCAGCGGCCTCATCGACCGCACCGTGTCCTTCGTCGGTGCGTTGCGCGCGGCCGGGTTGTCGGTCTCACTCGCCGAGTCACTCGACGCCGTACGCGCCATGGCGGCTGTGCCGTTGCTCAACCGCGAAGCGTTGCGCGCCGGGATGGCGGCCGCGATGGTGAAGCGGCCCGCGCACCGGATCGCGTTCGACACGCTCTTCGACCTTTACTTCCCTGCGGTTCTCGGCG
>JAVEEG010000162.1 GCA_030840585.1 Frankiaceae bacterium | reverse complement strand
ACGCGCAGATGCTCTACGAGCGAGCGCCGTGCGGTTACTTGTCGACGACGTCCGACGGAACCCTGATCAAAGTCAACGGGACGTTCCTGACCCTCACCGGATACACCCGTGAAGAACTCATCGGGCGGCTGCGGTTCGACCACATGCTGGCGCCCGGCGGCCGGATTTACCACGAGACACATTTCGCGCCGATGCTTCGGATGCACGGCAGCGCGCGCGAGATCGCCTTCGAACTGTTGCGCGCCGACGGCAGCCGTTTGCCGGTGCTGGTCAACGCCGTCCTTGAGCGCGACAACAACGGCAACCCGCTCGTCATCCGTCTCGCCGTCTTCGACGCCACGCAACGCCGGCGGTACGAAGAGGAACTCCTGCGGGAGAAGGAGCGGGCCGAGGCATCGGAGGTGCGCGCGACTGCTCTGGCCCGAACGCTGCAACAGACCCTTATCCCGCCCGTCGTACCGCATGTCGATGGGCTCGACGTGGGAGCGGAGTATCGACCGGCCGGCGACGGGAGTGAGGTCGGCGGCGACTTCTACGACATCTTCCAGACCGGCGACGACGACTGGGTCGTTGTGATCGGCGACGTGTGCGGCAAGGGTGTCAATGCGGCTGTCGTGACGGCACTGGCTCGCTACACGCTTCGCGCGGCCGCCGTTGCGGACCGCTCACCGGCCCGCGCGCTGTCGTTGCTGAACGATGCGATGTATCGCGCGGACGTGGACCGGTTCTGTACCGCGGCGGTGCTTCGGCTTACCCGGCGCGACGGTCACTGGTGGATGACGTCGTGCTCCGCCGGACATCCGTTGCCGCTGCACGTGGATCCGGATCGCACCGTCGCGCCGATCGGCGAGGCAGGGACGCTGCTCGGCGCGCTCGACCAGGTAGAGCTGGTCGAGTCGTCGATCCTGCTCGTTCCCGGCTCGACCCTCGTCACCTACACCGACGGCGTGTCCGAGGCGCGTTCGGCGAGCGGGGAATTCTTCGACGACGCCCGGATATTCGACCACCTGCGGGCGGCGTCCGGCAGTGCCGGTGAGGTCGCCGACTCGCTGCTGGCGGGAGCCCTCGACTTCCAGGACGGCGTGGCGCGCGACGACATCGCGATCGTCGTAGTCCGGGTGCCACCCGACCACGGGTAGCCCAACCGACGCGGGGCAGGTGATCCGGACTCCGGCGCGAACTCCTGCGCACCACAACCGACAACTGGAGGTACGACGTGCGGCGTATTGCGGCAGCTTCACTGGTAGCGGTCACGACGAGTACGGCGCTGATCGGGCTGGCGAGCCCGTCGGTCGCGGCGGTGCCAAACAACCCGATCGACCCGGTTGTTCAGGTCGTACAGACCGCTTTGTACGCGGTGGACGACCTGCTCTGCGAACTGCTCGGCAACACCCTGGTTTGCGGCGGCTAGCGCAGGACGGTTGTCAGGAGGCACCCGCGCAGATCGGCGGTAGCGCGGCCAGCGTGGGTACCGGGAGTCGCGCAATCGCCGAGCGCTTCACGCGACCTATGCGCGCGAGCACGACGGGTTCGGTGACCGGAACGGTATAGATCCCGGGCAGCAGCCGCCACGACTGGCCGTCCGTCGATCGCTCGGCCACCCGGACTCTGCGGTCGGTGTCACTGTCGCCGAAGTCGATGACGACGCGGTCCGACATGCAGGCGCGATCGGCCACTACGTAGAACACCACGCGATTCCTCGCCTGATCACTCCCGACGTGATCGCCGATGGCGAGAGGTACGAATACCGCTGCAATTACGCCGAGCGCTCCGCCGGCCAGCGAAGCGAGTCGACGATGGATCGGACGCAGAAACGGGCTCGTATTCGCGCTCAACCGGGTGCGTACCTTGCTGATCTGCGAGTCCACCCCGCGACCTAGGCGCTCGTTAAGGAGTGCCAAACACACTTCGTCGTAAATCCCGGCGGTCGCTCCGAAGATGCCCATTGCCGCGGTCACAATTAGCCATGGCGCTCCGAGGTGCGGCGGAGACATCACCAGCGCAACGCCCAGCGCGGCCATGGCGGCAGCAAGGAGAAGCCTGCGACCGAGCGCTACGACGACGCCTAGTACGAACAGCAGGACGGCGATGAGCGCTGCCGCGACCGGGACAGCAAAGGCCGCGGCGCCGCGCGGGTCGGCGGAGAACGACAACGGCAGACCGAAGTACTGCTGCGCGGCCTGGGTTCGCGCGACCTCCTCCAGCCAACCGATCAAAGACGCCGCAGCAAGCCACCCCACCGCAACCGCGCCCTTAAGCCGACTTGGGCGATCAACGGTGTCCGGGGCGGAACGTCTCATTGCGTCACGATGGCATGTTTTAGGGGCCGGTGCCGCTTATGAGCATCGCGGCGCGGACCGGCTACGGCATACCAAATGGCCGATCTTTCCTTCGATAGTATGTCCATGTGCACGTTTCGACCGACGAGGTCCTGAGCGCTTCCGCGCGTAGGTTGCCGTGACACACACGGACCCGGGTCCGCAGCCGAAACCAGTCACATCGCAAGCAATGCGTCAAAGATCGTTTGAAAACGATCTACGCGACGCACAAGCGCGCGCCAACAGTGTGCAGGACGTCGCTGGCTTACCTGACTGGGTCCACACGCCACTACGCCTCGTCAACGAATTCATCGCTCTGACCGCCCCAACCTCGTCTGGCCGCCGAGTAGGCATATCCGCGAAGGCCGTACGCACCGCAGTCGAAGACGGACGTGCCATACCGCTCATTCTCGACACGCTGAGCCGCCCTCCTACGGACAGCGAGCGGAGCGTTACGGAGTGGGCATATCTGCTCGATCGGCTTCGGGTGGTGCTTCAAATCGCTGCGGAGCGAGGCGCCACATCTCCCCGAGTAAGCCAGTTGCGTACGAGCCTCGAGTTGTCGCTGAACTCCTTGTACGTTCGCAGCGCGAACTTAGCCGGACGACGCGCGTCACGGGCTGCATCGTCAGCGCAAAGGGTAGCGACGGACAAGGCAGCGGAGACACTGTATGAACACTTTGACGCAGTCCACCGCGAAGAGGAGCGCCGCGGAAACGTCTTTCGTCTCGCGACCATTCTCATGATTGGGGCTACTGCGATCGCCACAGGTGCTCTAGACCTGTCCTCATCAACTACCACGACTTTGGAAACGGTTCGGCGTATAGGTGTCGCGGTCCCGGGACTCCTTCTTGCCGCCTATCTTGGACGCCAGGGTTGGATACACCTGGCTGTCGCTCGATGGGCGCAGTCTCTCGCCGTACAACTCAAGTCAATTCGTGCGTATGCAGACGGAATGTCTGCCGAGGCTCGCGAGAAGTTGCTTGCCTCCTTTGGCGAGAGGATTTTCACGGGACGACAGCCGGTAATTTCGGCCCGAGTCGATCGGCAATCCACTGACGACCTCGAGGCGCTCTTACAACGGCTTACCGAACTCGTGAACGCGACGGCGAGCAAGGAGCCCTGAGGCAATTCGCCCCGATGGTGTGCTCGCAACATTCGGCCACAAGTCCGCCGGAGGCGCCCGAGCCGGCCGAAAGCGATTTCATATCGGGCCGGCGAAGCTCGGGAAAGCAGGAGCGGGCACACTTGGGTCGAAGCTCGCAGGGACGATCTCGACGGCTGAAGGGTTGACCGCGATGGCTCGAATTGGAAGGCGCCGGATGACGTTGCCGGATGCGCCGCCGCCGGCGTCGGGGCCGCGGTTCACGTTCCGGCCCGCGGCGTGGGGTGGCGGGCTCGGTCTCGTGGTCATCGCCGGCGGCCTGATCGTCATCGGCATCGGCTGGAACGGCGCGGCCGGCGCCGGTGGGCAGGTCGGTGGCGTTACCGACCTGCGCGCGCAACTGCCCTGGCTGCTGTCCGGCGGCCTGCTGGGCCTCGCACTGGTGGTGTTCGGCGCGGCGCTGGTAATCGTGCATAACGCGCGGGTCGACCGGTCGCGCCTTGAGGTCAAGCTCGATGAGTTGGTGGACGCCGTGGCTAAGGCCGGCGCCGGCGGAGCCGGCGCCACACCCTCATCCGCCGCCGGCCTATACGTCGCCGGCGGCGCGTCGTACCACCGCCCTGACTGCCGGCTCGTCGGCGGTCGCGACGACGTCCGCTACGTCACCCTCGCCGAGGCCAACGCGGCCCAGCTCATGCCATGCCGGGTCTGCCGGCCGGCCGACGTGGAGACGTTGGCTAACTAGGACCGGTCAGACGTTCTTCGTGTACATGAACGGTCCGTAGCTGGCGCCGTAGGGCGTGCCGTTGCGGGCGGAGATGCTCGAGAGCACACACACATACTCGCCGCCGTCGGGCATGTTCGGCTCGATCGTGTTGATGAAGTACGGGTCGGTGATGTGCCCGTCCGCGTAGAAAACATCCGTCCAACCGTTGTCCTGGCCGGTGTATCCGAAGACGCCGAACGAATAGTCGTTGTGCAACGTCTGGGCGTTCCACCAGTTCCAGATTGTGCTTCCCGAGCCGAGATTGAAGCTCTCGACCGGCTCGTTGTAGATCGTGGACACGAAGTCCCAGGAGTACTGCCCTTGCGTGTAGGCCAATTGATGCGGGTACTCGGTCACGCACGATTGCAAGTACTTGCCGCTGCCACTGCCGACCGCATCGCACACTTCACGGCCTCCCGCTGCCCCGGCTCCCGTGCAGGCCGCAGTGATGGCCTCGTTTTTCGTGATCGCGCCGCATACGACAGACAGAATTACGCCACCAACCGCCTCGCAGATGAGGTCGCCCGCGCTGGCTTCGGGCGCCCCACTGTGAATCGCGGGAGTCCACGAGCCATCCGCTCGTTGCTTGCTCAGCGTCCATCCCGAGCCCGAGTGGGCCAGCCGGGCGGTGGTGTGTTCGCGCACTTCTAGCCGTCCGTTCAGATGCACAAAGCTTCGAACGGTCACCAGCACTGTGTTGCGGTCGGTCTGATCGAGGTCGGTCACGAGGACTTGCCCCCGGAACGTCGCGATGGATCGCATCGCTGTGTCGCGCGCGGGTATCGGTCCGACCTGCTTGCTGAGCGCAACCGCCGAACTGGTGCTCAACGCGTCAAGCCGGCGCCCGGTCGGATCAAGGACGACCGTCAAGCGCGCAAGTGAGGTGCTATGGAAAACCAGGCCCTTGAAAGAGGGTCGTTCCACTGAGCCACGCGCGGCTGTCAGCACGAAATTGCCGAGAACCAGCATCACGAGGGATAGGACGGCGACTCTTCGGCGCATGGCGTGCTCCTGCCAGGAAGGAAGGCGCCGAACGCTACCTTGTTCGGATTTCGGCCGCAATGGAGGTATCTGCCCGGCTAACCGAGGTATGCGGCGCGCAGGCCGCCGGTCCCTTCCAACTCCGAGCCCCGGCCGTCGAACGTGATCGTGCCCTTCTGCATCACTAAAGCCTGGTCGGCATAAGGCAGTACGCCGATGTTCTGCTCCACGATCACGACCGTCGTACCGTCGTCGTTGATCTGGTTGACCACCTGGAACACGGTCTGCGTCAGCTTGGGTGACAAGCCGAGCGATGCCTCGTCGATCAGCAGCAATCGCGGCTTGCTCATCAGCGCCCGGCCGATCGCGAGCATCTGCTGCTCACCACCGGACAGCGTCCCCGCCATCTGATCGACCCGCTCCTCCAGCCGCGGGAAGTACCCGAAGACCTTCGCCATCTGCTCTTTCAGCACCGAGCGGCGGGTCCATGCGCCGAGTTCGAGATTCGTCCGCACCGACAGCTGCGGGAACACCCGCCGGCCCTCCGGCGACAACGACACCCCGCGCTTGACGATGTCGGCTGACGAAAGCCCGGTCAGGACCGCGCCGTCGAACCGGACTTGCCCGCCCCACGTATTCAGCAGCCCCGCGATCGTGTTGACCGTCGTCGACTTGCCCGCGCCGTTCAGCCCGAACATCACCGCGGTCTCGCCTTCGGCGACATTGAAAGACACACCCTGCAGCACCGGCACGCTGCCGTAACCGGCGCGCAGATCCTCGACTTCGAGCAGCGCGGCGGTCACGACGCCTCCTTCTTCGGCGCCCGTCGAGCCGGCCGGCGCTTAGGCGGCGGAGGTGGTTCGTCCACCAACTGCTCGGCCGCCGCAACATCCTCGGCCGGCGGCTCGGTCTGTTCCAACGCCTCCGGCGCCTCACCGCCGAGGTACGCCGCGACGACCTCGGGATGGTTGCGCACGTGATCCGGATCGCCCTCCGCGAGCAGCTTGCCGAAGTTGAGCACGTACACGTAATCGCACACCGCGGTCACCAGCGGGACGTGATGCTCGATCAGCAGCATCGTCACGCCGAGCGCCTGCCGCAGCGCCAGCAACCGGTCGCCGAGCTCGTGCGATTCCTCCGGACCCATCCCGCTCGACGGCTCGTCGAGCAGCAACAGGTCGGGATCGCTCGCCAGCGCGCAGCCGAGTTCGAGCAGCTTCAACGTGCCGTACGACAAACTGCCGAGCCGGCGATCGCGGAACTCCGTGAGGCCGAGCAGTTCGAGGATCGCGTCCGCGTGCGCGGCGAGTTCCTTCTCCCGATGCCGTACGGCGCTCGCGCCGGTCAGCGCGAGGAACGGCCCGTACCCGGCTTTGGTGTGCTGCGCGGTGAGCAAGTTCTCCAGCACCGTCTCGGACTTGACCATGCCGACGTTCTGGAACGTCCGACCCATCCCCATCGCGGCCTTGCGATGCGGCGGCACCCGGGTGACGTCCTCGCCGCGGTACAGCACCCGCCCGGCGTTCGGCTTGTAGAAGCCGGTGATGCAGTTGAACGCGGTCGTCTTGCCGGCGCCATTCGGCCCCATCAGCCCGACGATCTCCCACTCGTTGACCTGCAACGAGAGGCCGTCGACGGCGGTCAACCCGCCGAACCGGATGGTGATGTCACGAACCTCAAGCACGGACATCGGCGGACCCCCCGAGCGCGGCACCGGTATCGGCGTCGGAGTGCAACGAGAACGGCTTGCCGCTGAACCATCGAGTGAACGGCGTCAACACCTGACCCAGGCCACCCGGGTTGAAAATGACCGTTTGCAGCAGCAGCACCGCGCCGACGAGGTTCTGCACGTACTGCTTGTGCCCGGTGTACCAGTCGGGCCAGCCGGTGAGGCTCGCGAGTCCGCCGAACAGCGGATCGAGCAATGCGAAGAAGGCCGCGGCAGCCACGACGCCCGCCCGGCTGCCGAGGCCGCCGACCACCGCCATCACCACGAAGACCAGCGCGAGGTTGAACCCGGCCGGGCCGGTGAAGTTCTTGTCGGAGAACTCCTGCGACCAGAACGTGTACACACCGCCGGCCAACCCGGCCAGCGCGCCGGAGATGACGAATCCGAGCAGCTTGTAGCCGAGCACATTTACGCCGAACGCAGACGCGACCAACTCGTTGTCGCGCAACGCGACCAACCCTCGCCCGACCTTGCTGCGGCGCACCCACACATCGACGTACAGGCAGACCGCGACCATGGCCAAGGCGAAGATGTAGTACCAGTAGTTGTCCTGCAACGCCGTCGGCCGGTAAGCGGGTACCCCGGCTTCCTGCCCATTGAGCGATGGCGCGGTGAACACCGCGTCCGCGGTGACACTGCCGAACACAAGCGTGACGAGCGCGAGATACAGGCCACGCACGCGCAGCGCGATACCGCCGAGCGCCGCGGCCACGGCCGCCGCGACGAGCGCCCCCGCGGCAATGCCGGCGGCCAAGCTGAGCGGGTCCGCGGCGGTCGTGCCGGTCTTGAGCAGGTTCGCGGAGGTGACCGCGCCGATGCCGAGGAACGCTTGCTGGCCAAGAGAAATCTGGCCCGTGTAGCCGACGAGTACGTTCATCGACAGTCCGACCATCGCGAAGATCGCGGCGTAGATGGCGTCGTTCGTCCACTCGTCGTTGAACCACGGCAACACGAAGACCAGAAACAGAACGGGGAGCAGCGCTACGGCGCGGATGGTCACGCCGCCTACACCCGGCTTGTAGCGCGGGGCGGGCGCCGTCCAGGCCTGCGACGTCTCGACGCCGGCGGCCATCAGGTCTCCCGGCCGAGCAGGCCACGAGGTCGGATCAGCAGCACGGCGAGAAGCACGACCACGACCGCGACCTCTGACTGTGCGCTCGGCAAGCTGTTCAGTCCCGGCACGAACGAGTGGTCGGCGTTCGCGAACTGCTGGATCAGACCGATCAAAATCCCGCCGAGGAAGGCTCCGGGCAGGCTCGTCATCCCACCCAGCACGGCCGCCGAGAACGCCACCGTCAACGACAGTCCGGTGATCGAGCCGGGCGAGACGCTCCCGAACGGCGGCACCGCCAGCAGCACCCCGGCCACCCCGCCGAGGAACCCGGCAATTGCCCAGGTGACCATCGAGATCCGCTCCACCGAAATGCCCACGACGCGAGCCGCGGTCGCGTCCTGACTGACCGCGAGGATCGCGGTGCCGGCGTGTGTGTAGCGGAAGAACACGAACGCGAGGATCGCCAGCGCCGCCAGCGCGATCAGCTTCGCGACGTCCTGATCGAGCACGACCACCTTGTCGATCTGCGTCACGTAGGACTGGACCCCGAGCGCGTCGCTGATCGTCCGCAGCGAAGCGGTCTTCGAGTAAGGCAGCAAGCCCTCGAGGCCGATGAGGAACAGCGCAACACCAACGGTGGCGACGACGAGCACGACCCGCGGCCGGTGGAACAGCGGGCGGATGACTAGGCGCTCAGTCGCCACCGCGACCAGCACGGCAGCCAACACCCCGATTGCGATCGCGACGAAGTACGGCGTGCGCGGAAGCCAGCCAGTGCCGGTGTCGAACATGAACGCGACGATCGCAGCGATGGTCGCGAACTCTCCCTGGGCGAAGTTGAAAATCCGGTTGCTCTTGTACAGCAACACCAACCCGAGGCCCAGCAGGCCGTAGGCCGCGCCGTCGGCGAGGCCGGAGATCAACGGAGTGATGAAGTTCAGCTGGGTACTGAACGGGTCGGCGACGACGTGCATCAGAACAGCCGCAGGTAGCTGCTGCCCACCGTGTCCCAAGCGCCGGCTGAACTCTGGCCCGGCTCCGACTCGCTGCAGTTGACCTTCTGCACCCACGCGCCGGTTCCGCCGAAGTGCCCGCCGTGATCGCGGAAGTCCACGGGCACGTACGGATTCGACGGCACCACGGCATGCATCGTCGAGTCGAGGAAGGTCTGCCGGGTGAGGTTGGCGCTCGCGAACTTCAGCAGGTTCCACAAGTCATTCGACAGGCCCCACAGCGCCCACTCGATGTCGTCGTACGTCGATCCGTACGCCTGCTTGAAGTCCGACGTAGCCCGGTCAACGCCGGGTGCCGGGGCGAGGAACCACGCATGCCCGCTGATCTCGTTCTGGCTCTGCTGGCAGATGTACTGCGCAACTGTGATCTCGGTGTAGGTAACGCCCGGGCCGACCCAGTTCGCGACCGCGCCCGGCTGCTTGTAGTAGCCCGCGGTCATGAAGACGAAGTAGCCGGGTGCCATGTCGACGAAAACCGTCTTGAACCCGTTCAGCGCCAGCGTCTGCCCGAACTGGCCGGCGTCACCGTTCGCCGTGCTCGAGTTCTGGTCGCGGTTGTACTCCTTGTACGGGATGTGAGCGGCGCTGAGCGCTGCCTCCATGCCCTTGCGCGCGCCCAAGAAGTTGGGCGAGCTGGCGGTGACGACCGCCCACTTCGCCTTCTGGCCGGGGATGTTGTCGGAGTCGATCGTTGACGCCGCCGGGTCCGCGATGCCCTGCGCCTGCGCGTTCTTCAGCACCAGCGTGCCTTGTTGCTGATAAGTCAGCGAGATCGCGAAGTAGTTCGACAGGTTGTTGAGGCCGTTGTCGGTCACGCCGGCCGAGAGGTACGGCACGTTGTTCGAGTGGATGTACGGCTCGGTCGCGCATGCCTGGATCTGGTCCGTTCCACCACCGCCGACCACGAGGAAGTCGCGCTTCGCCATCGCGCTGCACACCTGCCGCGCATGCGCGGGCGTGTACTGGTCGTCCTGGATCTCCGCGTGCACCATCCGGCCGCAGACGGTGTGCCCCGGCCGCTTCCAGAACGTGTCCGCACCGGCCGCGAACGAGTTGTTCGGGAACGGTGTGCCGGTGCCGGTGAGCGGCGCGTGTACGCCGATGTTGATGTGGCTCGAGGTGATGCCGGTGGTGTCACCGCCGTGCGGGGTGCCGCACGCGACGTTGCCGCCGCCCGTGCCGTTCGTGCCGCCGCCCGTTCCGTTCGTGCCGCCGCCGGTGCCGTTGGTGCCGCCGCCCGTTCCGTTGGTGCCGCCGCTCCCGCCAACACCTGGTACCGACCCGCCGGTCCCGCCGGGAAGCACGCCCGGCCCGCCATTGATGTTTGGCCCGCCGGCGCCGTTGACACCGCCCCCACCGCCGCCGCCCCCGCCTCCCGCGCCCGCGGTACCGCTCGCCTTCAACGACTGGGTCGCATCGGGCTTCAGGCCGCAGGCGGCGGTGAACGCGGTGACGGCGAGCACGCCGGCGACGAGCCTGATGGCGGTGACTCGGGCGGCCTTGCCTCTGGTGACGGGGCGGTGGGGGGTCATCGTGGGCTCCTGGGGTGGGGCGTCAGTCGCTGCGGACGGTGAACGCGTCACTGCCGCGGTCACGCAGTACCTGGTCTAGCTTGCTCCGACCCCCCGCGGTGACCGGTGGGCTGGGGTCACCGAGTACGAGCGAGACGATCAACATGAACACGCCGAGCAGCGCCGCGACCACCCAGAATCCGGCCGAAGGTGCCGACGACGCCGGCCGGATAGCTGCTACGGGTGTGCTGGACGGGGCGGGCGAGGACGGCGCGACCACCGGCGTCGGAACCGGGGCCGGTGACGTGACGCCGCCGACCGAGATCGGGCCAGTACCGGGGTCGGTCCCGCCGCCGCCGGTCACCGGCGGCGGCGTGTAACCACCGCCGGTACCTGTGGTCGGGGGCGGCGGAGACTCAATCGGCGTCCCTGGCGTGTACGCCATCGAAGCCTTGACGGTCTTCGGGCCGGTGAAGACAAGCTGGAACGGAGCCGTCGTGTTCTTCGGATCCGGGAGTACGGCGACCCCAAGGTTCTGGTCGTCGATCCACGTCTGCGCGATCGTCGGGATCGCGAACGTGTACACGTTGCCCACGACGGTCGGCTTCACCGCGTTACCGCAGTCGTACGTCGGCTCGTCGGTGTAGTCGCCGCCCGTGGCCGGCGTCGCCGGCCAGGCCCGGGTCGGCAGGCAGGCGACGATCATGGCGTCCTGCTGCGCGAAGTTCGTGGCGGTCGGCTGGGTGTCGAGCGTCAGCGAGAAGGTGAAGCTCTGCACGCTCGACCCGGGCGTGAGGCCAGTCGTGTCGAAGGCGAGCGCGGTCATCTTGGCCGGCGTCTTGTCGCCTGACGGGTCCTGCGCGCCGGTGTAGGCGACCGCGAGGTCGCCGTCGGGTACGCCGCTGGGCTCCGACGGCGGGACGGCTGGCGGCGCGACCGGTGGATTCGCCTGCTCGTAGGCGGTCTGCCAGAACCACGAGCCCTGGATCACGCCCGGCGTGAGGCTGGCGGCCCCGGCGGACGGCGCGGGCAGCAGCAACATGACACCGCTGCTGGCGACCAGGCCTGCGGCAGCCAACTGGAAGACACGGCGCCCAGAGATGCGCTGGAACATGGTCACCCGCTGGGACTTCGACGTCACGATCCGGCAATCCTCCGCGTATCGGCCGCCGCGTGTCGGCGATGCAATGATCACTGAGTGTTGCGGCGGCGGCAAGTTGGTGTGCCGTCGATCACATCCGCGGCCCTGCCACGAGAGGTCCGCGTCCTCGCGGTGGTCGCGTTCTTCGTAGCACTCGGCTTCGGCATCGTCGCACCCGCCCTGCCGTTGTTCGCGCGCAGCTTCCACGTGGGAACGGCGGCCGCGGCGGGCGTCGTCAGCGCGTTCGCGTTCCTGCGGATCGCGTTCGCGTTCCCGGCCGGCCGGCTCATCGACCAGTTCGGCGAACGGCTGGTGCTCGGTACCGGCATCGGCATCGTCGCGGTCAGCAGCGCCGTCGCGGGCCTGGCGCAGTCGTACTGGGAGCTCGTCGTGCTGCGCGGTGCCGGCGGCGTCGGCTCGGCGATGTTCTCGATCAGCGCGATGAGCCTGCTGGTCCGAATGGTGCCGGCCGCGCAGCGTGCCCGTGCCGTCGGCCTGTGGCAGGGCGGATTTCTGCTCGGTGGCATCGCCGGTCCCGGCCTTGGCGGTGTCGTCACCGACGCGTCGATCCGGCTGCCGTTCTTCCTGTACGCCGGCACCCTCAGCGTCGCTGGCTCGGTCGGTCTGGTCGCGCTGCGGGCGACGCCGCTGGCCGATCGGTCGACCGCGACGGCGGCGGCCCGTACGACGCTGCGCGCGGCGCTGCGGATGCCGGCGTACCGGGCGGCGCTCGCGACCGTGTTCGCCGACTCGTGGGCGTCGATGGGCGTGCGGGCTGCGCTGATCCCGCTGTTCGTCAAGGAGGCGTTGCACGAGGGGGTGATCTGGACCGGCATCGGCTTCTGGTGCGTGGCCGGGGTCAACGGATTGGTGCTGTTGCCGGCCGGCCGGTTCGCTGACCGGGTCGGCCGCCGGCCGGTACTGATCGCGGGGTGCGCGATCTCCG
>JAVEEG010000151.1 GCA_030840585.1 Frankiaceae bacterium | reverse complement strand
GCCGGTCGACCGCCACGGGTACGCCGTCGGCCCGCCAGATGGCGACCGTCACCCCCGGCAGCCCGATCGCTTCCAGCGTGGTCAGCAGATCGAGCAGGTAGAGCTCGTCCAGATCGGCCACCGGGTCGGACACCCGGCTGAACAATCG
The DNA here is from genome assembly GCA_030840585.1 of Frankiaceae bacterium. Lineage (GTDB taxonomy): Bacteria > Actinomycetota > Actinomycetes > JAFAQI01 > JAFAQI01 > BP-197. The sequence goes on along the minus strand of JAVEEG010000151.1, from coordinate 11,728 downwards.
CGGCGTCCCCGCCGCGTCGAGGTGCGCCAACCAGACCATCCCGTCGAACGGCCGAACCTCGCCGGCACGGATGCGCTCCCGGAGCCGCTCGACGACCCGAGCCTGCCGCTGGGCTCGATCGTCTGGCACCGCGGCGAGGTGCCGCCGCGGCCGCGTCGGTGGGGGAGTGGGGGCTGGAGAAGGCATCGCGGACAAGCTTGCGGTCGGGCAGTCGATCGGCGGGCGGCCACAGGGCAACTTGTGGACGCGGCCGCCGCAGCGGCGAACCGAGGACAGCCGCCGCAGCGGCGAGACAACAGGGATCCGCGAAGCTCTGGCGCGCGAGTCGGATCGTCGGGGACGCTCGCGCGTTTCGCGTTCACTGTGACGTTGTGTGTCGATCGAGGGGGGTGGATCGACACACGACGTCACAGTCAACGGCGTGGAATGTCAGCCCGGGTAGTCGCGTAGCCAATCGCCGAGGGCGAGCGCGCACCCGTCGATCAGGTCCAGCCACGAATCCGCCGCATCCGCGTCGGCCCGGTCGCTCACCGCCTTTACGCACCGCAGCGGTACGCCGAACGCCGCGCACACACTCGCCAACCCATAGCCCTCCATGTCGACCAGGTGAATCCCGCGCCCGGCCAGCTCCATCGCGATCGCGGCATCAGACACGAAGCTGTCACCGGTGCCGAGCACGCAACTACCGCCGACTTCGTCGACCGCGACCGGCGGGCTGTCGGCTGCGAGCCGGTACCCGCGCGGCGTCCCGCCGGCACCGGCCAAGCCGCCACCAGACAAGCCGCCGCCCGCCAGCAGCGCCTCGATCGCCGCATACGGGAAGTCGTGTTGCGTCACCACATCCACGTCGTACACACCGGCCATCGACGACGCCAGCGCTCCCGCCGTACCGATGTTCACCACCAGCTCCGGCCGCGGCGCGACCGCGAGCCGGCTCGCCAGCGTCGCCGCCGCTAGCGCCTTGCCCACCCCGGTGACGAGGACTTCGACACCGCCGCCGACGTAGCGCACCTCTTCGTGCAACGCGGCCACGACCAGCAACGACACGGATGGCAGGCTAATCGGGTGCGCCGGGATGAGGGATGAAACGCCTCCGCGGCGCCGCCCCGCCCGCGCCGGTACTCGTCCTCGGTGCCGTCGCCAGCGTGCAGATCGGCGCCGCCATCGCGACCAAACTGTTCCCCGACATCGGCCCGAGCGGCACCGTGTTGCTGCGTCTCGGTCTGTCCGCGCTGCTGGTGCTCGCCATCGCCCGACCTCGCGCGGCCGGCTGGCAACGCGGCGATGCACTGCTCGTCATCGGCTACGGCGTCGCGCTCGCCGCGATGAACGCGACGTTCTACGAAGCAATCGACCGCATCCCGCTCGGCATCGCGGTCACCGTTGAGTTCGTCGGCCCGCTCGCGGTCGCCGTCGGCGGATCGCGGCGCCGGCTCGACATCGTGTGGGTCGCGCTCGCCGCCATCGGAGTCGTCTTGCTGACCTCCGGCGGGACTCACGGCCTCGACCTCGTCGGCGTCGCGCTGGCCGCGATCGCCGGCGTGTTCTGGGCCGCGTACATCCTGATCGCGCAACGGGTCGGCCGCGCGTTCGCCGGCGCCACCGGTCTCGCGCTCGGCCTGACGATCGGCACGATCTGCGTGCTGCCGTTCGGCATTGCCGCGGCCGGCACAAAACTCGTCCGGCCTGACGTACTAGGCCGCGGTGCCGCGGTCGCGTTGCTGTCGTCGGCGGTGCCGTACTCGCTCGAACTGTTTGCGTTACGGCGGATGCGTGCGTCGGTGTTCGGCGTACTCATGTCACTCGAGCCGGCGATGGCCGCGTTCTCCGGTCAGGTATTCCTCGGTCAACACCTGCGCCTGCGCGAGTGGATCGCGATCGGTTGCGTCATGACCGCGTCGGTCGGCGCGACTCGCGGCGCGCGCACCGTCACTCCGGTCGAACCGGGCGCGACCCCACTGGAAGCGACCGCGGCATGAAGGTCGACCTGCTCAAGGATCTCGACCGCTCCGGCGGCTGGACACTGATGGTCGGTGGCGCCGAGCAGTCGTACGTCGACGTCGATGATCCGGCGCACCTCGAGTTCGAGTACATGCAGCACATCGCGCTGGTCATCGACGCGACGTACGACGAAGGCCGGCCACTCGACGTCGTACATCTCGGCGGCGGCGCGCTGACGATGCCGAGATGGATCGCGGCAACGAGACCGGGATCGAAACAGCTCGTTTTCGAGGCGTCACAAGAGATTCTCGACGCCGTACGGCCGCTCGGATCGGTCGCCGATTGCGAGGTACGACTGGGTGAAGCGGTCGACGGCATCGCCGGGCTGGCGCCGGCAAGCGTCGACGTCGCCATCTGGGATCTGTACGACGGACCCCGCGCGGTCACCGCCGCGCTCGACCTCGCCGCGCTGTGGTTGCTCCGCCGGGTGTTGCGACCCGAGGGCATCGCGGTGCTGAACGTCTCTGATGTGACGCCGTTCGCGGTGGTGAAGCCGGTCCTCGCCGGGCTTCGCACGGTCACCGACGAAATCGTGCTGCTTGCCGAGCCGCCGATTCTTCGAGGCCGCCGGTCCGGCAACTGCGTGCTCGTCGGCGGTCCGAAATCGTTGCCAATACAGGAGATCCAGCGCATCGCTGCCGCCGCTCCGGCGCGGGCTCGCGTCGTCACGGGCGACGCAATGACCGAGTTCGTCGGCACCGCGGTACCGGCCACCGCGGACGCCCCGTTGCCGCAACCCGACGAGTCGTCCGGGCGCGCGTTTCTCTAACTACGCCGAACCGCGTGCAACGTGTATGTGAGCGGCAGCCGCCACGGCCGATCGACCAGCTCCCACTCGCCGCCCTCACCGCGCTGCATCTGCCCCGGCAGCGCTTCCCACGGCACGCTCTGATGCTCCTCGAACCTCGTCACTTCCAGGCCGGCCTCGAGCAGCGCGGTAACGGTTTCGCTCAGCGCATGGCTGAACGTGTGGGTCACGTTCGCGGTGAACTTGACGTCGGTCTGCACGTACGTCGCGTCGTCTTCCCAGACCAGCGGCTCAGGCCGCTCGAAGTACGGGAACTCGATCGCCAGCCGGTCGGTGATTCGTTCATCGAGCGACCACAGCATCGGATGCCCTTCGCGCAGGAACAACCGCCCGCCCGGTCGCAGCAAACTCGCGACGACACCGGCCCAGCGATCCACCGACGGCAACCAGCACAGCGCGCCGATCCCGGTGAAGACGAAGTCGAACTGCTCGTCGCCCAACGCGGCGCGGGCGTCGTACACGTCCGACTGCACGTAGTCGATGTCGGTGCCGGTTGCGGCCGCGAGCCGGCGCGCTTCGGTCAATGCGGCGGGGGAGAAGTCAAGCCCGCTCATCCGCGCGCCGAGCCGGGCGAGCGACAACGTGTCGGTGCCGATGTGGCATTGCAGGTGAACGCCGCGCAGGCCGGAGATGTCACCGAGGCGCGGCAGGTCGAACCGGACGACGTCGCTCAGGTAACCCGGGTCGGCGACGAACCGATCGAAACGGTAATCAGGTGACGCGGCGTGCGCGGGTGCGCGCTGCTCCCAGTTCGCGAGGTTGACGGCACGGTAGTCGTCCATGCCGCCGATGATCTCAAGTCGGATAGACCGCGCAGCGAGCGCCGCGCGCCGGCGCGCTAGGACGCATGACGAGCGACAGGTGCTCGACCGGATCGGTGACCGCGCGGATCTCCGTCCGGCGATCGCGGCTGCGCAACGTCGCGAGGCGGTGCGAGCCGCGCACGTCGAGGAAGCCGAACTTGTCGAACGACGTGAGCCGGCGCAGGTCGGCGTCTTCCGCGGGCGTCAGTGCCATGCCTCGGATGATTCCCGATCGCCGGCAAAACCCATACGCCCAAACGGGTGAACGTTGGTTACCGTCGAACCGTGCTGACCGCGCTGCTGACCTTTACGACCGCATCCGTCCTGATTGTGCTGCTGCCCGGTCCGGACACGTTGGTCGTCGTGCGCAACCTGTTGCGCGGCGGCCGGCGGCAGGCGGCGTGGGCCGCGGTCGGTGTGCTCGTCGGGCTGATGATCTGGGTCACGACCGCTGCGCTCGGCCTGTCCGCGTTGCTGCGGGCCAGCCACACCGGTTACAACGTGCTGCGCCTCGTCGGTGCGGCGTACCTGCTCTTCCTCGGCGTGCAGTCGTTGCGGTCGCGCGCGGTGCCGATGAGCGGCGATCCGGCTATGACCGAGGCGCCGGCCCGGACTCGTCGGGCCCGGCCCGCGCTGCTCGGTCGCGGCTTCGCGGCGGGTCTCGCGACCGACCTGCTGAACCCGAAGGTCGGGGTGTTCTTCGTGACGTTCCTGCCCGGCTTCGTGCCGCGCGGGGCCAACGTCGCGGCGGCGTCGGCTGCGTTCGGCGCCATCTTCATCGTCGAGACCGCGATCTACTTCGCCGTCCTCGTCGGTCTCGCCGCGAAGGTCACCCGCTGGATGAACGACCCGCGGATCCGTCGCCGGCTCGAACGCGCGACCGGCGTCGTGCTGCTCGGCTTCGGCATCCGGCTGGCTACCGAGACCTAACGGGCGCGAGCCGGTACGACGGCGCGGTCGCGCTCGACTGCGACGGCCGCCACCGCCCGCTCCCACTCGTCCAGCGCATCCCACGCACGTCGACCTGGACCACGCCGTACACGTAGGCGTGCGCGACCAGCCACTCGGCCGTCGCCCAGTCGCGCGCGCGCGTCTGATCGCGGTCGCGCCAACCCGACCCGAGTTGCGCCGTTGCCGCGGTTGCCAGCGCGCCGGATCGCGGCTGCGGCGCGTGGTCGAACTGGCAGGTGAGGCCGGCGTCGATCTCGCCGGTCAGCGCTCGCGCCAGTGCCCGCGCCTCCTCCTCCCACTGCACGTACGCCGAGCCGTCCGCGCTGTGCTGGACCTCCTGTGCCGCCGTCGACACCGGCAGCCGATCCCAACCGGGGATACGGGTGAGGTGGGAGTAGAACGCGCCCGCGGCGTACGCCGGATTCAACAGCTGCGCGGGGTCGCCCCACCCTTGGCTCGGCCGCTGCTGGAACACCCCCAGCGAGTCGCGGTCGCCGTAGTCGAGGTTGTACAGCTTCGACTCCTGCAACGCGGTCGCGAGCGCGATCGTCACCGCATGGTTGGGCAGCCCGAGCCGCAGCGCCACCGCGGCGATCGTCGAGGCGTCGGCGGCCTGCTCGGGCTCCAGCGTGACCGCGGCCGGACCGTGGCCGAGGGTGCAGCCGGGAGCGGTCGACGTAGCGCCGATGAGCGCCCGGACCCCCAGCGTCCCCGCGACCGCAACCGCCGCGACGGCAGCGGTGGAGACCAGGAGCCGTCGCATCGGCCCATTCTTGCCGCCGTACGGATCAGGCGGTCGGCGGCACCACGATGTTGCCGGGCACCTCGACCGAGATCCAGCATGTCTGGCCGGTCGGGTTGGGCAGCCAGAGGTAGTAGTTGCCGTTGGACTGCGTGAGCAGCACGTGGGTCGTGCAGGGCTGCGGCGGGTAGGGCGCCGCGGATGCGAGCGGGGCCGTTGCGGCGGCCGCACCGGCGCAGATCGCGAGTGCTGCCAGGAACGTCGTACGTCGAGTCATGGCCGCGGCTTCGCGGCATCCGTCGGAATTCCTGCCGCCAATGCCGGCTACGGCCGTTTGCCCGAGTCTTCATCACCCGATCGTCTATTCGCGTCTAGTCACTTCGGGTAGTCGACGGGTGGTCTACGGCTCACATCCTTCACTTGCCACGTGTGCCTTCCGAACCACCGCTCGTCGCCAAGACATGGCTAGGTGGTGAGCGAAGTGCGTAGCCCGTCCGGGGGCCGGCATGCCGGGGATCGCCGTACGACGCTCGTCGCGGCGGCACCTGCGCTGGCCGGCCGGATGGTGCGCGGGTTGCTCACCGCGACACTGCTCTGCCTCGTCCTCGCGGTCGCGGGCGGCAAGACGGTGCTGCATCTCGGCATGTCGCCCGTGCTCACCGGCAGCATGCGCCCGTCGTTCGCGCCGGGCGACGCGATCGTCACCCGGCCGGTGCCCGTGTCGCAGCTGCGGCCGGGGCAGGTCGTGGTGTTCGTGCCGCCGGGTCACCAGGCGGCCTATGCCCACCGGATTGTCTCGATCGGCGGTACCCCCAGCCGCCCGATCCTCACCACGAAAGGAGACGCGAACCCCGCCCCGGACCACTGGCGGGTGGCTTTGAGCAGCGCGACCGTGCCACAGGTGGTCGGCTCGTTGCCCAAGGTCGGTTACCCGCTGGTCTGGTTGCGGGAGCCGCAATGGCGCGCCGGCGTGATCGGTCTGCTCGGACTGCTCATGACCGCGGTGCTCACCCGATCCGTTCTGCAATCACAGCCGCGGCCCCACTCGGGCCGCCCCGCGCACGCCCTGTAACGAACCCAGCTAAGGAGCTTCAGTCCATGGCAAGTCACGCCAGCCGCGCCCCCCGCGGCAACCGTCGTACGACCCTCGCAGCCGTTGTCGCCGTCGGCGGCCTCATCCTGACCGCCGGTGGTGTGTACGCCGGTCTCAACGCGATCGCGACCAACACCACCCCGCAGACCGTCACCAGCGGCACGTTGAAGCTGACGATGGCGAACAACGGTGCCGGCTTCAGCCAGAACGTCAGCAATGTCGCGCCGGGGGATGTCGTCAACCGGTTCGTCGACCTGACCAACGGCGGCACTCTGGACGCGCAGAACCTGACGCTCACCGTTGCGGACGGGACGCCGACGAAGCTGACGACCGACGCCACGAACGGTCTGCACGTCTCGGTGCTGGCCTGTACGACGGCGGGCTGGGTCGTGAACGCACTGACCAACACGGCAACCTGTGCCGACGTTGGTGGTCCGACGACGATCGTCAACAACGCGGCGCTCGCGACGATCTCGGGCACGCCGGCATCGCTAGTCGCTGGTTCCGTCCCGCAGGGCAGTGTGTACCACTACGAGATCTCGGTGACGTTGCCGAGCCAGAACGAGACCACGACGAACGGCACGTTGCCGGGCGGCACCATCCAGGGCCTGTCCGCGTCGCTCACCTGGACGTTCAACGAGCTCCAGCGCAGCGCCACCACGACCAACAGCTAACCCTGTGAGGACGTGAGCACGGTGCACAACGGCAGGAGGGCAGCCAGGTCACTGGCTGCCCTCCTCGCCATGTCCGCCGGGCTGCTCACCAGCGTCCAAGCGGCGACCGTGACGGCGGCCACGGCGGCCGAAGTCGCGCTGGCAAGGCACTCGACCGCGGTCTCGACGACGTCCGGGGTGTGGGCCGCGTTGCCGACCACGGCGGCGTCTGCGCCATACGTTCCAACCGCGCTCGCATTGACCTTCGCGGTCGCGGTCACCACGCCGCGGCCGCAGTACTTCTGGGTGGTCAACACCGGGACCGTGTCGTTGACCGGCGCCAGTTACACCGTGACGGAGACCGGCGCCCTCGGCCTGACCGCGACGGTGCAGGCCTGTGTCGGCGGGTCGTGGAACGAGACGACCGACGCGTGCAGCGGAACCATCACGACGGTCGCGACGAGCGGTGCCGGCGCGACGTCGAGCACCGTCGTACCGGGTGCTCCGTCAGCGCAGGTGCGGTTGCGCGCGTTGCTCAGTGGAGCGCCGACGGTGACGGTCGCGGTCGTGACGACAAGCATCTCGGTCGCCCGCACCGACGCGCGAGCCGCGACGACGACCTACTCCTAGCAAGCTACGACGCCTAGCACCACGTTGACTGTGACGTTCGAGGCGTTATCAGCGTGCGTTAACGCCCAAAACGTCGCAGTCGACGGAGGATGGGATCAGCCTTTTGGCGGGCGCATCAGGGTGGCGAAGATCTTGTCGCTCGCCGACGTCGGCAGCGCGCCGAGGAACGCCTGGAACCTCGCGTCGACGCCGACGAGGTAGTGCGGCTTCGGCCGGCGGGCGGTCAACGCGGTCGCCACTACGGCGCCGACCTTCGCGGCCGGGATCGCGTTGCGCTCGACCATCGCGGCGACCTTCCGCGCGCCCGCGACTTGCCCGGCATATCGCTGCTGCAGTTCCGGGCTGACTCGGCCGAGAAGGTCGTCGGCCTGCTCGTTGCCCTTGCGCCAGATCTCGGTCGCGATCGAGCCGGGCTCGATCAGGATCACGCGCACGCCGTGCGGCGCGAGCTCGGCCCGTAGCGAGTCGTTCCACGCGCGGATGGCGAACTTCGACGCGTTGTACGGGCCGAGGAACGCACTCGCGACCCGGCCGCCGATCGAGCCAATCGTGATGATGCGACCCGACGCCGCGAGCAATGCCGGCAGCAGTTGCCGGGTCACGTCGAGGTGGCCGAAGAAGTTGATGTCGAGCTGCCGCCGCCACTCGTCGATCGACAAGCCTTCGAATGGCCCGGCGATGCTCACGCCCGCGTTGTTGACCAGCCCGGCGAGTTGGCCGCCGCAGAGTTCGGTCACCTGCTTCGCCGCGGTCGCGACCTGCTCGGCATCAGTTACGTCGACGAGAACGTGCGCGGTCGACGTCGGTGGCTGGTCGCCGTCGCGCCGTACCCCGGCAACCACCTGCCAGCCGTCGGCGACGAGTCGCTCGACACTCGCCCGCCCGATACCGGTCGACGCGCCGGTGACGAATACCCACCCTTTGTCAGCCATGCGCAGACTGTAGTCATGCCGAAGTTGCTGGTCGTCCATCACACCCCGTCGCCCGCGATGCAGGAGATGCTCGAAGCGGCGTTGTCCGGTGCTCGCGCGGGCGGCATTGACGGGGTCGACGTCGTCGTCCGGCCGGCCCTGACCGCCGCGGTCGTCGAAGCGCTCGACGCCGACGGCTACCTGCTCGCTACGCCGGCGAACATCGGCTACATCTCCGGTGCGCTCAAGCATTTCTTCGACACCATCTATTACCCGTGCCTCGACGCGACCCGCGGCCGGCCGTTCGCGGCGTACGTGCACGGCAACCTCGACGTGACCGGCGCGGTCCGCGCGATCGAAAGCATCACCACCGGTCTCGGCTGGCGAGCGGTCGCGCCGATCCGCACGGTCAGCGGCGCGCCGGCGGCGGCCGACCGCGACGCGCTCTACGAACTCGGCGGCACGATCGCCGCGACCATTACGACCGGATAGCCCGTACGCCGTCCATCACCAGCGGACCGAGCGACGAGAAGCCGAGCGCGACCGCGATGTCGGCGAGGTCACCCCAGCCGGACGTCGCGACTGACGCGGCGGCCGCGGCCCGCGGATCGTCGCTCGACTTCGCCGGCTTCAACCGCGCGATCGGCGGGATCGACACCGCCGGCCGCAGCGGCGCGTCGTCGCTCAAACCGGCTCGCTCGCGCGCGATCCGCAATGCGTCGCGCAACCCGCCGAGCTCGTCGACGAGACCGTTGGTCCGCGCGTCGGCGCCGGTCCAGACCCGGCCGCGGGCGACCTCGTGCACGGCTTCGCGGGTCATGCCTCGACCCTGCGCGACCTTCGCGGTGAAGTCGTCGTACGCCGCGTCGAGGAACGCTTCGAGCCGCGCGCGTTCGCTGTCACTGAACGCGGCGTGCGCGGAGTACATCAGCGCGTTCTCGCCGCGCTGCACGCGGTCGTAGCTGAGGCCGAGCTTGTCGGTAAGACCGGTCAGCACGGCCTTGCCGCCGAGGACACCGATCGATCCCGTCAGCGTGCCGGGTTGCGCGACGATCACGTCGGCCGGGCAGGCGACGAAGTACCCGCCGGAGCCGGCGACCGCGCCCATCGACACCACGACCGGCTTGCCGGCCTCGCGCGCGCAGACGACCTCGCGCCAGATCACGTCGGACGCGACGTACGAGCCACCGGGGGAGTCGACCCGGAACAGGATCGCTTTCACGTTGTCGTCGCGAACCGCGGCGCGAATTTGCGCGGCAACCGTGTCACTGCCCATGACCGGGCCTTGCGCGCCGCGGCGGCTGCGGCCGATCGCGATCCCGCCATGCCCTTCGACCAGTGCGACCGCCGGCGTCTTGCGCTGCTTGACCTGATGGACGAGCTTCGCGACCGGCGACTCCTGCTTGGACCACTTGTCCGCGAACAGCAACGTCACATCGCCGCCGTTGCTGGCCGCGCGCCGCGCCGCCGCATAGACCTCGTCGCGGTAGCCGACGTGGTCGACCAGACCCACCTCGACGGCATCCGCGGCCGCGACCGGGGCGCGGTCGGCGATCGCCTGCACGGCCTCCGCCGTCAGCCCGCGGGACTCGGCGACACCGGCGACGATCTGCTCCCACGCCGACGCGACCAGCCGGTCGTAAGCCTCGCGATGCGCATCAGACATCTCGGTGCGCAGGAGACGATCGGCGGCGTTCTTGTACTCGTACCGTTGACCGATTTCTGGTACGACGCCGAGCTTGTCGAGCAGGCCGCGGAGGAAGCGGGTTTCGATCGAGACACCCATCAGGTTGACCTCGCCGCTCGGCTGCAGCCACACCTCGCCGAACGCGCTGGCGAGGTAGTACGTCACCGACGCGGGGGTGTTCTCGCCGTACGTCTCCGCCCACGCGAAGGTCGGCTTGCCGGACGATGTGAACGCGCGGACGGCGTCACGGATCTCCTGCGCCTGCGCAAGAGGCATCGCCGGGTTGCCTACCTTGGCGACGAGCCCGGCGATTCGCGGGTCGCTACCGGCGTCGTAGAGCGTGCGCAGCACTGCGCGCATCCGTGGCCGGTGCCGGCTGCGCAGCTTGCCGATCGGATCCTCGGGCTCGACTTCGATCAGCGGTTGCGTGAGGTCGAGTTCGAGCAGCAACGGCGTCTGCGAGCGGTGCGGAAGCATAAGCGCCACGATAAGCGCGCGGTCAGGAGCGGCGACTGGCGTAACCGCGCAACCGCCCGACCGCCTCGTCGAGCACGTCGTCGCGCTTGCAGAACGCGAACCGCACGAACGGCCGGCCGACGTCCGGATCGTCACAGAACACCGCGGTCGGGATGCCGACCACGCCGGCCTCGTGTGGCAACATCCGGGCGAAGCTCTCGCCGTCGGTGAGCCCGAGCGGCCGTACGTCGGCCTGGATGAAGTACGTCGCCTCCGGCCGGTGTACGTCGAGCCCGACGGCGGCCAGCCCGTCGGCGAGCCGGTCGCGGCGCAGCTGCAATGACGAGCGCAGCGCCTCGACCCACTCCATCTCGCGCAACAGGCCGTGCGCGACCGCGAGCTGCATCGGCCCGCTGTGGGTGAACGTCAGGAATTGCTTCACCGTCATGACCGCGCGAACGAGCGCGGCCGGTGCGCAGATCCAGCCGATCTTCCAGCCGGTGACGCTGAACGTCTTGCCCGCGCTCGACACCGAGACCGTGCGCTCGCGCATCCCGGGCAACGTCGCGATCGGCACGTGCACGACGTCGTCGAACGTCAAGTGTTCGTAAACCTCGTCGGTCACGACGATCAGGTCGTGCTCGATCGCGACGTCGGCGACGACCTGCAACTCCTCGACCGTCAACGCAGTGCCGGTCGGGTTGTGCGGCGAGTTGAGCAACAGCACGCGGGTGCGCGACGTGACGGCGGCGCGCAAATCGTTGGGATCAAAGGCGAATCGGCCGCCGGGTGACACGGGCCGGAGCGGGACCGGACGGCGGACCGCACCGGCCAGCGACAGGGCGGCGGCGTACGAGTCGTAGTAAGGCTCGAGCAGCACGACCTCGTCGCCGGTCTCGCACAGCGCGAGGATCGCGGCGCTGATCGCCTCGGTCGCGCCGACGGTGACGAGGATCTCGGTGTCGGGGTCGTAGGCCAGGCCGTACCTCGCCT
>JAVEEG010000120.1 GCA_030840585.1 Frankiaceae bacterium | reverse complement strand
CGGCCGCGGCCGCGTTCGGATCGCAGGCGAACACCTGGCCGCGATCCTCGACGTTCGGGCACGAGATGTTGACCTCGATGAGCGCGACCGGCTGGCCGCGCAACCGGCCGGCGAGCCGGGCGTACTCGTCGACGCTGCCACCGGCAATCGAGACTGCGGCGCGCACGTCGTTGTCGGCCAGCCAGCGCAGATCGCGGTCCAGGAACGCGTCGATTCCCGGACCTTGCAGACCGATCGAGTTGAGCATCCCGCTCGGCGTCTCCGCCATCCGCGGTGTCGGCCGGCCGCTGCGCGGCTCCAGCTGGATCGACTTCGTCACGACCCCACCGAGCGCGGGCAGGTCGTTGAACACCGCGAGCTCGCGCCCGGCTGCCGCGCAACCGGAGGCGGTGAACACCGGATCGGGTACGTCGAGCCGGCCGAGCGACGTGGACATGTCCACGTCGGCCGGCGGGGTCGAGTCGCCCGGCGTCCGGATGAACACGTCGCTCATCGGGTGCCCGCGCCCAACGCGTCGGCCGGGACCGCGCCCAACGAATCCCAGCGGATCCGGTCACCGGCGAATACCGGACCCTCGATGCACGACCGGCTCATCCGGGTCACGCCGTCGTCGCCGATCACCGGCAGCACGCAGGTCATGCAGACCCCGACGCCACAGGCCATCGATTCCTCGACGGCGACCTGCGCCGGGATACCGGCGCTGCCATAGGCCTCGGACGCGACCCGGGTCACCGCTTCGAGCATCGCCATCGGCCCGCAGGCATAGACGACCTCGGCGCGGGTCCGCTCGATCACCTCGGGCAGTACGTCGGAGACCCGACCCTGCTCGCCGTACGAGCCGTCATCGGTCGTGAACGCGACGCTGGCCGCCATCCGCTTCGCGTCGAGCGCGCCGAACAATCGTTCCGACGTCGCGGCGCCGAGTACGACGTCGACCCGGCAGCCGCGTTTGCGCAACGCGTCGGACAGGCTGAACAACGGCGCCGCGCCGTAGCCGCCGCCGACGAGCACGCAGCGCGCTGGTTCTTTCGGCAACGCGAACGGCCGGCCGAGCGGGCCGACGATGTCGATGACGTCGTGCGGCCGCCGCGCGGCGAGCCATGCGGTGCCCTTGCCCGCCACCGAGAACACGAACTCGACGGTGCCGCCGTAAACGCCGCGGTGCGCGACTTGATAGATCGAGAACGCGCGGCGCAACAGCATCGCGCCGTCCTCACCGCCGACCGCGAGGGCGACGAACTGACCGGGCCTGGCTTGCTCGGCGATGCCGGACGCGACGACGGTCATGGACAGGTACGCGCCGACCTGCTTGACCGACAGCACCTCGCCCTGCACCTGTACCGCCGTCATTTCGTCACCCGCTTCCCGCACTCTGCGAAATCCGAGCTGTGCGGATCCGCACGTGGTGCTCCTGCAACGGCGCGACGCCGACCTCGCCGCCACGCAACGCCTCGATGCCTTGCACGGCCGCGGCGAGAGCTTGCACCGTCGTCAGGCACGGTACGCCGCGCAGCACCGCGGCCGTCCGGATCTCGTAGCCGTCGAGCCGCGGCCCAGAGTTGCCGAACGGGGTGTTCACGATGAGGTCGACCTCGCCGGCGTGGATGCGGTCGACGACGGTCGGCTCCCCCGCCGGGCCGCGGCCTTCGCTGTTCTTCCGGACGATCGTCGCGTTGACACCGTTGCGCCGCAACACTTCCGCGGTGCCGTCGGTCGCGAGTACTTCGAAGCCGAGATCGGCTAGCCGCTTCACCGGGAAGATCATGTGTCGCTTGTCGCGGTTCGCGACCGACACGAAGACGCGACCCTTCGTCGGCAGCGCGCCGTACGCCGCTTCCTGCGACTTCGCGAACGCGGTGCCGAAGCTGTCGTCGATGCCCATGACTTCACCGGTGGAACGCATCTCCGGACCGAGCACCGTGTCGACGCCGCGGAACCGCGACCACGGCAACACGGCTTCCTTCACGCAGATCGGCGCGTCGAGCGGCAGGTCGGCGCCGTCGCCTTGCGGCAGCAGCCCTTCGTCGCGCAGCTGCGCGATCGTCGTACCGAGCATCACCCGCGCCGCGGCCTTGGCGAGCGGTACGTCGGTCGCTTTGCTCACGAACGGAACGGTGCGCGAGGCGCGCGGGTTTGCCTCCAGGACGTAGAGCACGTCACCGGCAAGAGCGAACTGCACGTTGAGCAGACCGCGCACGCCGACGCCGCGGGCGATGCCTTCGGTTGCTTCGCGGATGCGGGCGATGTCGGCGCGGCCCAACGTGATCGGTGGCAACGCGCAGGCCGAGTCGCCCGAGTGGATGCCGGCCTCCTCGATGTGTTCCATCACGCCGCCGAGGAACAGCTCGGTCCCGTCGTACAGCGCGTCGACGTCGACCTCGATCGCGTCGTCGAGGAACCGGTCGACCAGCACCGGATGTTCCGGGCTCACCTCGGTCGCGCGGTCGATGTAGCCGGCGAGGTGATCGTCGTCGTACACGATCTCCATGCCGCGCCCGCCGAGGACGTACGACGGGCGGACCAGCACCGGGTAGCCGATCTCGTGCGCGATCGCCTTTGCCTCGTCGAACGACCGCGCGGTGCCGTGCTTGGGCGCGAGCAGTCCCGCGTCGTGCAACACCCGCCCGAACGCGCCGCGCTCCTCGGCGAGATGGATGGCCTCCGGCGGCGTGCCGACGACCGGCACCCCAGCGTCCTTCAGCCGTTGCGCGAGGGCCAGCGGCGTCTGCCCACCGAGTTGTACGACGACGCCGACGACCTCTCCGCTGCGTTGTTCGGAGTGCACGACTTCGAGCACGTCTTCGAACGTCAGCGGCTCGAAGTACAGCCGATCGCTGGTGTCGTAGTCGGTCGAGACCGTCTCCGGGTTGCAGTTGACCATGACGGTCTCGAACCCGGCGTCGGCGAGAGCGAAGCTCGCGTGCACGCACGAGTAGTCGAACTCGACGCCTTGGCCGATCCGGTTCGGACCACTGCCGAGGATGAGCACCTTCGGCACGCTGCTCGGCTCGACCTCGTCCTCTTCGTCGTACGACG
>JAVEEG010000298.1 GCA_030840585.1 Frankiaceae bacterium | reverse complement strand
CCGCGCAGTGCCGCGATGGTGTTCTGGACGAGCACTTTGCCCGTGATCATGATGACGACGGCGTCGGCGCGTCGGCTCTTGATCTCGCGTAGCGCGTCGAGACCCGATCCGTCCGGCAGGTCGATGTCGAGTAGTACGGCTGACGGCTCCTCCGCCTCGAAGGCGCGGACGCCCTCGGCGACAGTGCCCGCCTCGACGAGGTCATAGCCCCAACCGCGCAGCGCCGTCGCGAGGGCGAAGCGCATCGAGGCGTCGTCGTCAACGACGAGAATTTTATCCTTGCTCGACTTCAGAGGAACCTCCGTGCCGCGGCGGGACGAAACGATTTCAGCCGCGAGTATAAGGCACGCGGCGGCGGCGGCGAAATAGACCGTCGCCCGACACGGATGTGAATCGGAGGGAATGAGCGAGGGAGGGAAAACTGTGGGACGACGCAACCCCTCGCGCCCGATCCATTCGTCGTCAGCGCGGCTGGCGTTCTAGTCGCTCAACTGTGCGGCGGCAACGTCCGACTCTTCGCGCGCCGTGAGGTGCTGGTCGAATAGTTTGGCGGAGGCGTCGAGGAAGTCTTGCGCGGTGACGATGCCGACGAGCACGCCGTCTTCGACGACGAGCAGACATCCGACCTTATGCTCGCGCATCGACGCCACGGCTTCGAGCGTCGGCGTCAGCGGCGTGACCGTCACCGGGTCTGTCTTCATAATCTGCCGGACGCACACGGGCTCGCCCGTGTCGTGTACCCCGCGCGCGAGCAGGCGCAGCAGGTCGCGGTGCGAGACGAGACCGACGAGGTGGCCCTCTTCGTCTTCGACCGGCACGTGGCGGATGTGCCGCCAATCCATCACGCTCGCGGCGAAGTCAACGAGATCGTCCGGGCGCATCGTGAAGACATCAGTTGACATGAACTGCCCGACGGTGCGGTAGTTCTGCGACCAGTCGTCCGGCTCTTTCATCTCGAAGCTCTCCCATTTATGGACGGGCTCGTTCGTCTGCTGGCGCGCGAGCATCGCCGTTGTCAAAGCGCGCTGGCGCATGTCGCGCGTGCCTCGCGGCGCGACGGACGCGAACGAGTCCAGCATCCACTGCGCGCCGGTCTGACCCGAACGCACGCGCCCCTCGATGACACCGAGGTAAGCGTCAATATCTTCCGCCGCGACCGACGACTGCGCGAGTCCCCTGCGCGCGAGCGGCAGGAGTTGTTCGAGGATTAGATCGGACGCAGTGTAAGTTCTCCCGCCGACCCACGCGAACTGCGCGCGCAGACCGTGGCGCGCGGCGGCGAAGAAGTTCGCCTTCGCGTCGTCGAACGACATGACCTTGTCGATCTCGCCGTACTCCGCAGGCGCGGCGATCATCAAGCCGATGAAGAACGCGGCGTTCGCCACCTCGTCAATGATCGTCGGGCCCGCCGGGAGCGCGCGGTTCTCAATCCGCAGGTGCGGGCGTCCGTTCTCGGAGATGCCGTAGCAAGGTCGGTTCCAGCGCCACACCGTCCCGTTGTGCAGTCTGAGCGCCGAGAGCTTCGGCACGCCGCCGCGCTCGAGGACTTCGAGCGCGCTCTCTTCGACCTCCGAGGTCATCAGCACGCGGAAGCGCGCGATATCTTCGCGGAAGATGTCGAGCACGGAAGAGCGCAGCCAGTCGTCGCCGAAACCGACGCGCGTCGGGAACTGCCGCTGCAACTGCGAAGGCGAGCGCCCGTCGACGGAGTGTTGGAAGAGCGCGAGGCGCGTCTCCTGCCAGAGGCGTTGACCGAGCAGGAGCGGCGAGTTGACCGCCGCCGCGAGCACGGGCGCGGTCACGGCTTGCGCGATGTTGTAGAGCGGGACGAAATCCGAGGCTCCGACTTGCAGGTGAACCTGAAAGCTCGTGTTGCACGATTCCATCATCACGTTGTCGTGCGTGACCGTCAGCTCGTCGATTCCTTTGATGTGGATGTTGAAGGCTCCGCCGCGCAGCCGGCTGATGGCGCGGTTCAGCTCGTAGTAGCGCGGGCAGGGCGTGATACTGTCGAGCGTGAGATCGGACTTTTGGAGCGTCGGCAGGATGCCCGTGAGCAGAACGTCCGCGCCGCACTCGCGCGCACTCGCGCCTACGAGTCCGACGAGTTCTCGTAGCTCGCGCTCCAGTTCGTTGAAGCAGCGACCGCCGAGATCGAGCGGCGTGAGGTTAGCTTCGAGGTTGAACTTGGCGATCTCGGTCGTGAGACGCGGATCGTTTGCGCGTTTCAGGACTTCGGGCGAGACGGGCGCGGGGTGCAGGTCGCGACCGACGAGGAACATCTCCTGCTCCGCGCCGATGCGCCGCACGCCCTCTTCTATGTCTCCCGCCGAGAGCATCAGTTCGAGCGCGCGCACGTCTTCGAGCAGCGCCCTCATGAAGGACATCTGCCGGCGCTCGTCGACTTGCTGACTGACGGCGTGCTCGCCCATAAATTTCGGAGTTAGCGGAAGCTCCAACGCCTTGCGCGCCCGGAGCGCGCCGCGCCGGGTCTTTTAGGTGATCACATAGCCTTGCACAAATAATCGGTAACGTCTGCATAAACTTTGCATAGATGAATGCTCAGAGGTCTTTATGCAATGAGACTCGAATGTTTGTGCAAGGCTGCTATGATACATAATTCTAATTATCGGACGGAGGGGTGAATGCTTATCTCTTGCTCGTGAGAGACGGGCAACTT
>JAVEEG010000097.1 GCA_030840585.1 Frankiaceae bacterium | reverse complement strand
TGACGGCGGGCGGACCGGCGACGTCGATCGGATCGGTCCGGTCCGACCACGACCGCCACAACAGCGCGGCCGGGCCGAGGTGGTCGGGATGCGCGTGGCTGAAGAGCAGGTGCCTTACGCCGGCGAGCGTATGGCCGTGTCGCAGCGCGGCCCGCGGTGCCTCCGGCCCGCAGTCGATCAGCAGTACGTCGTCGACCAGCGCGGAGGTCTGGCCGCGAAGGTCGCCGTTGCGTCGCATCCACTCGCAGGAGTTGCACTGGCACCACGGGTTCGGCCAGCCGTCGGCCGATCCGGTACCGAGCAGGACGACCCGCATCACGGCACCGTCGCGGGTGGCACGAACACGACCGGTGCGTCGAACGCGGCCCGGCGTGCGGCCCGGCGAAGCGCCGCCAGCACCGGTCGGCCGGCGACGAGGACAAGGATGAGATTGCCGAGCGCGCGCGGGATGTCGAAGCCGAGCGACGTGACGAGGTCGTGGTGCAGCCAGTGCACGAGGTTGGTCTGCCAGCCGGCGGTCGGCAGGTAGGAGATCGACGCCGGGTAGTCGTGCGCGAACGGCCAGAACCACAGGTTCATGACGAGACCGTAGGCAAGGCCGGCGACCGCCGCGTAGCCGGCGAGCATCGCGATCTCGGTGCGGCCGCGGGCGCCCGGCAGGCAGCCGGCGCCGAAGCCGACCCAGCCGGCCGCGACCATCTGGAACGGCAACCACGGCCCGACCCCGGCGGTGAGCAGTGCGCTCGCGAACATCGTCAGCGCGCCCAGCACGAAGCCGAAGCCGCGGCCGAACACCCGCCCGGCCGGCACCAGCAGGAAGAAGATCGCGTTGAAGCCGGTGGCGCCGGCACCGAGCGGTCGCAACGCGGCGCCGCAGGCGGCCAGGACGCCGAGCATCGCGACACCCTTCGCGTCGAGCGATCCGTCGGACAGTTCGGCGAACAGCACCGCGAGCAGCAACGGCAGCAAGGCCACGAACAACCATGGCGCGTCACTCGAGTGCGGCAGTCCGCCGCCGTTCACGGCGGACGTCGTACCGGCGAACAACGGCCAGCCGAACGCGGCGATCGAGACGGCGGTCACGGCGAGCAGCGCGAACGCGCTACGCCCGCGCAACCGGACGACGTTGGCGGTCATGCCAGCGCCGCCTCGACAGCGGCGACCGTGAGAAATCGTTGCGGGGCAACGATTTTCGCGACCTGGGGCGCGAAGGCGGGCGAGTCGGTGACGACCGTCGCGGCTGGGCCGTCGCTGACGACGTCGCCTTCGGCGAGTACGACGACGCGGGTCGCGACCTCGGCGACCAGCTCGACGTCGTGGGTCGCGAACACGATCGCGCGGCTGCCGGCGGCGAGCCCGCGCAACACCCGGACGAGGCGTTCCTTCGCTTCGTAGTCCAGTCCGCGAGTCGGCTCGTCGAGCAGCAAGAGCGGCGGCGCAGCGGCGAGGACCACGGCCAGCGCGAGCGCGAGTCGCTGCCCTTCGGACAGGTCCCGCGGGTGCCGGTACTTGTCGATCGGACCGGCCAGTTCGCGGACTAGCCCGGCGGTCGTACCCGCGGCCACACCGGCGTCGCGATCCACGTCCGCGCATTCCCGGCCGACCGTGTCGGCCCACAGCAGGTCGCCGGGCTGCTGCGGGATCAGACCCACCCGGCGGACCGCTTCTTTCGCCGGCAGTGTCCACGGTTTCACGCCATCGACGTCGACGGTTCCAGCCGTGGGTGGCCGCAGCCCGGCGAACGCCGACAGCAGCGACGACTTGCCCGCGCCGTTGCGACCCATTACCGCGACGATCTCGCCCGCGCGGACCCGCAGATCGACCGACCGGAGCGCGACGATCCCGTCGTAGCCGACGGTCAGCTTGGTCGCGTTGGCGACGTCGCGACCCACTGCCGGGACGGGTGCCGGTACGTCGACCGCGGCGAGCGCGGCCCGTAACGGGGCAGCGGCGGTACGGGCATCGCGAACCGACAGCGGCAATGGCGCCCAGCCGTGGGCGCGGCCGAGCCGCACGACCGGCGGTGCGACCGGTGACGTGCGCATGACGTCGACCGGCGGCCCCACCTCGACCGGCGCGCCGCCACCGGGCACGTGCACGACGAGGTCGGCGTACTGCACGACCCGTTCGAGCCGGTGCTCGGCGACGAGAACGGTCACGCCGAGGTCGTGCACCAGCCGGGTCAGCGCGGCCAGCACTTCCTCGGCGGCCGGCGGATCCAGGGCGCTGGTCGGCTCGTCGAGGACCAGCACCTGCGGGTGCATGACCAGCACCGAACCGATGGCGACTCGTTGTTGCTGACCGGCAGACAACGTCAGCAATGGCCGGTTGCGTACGTCGGCCAGGCCGAGCAGGTCGAGCGTCTCCTCGACCCGCCGGCGCATCGTCGCGGGCGGGACGCCGAGCGACTCCATCCCGTACGCGAGCTCGTCCTCGACCGTGTCGGTGACGAAGCCCGCGACCGGGTCCTGGCCGACGTAGCCGACGGCGTCGGCGAGCTCGCGTGGTCGGTGCGTCCGGGTGTCGCGACCGGCGACGCTCACGACGCCGTGCAAGGTGCCGCCGGTGAAGTGCGGCATCAACCCGTTGACGCACTTGAGCAACGTCGACTTGCCTGAGCCCGTGCTGCCGACGACGAGGCACAACTGCCCGGCCGCGATGTCGAGGTTCACGTCGCGCAACGCCGGCGTGGTGGCGTCGGGGTAGGTCGCGGTCACCGACTCGAACCGGATCACGACGTCACCCCCGCGGCCGCCGGGTAGCGCACCAGCCGAAGCGGCGGCGCGGTGACCGCGGGCAGTACGGCGATCGCGATCGCGAGCAATGCGAGCAACGGCACGTCCGGCACGGCGGTCGGAGTGGCGGCCGCGTCCATGCCGGCGAACCCGAGGTGGCTCGCGACGAGGAACGCCGCCGCGACCGCCGCGCCGCTCGCGGCCACCGACCACTCCGGCGCCGACCAGGGATCCGGGCGGTAGCGGGTGCGGCGGCTGACCCGGCTGCCGACCGCGAACCCGGCGACCGCCACCGCGCTACCGCCGATCGCGAGCGGTGCACCGAGCAGGAACGGCGCGCCCGACGTGAGCAGGCCGTAGCTACCGGCACAGACCGCGAGCACGCCGACCAGCGTCAACCCGGCTGCCAGTCGCCGGGTGCTCGCCCGCACCTCGCCGGTACGGCCGAAGCCGCGGACGTCCATCGCCGCGGCGAGGTCCACCGATCGTTCGAGCGCGCCCTCCAGCACCGGCACCGCCATGCCGCGCAACGCCGACAGCCCGCGGTCGGTCCGCCCGCGCAACCGGCGAGCCCGCCGGACCCGGCCGAGCGACGCGACCGCCTGCGGCGCGAACGACACGGCGACGCCGACCGCGACGCCGACCTCGTAGAGCGCGCCGGGCATCACCTTGAGCAGCCGGGCCGGCGAGGCGAGCGAGTTGGCGGCGCCGATGCAGACCAGCACGGTTGCCAGCCGAAGCCCGTCTTCCAGCGACGTGACCAACCCTTCTTCGGTCACCGCACCGCCGACGCGCACGCCCCAGTCGCGCGGCAGCGGAAGTTGCGGGATCCGCACCAGCACGTGACTGCCGCCGGCGTCGCCGAGGAACACGTACAGCACGACCCGGACCGCGAGCACCACCAACGCGATCCGCAGGAATGCGCCGTAACTCGTCGCCCACGGAGTGACCGGCCGGCGCGCGCCGACCACTGCGCCGGCGACGACGATCAGGCCGACCAGCAGCACCGGATTGCTGGTCGCGCCGGCCGCGACCGCGAGGCCGGCCGCCCACAGCCACCACGCCACCGGATGCAGCGGGCGGGGGAGTCGGGCAGTGCTTCTCATCCGGCCCGCCCCCGCCGTTGGAACCACACCGCGCCGACCAGCGCTACGACGAAGACGCACGCCGCGATGAAACCGAACGGCACCCCACCTCGCTTGTGCGGCGGCACGAACTGTTTCGCAACGACAGCGGTCGACTCACTCGGCGCCGGTGACGCGTCGAGCGGTGCCAGCGTCGACGTGGCTGCCGGTGCCGACGTGGTTTGACCGCCGCCGGTCGCGGTGGGTGCTGCCGCGGCCGCGCTTGTGGCCGGCACCAGCACCGACGCCGGCGCCGTCCGCTGCGACACCGCGGGTTTCGGCGTACTCGTCGAATGCGTCGCGGATGCCGTCGGCTTCGGTTTCGGCGCCGGGCTGGACACGACCTCGCCGCAGCCCGTCTTCGGATACGTGTCGATCGCGCAGATGAGTCCGTCGGAGCCGTCGCGGATCTGATGCTGCTTGCTCAAGACCGTCCACCCAGTCGGCTGGCTGCTGAAGCCGTAACACGAGTAGACCGGCCCGGCCGGTGCACCCGACTTGGTGCCGTAGTCGACGACGAGCAGCACGCGATAGGTCGCGTCGGTGTCGTGACCGGCGCAGTAGTCGTCGTACGCCACGCCGGTCGGTCGCGGCTTCGGGTCGCTCGGGCTGGCGGTGCCGGTGGCGAATCGCCAACCCTCGACCTGGGTGCCTTGCTGCAGGTAGTAGCCGGACGGGCCGACCTTGCTGTACTGCCACGCGGTCGCGCCCGGCGGCTTGTGCCAGTAACCCCAGTACTCGTAGTACGTCGAGGCCGAACTCGGTGTCGCTAGTCCGAGTCCGAGCAACGCGACGGCGAGCGCGACCGCGTAGGCCTTTCTCACGCCCGGCGCCGCCGCCGGCCGGACACCAGCAACAGCCCGCCGACGAACAACGCGTCGACCGCAACACCGGCCTGTACGTCGAGGTGCTGCGCACCGGTGGCCGGCAGGGTCGCGACCGATCCACTGCCCTGCAACGTGACGTGTGCCGGCGATGTCACCGGCTTCGTCACCGGCTTCTTCGTCACGTGCGGTGCCGCCGGCAACGTGCGGCGGATCGACTGCAACAACGCGACGAGGTTGCGGCCGCCGAACGACGTGACCGACATCCCGTCGGCGTGCGCGGCGAGTGCGATGTAGCCGAGGCTGCCCGGGCTCACGTTGCCGTGCGGGTCGAGCACCGCTTGCCCGATGTTGGTCGAGAGGTAACCGAGCACGTTGTCGATCGCGGTCTTGTTGGTGTCGGTGGACTCCATCGCGAGCACGCCTTGCGCGGTGAGGCTGTAGTCCGGGCTGGCGCCGGTGGTGAGGTAACCGCCGCCCTGCACCTTGCTCGCAATCCACGTCGCGGCGTACTGACCGGCGGCCGCGGGCGTCGGCGTAATGGGGCCGCCCGAGCAGTCGGGTGCCGGCTGCGTCGCGGCCGGGCTCGACGTGAACGGAAACGCCTTGCCTTCGGCGCCCCACACTGCTTGCACCGCGGCGATGAGGTCACCGTGACCGCTCGAGTACGGCGAGGCGAACGCACCGGGATCCGCGCTGCCGCAGTTGAGCCACGACGTCATCAACGCGTCGACCGGCGTGTGCCCGCTGACCGTCCAGGTCGCGCCGGTCGCGTCCTCGCCGACGGCGGCCAGTGCTTGCAACACGACACCGGTCGAGTTCGGGTCGGTGCCGCTGCCGGCGAGGTAGGAGAATCCGCCGTCGCTCGACTGCAAGCCGTGCAGGAACGGCAGCGGATCGCGTGTCGGGGTGACGCCGGCGGCGTGCAGTGCCTGCATCGCTAGCGCCGTACTGTTCGAGTCCTCGCCGGTGAACGTGGTGAGATCCGTTGCGGGACAAGGCTTCGACGGGTCGGCGCGGTACGACGTCCAGCCGCCGTCGGCGCACTGCTGCTTGACCAGCCAGTTGATCGCCGCGGTGTCGTGCACGCCGGCGATGGTTTCGGCGAGGATGCCGAGCGACTGGCGGAACGTGCCGTCGTACGTGGGATCCGACGCGCCGAACAGGCCGACGTCGGCCGCGTTGTGGGTCGTGACTGCTGCCGACACTGTCGTGGCGGAGCCGAGCACCGCGGCTCCGGCGAGCACGAGCGCGCCGACGTACCTCTGCACCTGCATGACTGTCCTTCCGGTGTGGCGAGATGCCGACCGGACCGGAGACGCCGCCCATCGAGACGAACGCCCCCCAAGTGCACGCGAATGCACAAGAGGGGCGGTGGTCGGGCGACGTGCCCGGGCTCCGCCCCGCAAACCTCGACGGTGTGTCGTGGAGCCCTCGCCCCGCGCGGGCATTCCGGCTCACCGCACCTGCTCCTGACAGGTCGCGGCCTACGGTTGCGGGTCAGCGCCGGACTTGGACCGGCTTCCCCCGCTCGCGGCGATTGCGAGTCGATACCAGCATGGGCGGTCCGGTGCCGTCAATGGCGTAGGTTGCCGAGCGTGGCGTGGACCTGGCGGTACGAGAACAGTGGCGGCGACGAGGTGAACCCGGCCGAGGCGCCGCCCGGCGAGCCGTTCCCGACCCAGAGCGACGCCGAGACGTGGCTGGGGGAGAACTGGCGCGAGTTGATGTCCAGCGGCGTCGATCAGGTCTCGCTGCTGGAGTCGGGTCGCCAGGTGTACGGCCCGATGAGCCTGCACCCGGAGTAGCCCGGTCGCGCCACCAGCGCGACCTCTATGTCGCGCTGACGGCGATGATCAAACGGCTAGCGCGGTGAGCGGGGGCTCTGTGTCTTCGCCGGGTCGCGCTCGACCGTGTCGCCGAGGACGTCGTCGATCCGTTTGAGCACGGCCGGCTCGAGCCGTACGCCGGATGCCTTCACGTTGTCCTCGACCTGTTCCGGCCGGGACGCGCCGACGATCGCGCTCGTGACGCTGTCGTTCTGCAGTACCCAGGCGACCGCGAGCTGCGCCATCGTCAGGCCGAGCTCGTCGGCGATCGGCTTGAGTTCCTGCACCCGCCGCAGCAGGTCGTCGTCGAGCAGGTCGCGCATGAACCCGCCGCCGCGCTCGTCGGTCGCCCGCGATCCTTCGGGCGGCTGCTGGCCGGGCTGATACTTGCCGGTCAATACACCCTGCGCGATCGGCGACCAGACGATCTGCGACATGCCGAGTTCGTCGCAGGTCGGCACGACTTCCGCCTCGATGACTCGCCAGAGCATGTTGTACTGCGGCTGGTTGCTGACCAGCGGCACGTTGAGTTCGTCGGCCAGCGCCTTCGCCTCGCGGATCTCTTCTGCGCGCCATTCCGATACGCCGATGTAGAGCGCCTTGCCGGCCCGTACGACGTCGGCGAACGCGCCCATCGTTTCCTCGATCGGCGTCGTGTGGTCGTAGCGATGTGCCTGGTACAGGTCGACGTAGTCGGTCTTGAGCCGGCGCAGCGATCCGTTGATCGACGTGAGGATGTGCTTGCGGGACAGGCCGCGATCGTTCGGGCCCGGGCCGGTCGGCCAGAACACCTTGGTGAAGATCTCCAGGCCGTCCCGGCGTTCGCCTTCGAGCGCGCGGCCGAGCACGGACTCCGCTTTCGTCTGCGCATAGACGTCGGCGGTGTCGAAGGTCGTGATGCCGTTGTCGAGGGCCGCGCGCACGCAGGCGAGCGCAGCGTCTTCCTCGACCTGGCTGCCGTGCGTGATCCAGTTGCCGTAGGCGATCTCGCTGACAAGGAGGCCACTTCGTCCCAGATGGCGATGGTTCATGGGTACGACGCTATGCCACGCCGGACGGCCGTGCGCGGGTCGCTCATTCGGCCTGCAAGCCGGCCCCGCTTGTGTCACGCTGCCGGGGTGCGGATCCGGGGTGGGGCGCGCGGCCGTCGCGTGCTGTGTGTCACTGCGCTCGTTCTCGCCGGTGTGGGCCTCTCGCCCGCGCCCGCCGCGGTGGCGATGCCGACGACCCTTCTCAACTTCACCGGTCAGGCGGACTCGGGATTCGTCTCGCCTCCGGATCCTATGGGCGCCGCCGGGCCCAACCACTACGTGCAGGTCGTGAACCTCAACATCGAGGTCTGGAACAAGAGCGGCGCCGTCGTTTCCGCGTCGAAGCCGTTGAAGAGCCTCTGGACCGGCTACGTCGGCACGAACGCCGGCAACGGCTGCTCGGCGCGCAACGACGGCGACCCGATCGTCCGTTACGACCAGATGGCCGACCGCTGGCTGATCGCGCAGTTCAGCCCGCCGAATCAGAGCACGACCGGCGGGCCCGCGTTCGAGTGCGTCGCGATCTCTAAGACGGGCGACCCGACCGGCGCTTACTGGCTCTACGACTTCAAGACGAACGCCTCGATCAACGACCAGACGAAGATCGGCGTGTGGTCGGACGGCTATTACGAGACCTCGAATCTGTACAACGCGTCGGGAGGGGGTTCGTTCGCGTACGCCGGCGCCCAGGTCTGTGCCTGGGACCGGACGTCGATGCTCGCTGGCCAGGCGGCGACCCAGCAATGCTTCAACGCCGGCACGTCGTACTTCGGATTGCTCGCGGCGAACGTCGACGGATCCGTCCCGCCACCGGCTGGCGCGCCCGAGGAGATTCTCGCCGAAGACCCGACAACGGCTAACGCGCTCGACGTCTGGCAGGTCCACGTCGACTGGACGACCCCGGCCAACACGACGTTCACCGGCCCGACCGCGCTCGCGACGCAGGCTTTCACCGACGCGTGTGCCGCGGCAACCGATCCGACCGCCTGCGTTCCGCAGGGCGGTTCGACCACCAAGCTGGAGCCGCAGGGCAACCTGCTCATGGATCGGCTCAGCTACCGGAACTTCGGCACCCACGAATCGCTGCTCGTGACGAAGAGCGCCACCGCGGGAGCGGGCAGCGGCATCGCCTGGTGGGAGCTCCGGCTGCCGAGCGGCGCCCCGACGATCTACCAACAGGGGATCTACGCCCCGAACGACGTCAACTGGCGATGGATGCCGAGCGCGGCCATGGATCAAGCCGGCGACATCGCGGTGGGCTACAGCATCTCAAGCGCGGCGGGCAACACGCATCCGTCGATCGCGTGGACCGGCCGGTTGGCGAGCGACGCGCTCGGATCGATGGGGACCCAGGCCGAGGCCGTCACGACCGCCGGCCTCGGTAACGAGACGTCGGGGACACGCTGGGGCGACTACAGCAGCATGACCGTCGACCCGACCGACGACTGCACGTTCTGGTACACCAACGAGATCTACACCTCCGCCGGTGACTGGACCACCAAGGTCGCGACCACCAAGTTCCCGAAGTGCGGCGCCAACAACTTCTCGCTCAGCGCCGATCCGTCGCTTTCCGTCGCGCAGGGCACCAGCGGCGGCGCCGCGATCACGACGGCGCTGGCCACCGGCGTCGCCGAGTCGGTGGACCTTGCCGTCTCGGGTCTGCCGACCGGCGCGACCGCGTCGTTCGCTCCCGCGTCGGTCACCGCCGGCAGCGGAAGCACCCTCACCGTCACTTCCGGCGCAGCGACGCCTCCCGGCACCTATCCGCTTCTCGTCACCGGCACGGCCGCGAACGCCTACCACGGCACGACGCTGTCGTTGACGGTGACGGCCAACACGGTGCCGGCGTGCACCAACCAGCCGAATGTCACGACCCCACAGGACACGGCCGCGCCGCTGCTGTTGCAGTGCCTCGACCCTGATGCCGGCGACACCGTGGCGTACTCGATCACCAGCGAGCCGTTGCACGGCAATGTCTCCGCGCCGGACAGCGGCGGCAACGTCACCTACACGCCGACATCGGGATACAACGGGCCGGACAGTTTCGGGTTCGCCGGGACCGACAGTCACGGGGCGAAGTCGCCGACCGCGACAGTCAGCATCACCGTGACCGCGCCGGACACGACGAATCCCTCGGTCGGCTTCACCGCCGGTCCGGCGGCGTACGTGCACAGCACTTCCGCGGACTTGTCGTTTACGGTCAGCGACACCGACAACGCGAGCGACGCGTTGACGGTGACGTGCGCGCTCGACGGTGCGGACCCGACACCGTGCACGAGCCCGCAGTCGCTGTCCGGCCTGAGTCAGGGGTCGCACACGTTGCTGGTTTCGGCGAAGGATCCGGCCAACAACACTGGTAGTGCGTCGCGGACGTGGTTCGTCGACACCACCGCGCCGACCGGGTCGACGACCGCTCCGACTCTTCGGCTCACGACGGTCGCGCACGTCGTCGCTACGTCGACCGCCGCGGACGTTGGTTCCGGCGTACTGAATCGGGACTATCGCTACCGGCGCGCGGCGTACAACGCCGGGTTCGGACCGTTGGTGTATCCCGCCGGTTGGCAGGCGACCACCACCAGCAGCGTCAGCGTCACCGCGGCGGTGGGTTACACGTACTGCATCTCCGTGCGGGTGCGGGACAAGGCCGGCAACGTGTCCGGCTGGTCCGCGGAGAAGTGCACCGCGTTGGCGTTGGACGACCGGGCGCTGGCCGCCGGCACCGGCTGGTCCCGCGTCACCGGCACGCCGTTCTACCTGCACACCGCGACCTCGACGACCAAGCTCGGCGCGACGTTGACCCGGACCGGGCTCGCGACGGACCGGCTCGGACTCGTGGCGACGGTGTGCGCCACGTGCGGCAAGGTCGCCGTCTACCTCAACGGGAAACTCTTCACGACGGTGAGCCTGGTATCGACGAGCACGCATTACGCGCGGCTGATCAGCCTGCCGACGTTGTCACTCCGGTCGGCAACGGTGACGCTGAAAGTGGTGACCAGCGGCAAGCTGGTCCAGATCGACGGCCTCGCCTCCAGCCGCGTCTAGCGTTGGCGGTCAGCGCGGGGAGTCGCCGCGCTTCACCGCGGGCGGGGGCTTGCGTAACCGGCGCGGCTGCATCGCGCGGATCGCCGCGTACCCCGTGATCCCCAGCGACTGCTTGGCGCCAAACCGCTCCTCGACCGCGCGCCGCGCCTTCCGGCCGAGCCGGATCGAGTCGGTGAACACCGCGATCAGTACGACGATCGACAGCAACGTCACGAACGCGCCCGCGCTGTTGGCTTGCTGCACGGCCTTGCCGGCAACCTTCTTCGGCGGCGACGGCGTCGTGATGATCGCGGCGAACAGACTCAACAGGATCAGCCCGAAGAACACCTGACCGAGGGTGAACCGGCTGTCGACGATGTCGCGGGCCAACCGCTTGGCCGGGCCGGCGTCGCGCGCCGGCAGGTACTTCTCGTCGCCGGACTGCAGGGCCTTGCGCTGCAGCGAACGCAGCTCGCGGGTCCGCTCCCGGCGTAACTTCGCGGCTTCCTTCGGATTGCTGGGCATCGGCTGGCGCCGCCGCTTCTGCGCGTCTTTGCGCTTGGGCGTGGGCCGCCCCTTGCCGCCGCCACCAGCAGGTTCGCTCACGGCGCAGAGCATAGGGATCGGCGGCTCAGGTGATCCTCAGGCCGCTGGTTAGGCTGGACCCGACTGGGCGGGCACCCCCCTCCCGGCAGCAGCGTCCGGCAGCAGCGCCGGCAGCAGAGAGGACCCCGACTCCGATGGGTATGGGCCGCCGCCTCGCCTTGATTTTCAAGGCGAAGGCCAACAAGGTTCTCGACAAGCACGAGGACCCGCGCGAGACGCTCGACTACTCCTACGAAAAGCAGCTCGAACTGCTGACGAAGGTACGGCGGGGAGTGGCCGACGTCGCGACCAGCCGCAAGCGCATCGAGATCCAGATGCAGCAGTTGCAGGGCTCCGCGGACAAGCTTCAGACCCAGGCGCAGCAGGCGGTCGGCGCCGGCCGCGACGACCTCGCCCGCGAGG
The DNA here is from genome assembly GCA_030840585.1 of Frankiaceae bacterium. Classification (GTDB taxonomy): domain Bacteria; phylum Actinomycetota; class Actinomycetes; order JAFAQI01; family JAFAQI01; genus BP-197. The sequence goes on along the minus strand of JAVEEG010000097.1, from coordinate 360 downwards.
CGCTGACCCGCCGCTCCGCGGTCAACACCCAGCTTGCCGACCTGCAGACACAGCACGCGCAGCTGCAGGCCGAAGAGGAGAAGCTGACCCAGGCGTCGCAGCGGTTGCAGGCGAAGGTCGACGCGTTCCGCACCCGCAAAGAGACGATCAAGGCGACCTACACCGCCGCCGAGGCGCAGGCGAAGATCGGCGAGGCGATGTCCGGCATCTCCGAGGAGATGGGCGATGTCGGTCTCGCGATGCAGCGGGCCGAAGACAAGACCCAGCAGATGCAGGCGCGCGCGGGTGCGGTCGACGAGCTGATTGCCAGCGGCGCGCTCGACGACGCGAGCACCCCACTCGGCGGTCGCGACGACATCC
>JAVEEG010000089.1 GCA_030840585.1 Frankiaceae bacterium | reverse complement strand
AGATCGCACTCGACACTGCCCGCGACGTCGGCGTCCGGATGCCGCTGGAACCCTCGACCCGGCCTCCGTCATGGCAAGCCTGACCCTCTGCCCGTCCACCGTGACGTTCGAGGCGGAATGAGGCCGCGATTCCGCCTCGAACGTCGCAGTCGATGCGCGTGAGCGATCTCGTCGTCCGTCGGATCGGGCGACTTACTTCCTGGGCGCTGCCAGTACTGACAGACGCCGCGCTCGTGATTCGCGGCGGCCGGGTCGCCTGGGTCGGCGCCGATCGCGACCTGCCGCCCGACCTCGCCGAGCTGCCCGAGCTGGACGCCGGCGGAGCGGCCGTGCTGCCCGGCCTCGTCGACTGCCACACCCACGCGGTCTGGGCCGGCAGCCGGCGCGACGACTTCACCGGCCGGCTGTCCGGCGCGGCGTACTCGCCCGCGGGCATCCACTCGACCGTCGCCGCCACCCGGGCTGCGTCGTACGACGAACTGCGCGCGCTCGCGCAGCAACGCATCACGACGATGCTGGGAACCGGTACGACGACCGCGGAGGTCAAGTCCGGCTACGGCCTGACCGTCGACGACGAGCTGAAGTTGCTCGATGTCGCGGCCTCGCTCACCGGCCCGACCGTCACGACGACGTACCTCGGCGCGCATGTCGTGCCGCAGGGCCGCGACCGCGCCGACTACGTCGATGAGGTCGTGGCGACGTTGCCCGCGGCGAAGGCACGCGGGGCGCAGTGGTGTGACGTGTTCTGCGACGAGGGTGCGTTCACGGTCGACGAGGCGCGGCTGATCCTGACCGCTGCGGCCCGGCACGGATTCGGCTTGCGGATCCATGCCGAGCAGGTCGCGCACACCGGCGCCGCGGCGCTCGCCGCCGAACTCGGCTGTGCCAGCGCGGATCACCTCGACCACGTGACGGTGGACGACGCGCACGCGCTCGCCGCGGCGGACGTGGTCGCCGTACTCGTCCCAGTCGCGAGCCTCTACACCCGCAGCGGTCGTTGGGGTCATGCCCGGACATTGACCGAAGCCGGTTGCACATTGGCTGTTGCGACCGACTGCAATCCCGGTACTTCATGGTGTGAGTCGTTGCCGTTCGCGATGCAACTCGCCTGCCTCGAGATGGGGCTACCGGTCGAGACGGTGTTGCGCGCAGCGACTGTCGGCGGCGCGAAGGCGTTGCGCCGGGACGATGTTGGCCACCTCGGCATCGGCGCGCGCGGCGATCTGGTCGTCCTCGACGCCGACCACGAAACGGACCTTCTGGCACATCTCGGGGTTAACACCATCAGCCGGACGATCGTGGGCGGAACGCCGAACGGCTGATACCCGGCCGGCGAAAAGACTCAAGAAGCGGCCCGACTCGCCGATGCGGGTAACCACGGAACGGGACGAGAGTCGAAATAGTCGAACGAGTCCAGCGCAGAGAGGGAGGCCGGCCGTGAAGCAAATTCAGATCCAGCGCCCGAAGCCGACACCCGCGCCGGCGCCCCTGGACCTCCGTACGCCGTCCGGCCGCCGCCTGCCGTTCTAGATCTCGGGTTCGCTCCAGAGCAGCAGCGCCAACTCGGCTTCGACATCGACGTACTCGCCCTCACTGCCGGTCGGCACGACCGCATAGGTCTTCGTCAGGAACTCCACCAGCTGCGACAGCGGCGCTTCGAACATCGCCCGCCCGGATGGGCTGGACAGCGAGATGCAGACGACCGGCTTGCCGCCGCTGTGCGACGGCCAGACCTGCACGTCGCCTTCGCCGACCGGGTGAGTCACGCCGTCGGTGAGCAGCCCTCGCGCGAACGTCCACTCGACGACGTCCGGGCCGCCGGTGTGGAACGCGATGCGGACGGCGTAAGGGTCGGTGAGGTCGTAGGCCAAGTCGGCGACTACCGGCAGCGACGGGCTGCCCGGCACGACGAGACGGAGCTCCAGCTCTGCGGTCACAGTGTCGGGTCGCGTGCTCATCGCGGTTAGCGTTCCTTCGGGTCGCCGGTTCCTCGTTGCCTTCGGCGTACCCCGCCGAGGGGTGGGGCCTAACGTGTCCGAAGCAGGAAGCTCCGGGCAATTCCCCCCGCAGACGCTTCCATCCTCCTGGTTTGCGGCGGCTGAGGCAATCGGCTGATCGGGGTCCACCCGTTTGCCCGGTAGAGTTGGCCCGCTTGCGGGCGATTGGCTCAGTGGTAGAGCGCCTCGTTCACACCGAGGAGGTCACTGGTTCGAACCCAGTATCGCCCACTTCGACCGGATTGCCCGGTTTGCCCACCCACCCCGTCGCGAGTTGCGCCGTACGAGTCGCGACTATGCCCGACGCGGTGGCCGGGCGGCGGATGACCACAGCGCGACGGTGAGCGGTACGAGTAACAGCCCGAGCGCGAAGACGAGCGTCTCTGCCGCGAGCGCCGTAACCGCCAGCGCGAGGCAACCGACGACGACGCGGTAGAGGATCGGGATTCGCCATGCGGCGCCGGGCGCCAGCAAGACCGCGACTCCGACGACGAGGTACACCACGCCGGCGCCGTCCCACGCGTCCAGGACCGTCAAGTCACCCGCGACCGGGGTGGCCCACAGCAGCGCGAGTACGACGTGCCGGACGGACGCTCGGGTGAGCGTGCCGGTTCGGAAAAATGCCGCGGCCCGCTCGTCGAGCGAGCGCAGCGCGGCCAGCGTCTCGGGCACACCTCCAGTATTCGCCCCCGGCCGGGCGGGGCAAGATCGAGCCATGAAGCCGAAGCGCCGACGGCTCTCACCGTGGTGGGCAATGGTCAGCGGGATGCGCGCCTATGGCGTCGCGGTCACCGTCGTCTGGGCGATGTGCTCATGCACTGTTCTCGCCGTGCTCGCGGTCACCGTCACCGGGCTCTGGCTGCATCTCGGGCTCGCGGCCGGAGCCGTGCTCGAACTCGCGTTGTCGGTGCTCACGCTGCGGTTCCTCAGCCGCGCGAGCGTCCGTGGCCGGTTCGACGTCTAGCGCCGGTCAGCGACCGACGCCGGCGACCACGATCATCAGCACGCACGCGACGAGTGCGGTGAGCAGCATCAGACCGTTGTCGTCGCGCCGCAGCCAGTCCTCGATCCGGGTCAAGCTCTCGGCCCGCCGTGGCGTCGGAGCGGCTGGCTGAGTCCAGGCGGTAGCCGCTGGCCCGCCGGTCGCGGACAGCGGCTCGCTGCGGATCGGTAGGACGGGCATCGCCGTCCACGTGGGCGCCTCGGCGGCCGCGGTCGGCTCCGGCTGGCTGACCGGCGCTGCGGGTGCCGGGGGGTCGAACAACTCGTCGAGCGGCAGCACGCCGGTCGGCGCGGTCGTGTCGGTTGTCGGCGCCGCGAGCCCGGGATCGCCGTCTGCGGTGTCCACCCAGCCGGTGCCGGTCTCTACGGCCTCCGGCTCCCCAAGCTCATGCCCACGGAGCGGGTCGAGCGAGCCGGGCAGCGGCGCGGGTGGCGGTTGCGGCCGGCGCACTTGCAGGGTCGGCTCGTCGTAACTACTCATTCCGCCTCCTCAGGCTCGTACGTTCGGACCTACCCCCGCAAACCGCCGGATCCACCCGCCATCCGCGTTTACCCTTCGGCCGTGCACATCGAGGGCCTGTGGCGCCACCCGGTCAAGTCGCTGCAGGGCGAGCCGGTCGACTCCGTCCTGGTCACGGCGGTCGGCGTCGTCGGCGACCGGGCCTGGGCACTCCGGGACGTCGCGTCCGGCTCGATCCTGTCCGCCAAGCGGGAGCCGCGGCTGTTGCTCGCCAGCGCGACGGTCGCGGGCGAAGGGGTCGCCGTCGCCGTCCCGCGGCAGCGGGACGGGCGCAGCCCGGGCGCCGACGACGAGGAGTTGTCGGGCTGGCTCGGTCGCGAGGTGCGGATCGAACTTTCCGCGCAGGCGCCGTACGTCGACGAGGCGCACCTGCATCTGATCGCGCGCCGCGAACTGGGGGAGTGGGACGTACGGCGGTTCCGGCCGAACGTCGTGATCGACGGTGCGGACGATCTCGGCGAGTTGGTCGGCGAGCGGCTTGCGCTCGGATCCACCGTCGTCGTCGAGGTGATCAAGCGGACGAAGCGGTGCGCGATGCCGACGATGGAGCAGCCCGGTATCGGCCGCGATCGCGAGGTGTTGCGGACGCTCGCGCGCGACCGTGAGTTGCGGCTCGGCGTCTACGCGCGGGTCATCACGGTTGGCGCGTTGGCAGTCGGAGCGCCCGTCCGCGTTATCTCAGTGGCCGGTGCTGGATAACCTCGCGCCATGGCCGACCTCCGCCTCACCGTCGACGGATCGCCGCAAGTCGTCGCGGCCGGTACGTCGATCGGCGACGTGTTCCGCGACCTCGCCGTCTCCAATGCCATCGCCGCGCGCGGCCCCGACGGCGCGCTCCGCGACCTGGCCTGGGTGCCCGACGACGGTGATGTCGTGGAGTCGGTGCCGCTCGCCAGCCCGGAAGGTCTGTCGATCGTCCGGCACTCGACCGCGCACGTCCTCGCGCAGGCGGTGCAGCGGCACTTCCCGTCGGCGCGGCTCGGCATCGGCCCGCCGATCGACAACGGCTTCTATTACGACTTCGACGTCGACCGGCCGTTCACACCCGAAGACCTCGAACTGCTCGAAGCGACGATGCGCGAGATCGTCGCCGAGGGCCAGCGGTTCGCCCGGCGCGTCGTCGCGGATGACGACGCGCGCGCGGAGTTGGCCAACGAGCCGTACAAGCTGGAACTCATCGGGCTCAAAGGCGGCGCGGCCGGCGAGGCCGACGGGGCGGACGTCGAGGTCGGCGGCGCCGAGCTGACCATCTACGACAACTTCCATCCGGACGGATCGCTGGCCTGGAAGGACCTGTGCCGCGGTCCGCATGTCCCGCTCACCTCGGACATCCCGGCGTTCCGGCTGATGCGCTCGGCCGCGGCGTACTGGCGCGG
>JAVEEG010000296.1 GCA_030840585.1 Frankiaceae bacterium | reverse complement strand
ACTACCCCAACGTAACCCCGCGCGACGCGCAGGCGCTGCGCGAATGGGACGCCATCGCCAAGGCGGCGGAGTAAGGTGCTCGCACAGTATCTCTACGGCCCGCTCACCCGCTTCGGGCTGACGATCGCGCTCGTCGTCTGCGCCATCGATCAGGCGGTGAAGCTGTGGCTGCTCAACGTGTTCGATCTCGCCAATCGCGGGATCGTCCGTCTGACGCCGTTCCTCGACCTCGTGCTCACCTGGAACACCGGCATCAGCTATGGCCTCTTTCCGCAGGAGAGCGACTTCGGCCGTTATGTGCTCTTGGCGCTCAAACTCGCTGCCGTTTTGGTCCTGTGGGTCTGGCTGGCGCGGGCGGAGCAACGCCTGACGGCGCTCTCGCTCGGCCTGATCATCGGCGGGGCTTTCGGCAACGCCATCGACCGCCTCGCCTATGGGGCGGTGGCCGATTTCGTCCTGTTCCACATCACCACGCCCGGCTTCAATTTCACGTGGTACGTGTTTAACCTTGCGGATGCCGCAATCGTTGCAGGGGTGATCGGACTCTTGTATGAATCCCTATTCGGGGGGCACGCCGCAAAAGCGCCCTGATCCCCGTGATGAGTGGCCCGAAATGGCCAAACGCCAGCCGGGGGCGGCGATGGTCGTGGCAAACCGCGACATTTGGACCGTGAAACGGATGAACGCCATGCGTAACGAGCCGCCAACGAGCCTGCGTCGGACCCTGCTGGTCTGCGTGTGCGGGGCCCTACTGGCTCTTCCGGCCGCCACAGCCTACGCGGACGACGACGAAGACACGTTCGAGCAGAAGATCATCAAGAACATCCTCGGCGGCATGGGCGTCGATGTCGGCCGCCCCGGCATCGATTACCGCGAGCGCTCCCCGCTGGTCATTCCGCCGACGCGCGACCTGCCGCCGCCGCAGGCGGCCGACGTTTCGGCGCGCAATCCCGCCTGGCCGCGCGAGCCGGACAAGAAGTTGGTGGTTCGCGCCAAGCCGAACGCGCGTGCGACACCCGATGAGCCCGGCAGCCACTCCGTGATGTCGCCCGACGAATTGCGCCGCGGCGCCGGTGGTCCGCGCGCCGGTCGCGTCACCGAGACGTCGCGCAGCGGTTCGCTCGATGAGGCCAACGTGGGCCGCCCGGTGAACCCGAGTGAGCTGAGCGGCCCCTACAGCATATTCAGCTGGCGCTCGCTGATGGGCGTCCACTTGAACGAACAGGCGACATTCACCGGCGAGCCGACCCGCGGCTCGCTCACCCAGCCGCCGCCCGGCTACCAGACGCCGTCGTCCGCGCAACCCTATGGCCTCGGCGCCGACAAGGGCAGCGGATGGAAAATCCCGACCATTCTCGATCGCCCGGTCGGAAACGAACAGTGACGCCAGATTGCGTTTAACCGTTTTGCCGCGCCATGACCGGTCAGCTGTACCAGGCACCGGCGCTTTGAGAGTCCCCGTGCCCCTATTGACCCGTTTTCTCGCCATCCTCGCCGTTTGCGCCGCGCTCGCGCTGCCCTCGCACGACACCGTCGCGGCGCCCGCGGTCACGCAGTTCAAGCTCGCCAACGGGCTGAGCGTGGTGGTCATTCCGGACCGCCGCACGCCTGTCGTCACTCACATGCTGTGGTATCGCGTCGGCGCGGCCGACGAGCCGTGGGGCAAATCGGGCATCGCGCATTTTCTCGAACACTTGATGTTCAAGGGCACGGCGAAGAATCCGGCCGGACGCTTCTCGCAGCAGCTTGCCAGCATCGGCGGCCAGGAGAACGCGTTCACGGCCTATGACTACACCGGCTACTTCCAGCGCACGTCGCGCGAGCATCTCGGCACGCTGATGGAGTTCGAGGCCGACCGCATGACCGGGCTCGTGCTGACCGACAGCGTGATCGCGGCCGAGCGCAACGTCATCCTGGAGGAGCGCAACCAGCGCATCGACAACGAGCCCTCCGCGCGGCTCGGCGAGCAGGTGCAGGCGGCGCAGTATCTCAACCACCCCTATCACCGGCCGACGATCGGCTGGCGCCACGAGATGGAAACCCTCGACCGCGAGGATGCGCTGGCGTTCTACCGGCAATACTACCAACCAGACAACGCGATTCTCATCGTTGCCGGCGATGTGACACCCGATGAGGTCAAGGCGCTGGCCGAGAAGACGTACGGCAAGATCGAACCGCGCGCCGCGCTCGGTCCGCGCAAGCGTCCGCAGGAACCGCCGCAGATCGCCGAGCGGCGCGTGACCTTCGCGGACCTGCGCGTCACCCAGCCGAGCCTACAGCGGGGCTATCTGGTGCCGTCCTTCACCACCGCGAAGGACCATGAAGGCGAAGCGCTCGAGTTGCTCGCCTATGTGCTCGGCGGCGGCTCGAACAGCCGGCTCTATCGTTCGCTGGTGATGGAGAAGCGCCTCGCAACCAATACCGGCGCCTGGTATCAGGGCACATCGCTCGATGTCACGCGCTTCGGCGTGTATGCGACCGCCGCCGCGGGTACGTCGCTTGAA
>JAVEEG010000043.1 GCA_030840585.1 Frankiaceae bacterium | reverse complement strand
CGGCGATGGTCCTGCGGGAGGGCTTCACGTCCTCAGGATTCGGCGCCGGGGCGGTGAAGTCCTCCGCGGCGACGCCTGAAGCTCAGAGTGCCGGTGGCGCCGGGATCCGCGCGAGGCCGGAGGCGACGGCGCCGAAGCGCTCGTCACCCGTCGCCCACTGGGTGCGGGCCAGCGCGATCTCCTCGCGGCTGCGCGCGACGAAGTTCCACCACATGAGGATCGGCTCGGGGAACGGCACGCCGCCGAGCAGCAGCAGCCGCGCGCCGTCCGCACTCGCCAGCGGCAGCTCGTCGCGACCGGGGCCGACGTAGCCCAACTGGCCCGGCCGGACGGCGCTCTCCCCCACCGCGACCTCGCCGTCGATCACCACGAGGGCGTGCTCGAAGTCCTTGCGGATCGGGACGATCGAGCCGCCGCGCCGTAGCGTCAGCTCCGCTCCGACGAGTTCCGTGTCCGCTCGCGCGGTCGAGGTCGCACCGGCCAACGAACCGATGAGCACGATCGCTGCGCCGTTGTCGAGTTCGGCCGCAGGCAGCTCCGCGTGGTGCTCGAACGCGGCGTCGCCGTCGCGCGTCTCGGTTGGCTGAGCCACCCACAACTGGACGCCCTGCAACGTGCCGCGGTACGTGCGCGACATCTCTTCCGCGTGCACGACACCGCGGCCCGCGGTCATGAGATTGAGCTGGCCCGGCCGGATGAGTTGCTCAGAGCCGAGGCTGTCGCGATGCACCAGCGCGCCATCGACAAGCCAGGTGACGGTGTGCAAGCCGATGTGCGGGTGCGGCCCGATGTCCAGCCCGCCGGTCTCGCTCACTTCTTCCGGACCCATGTGGTCGGCGAAGCACCAAGCGCCGACGGTACGACGGCCGCGGCGCGGCAACGCCCGCCGTACCGTGATCTCGCCGACCTTCGCTTCGCGGTCGTCGAACACCTCGGCAGCCAGGGGCAGCGGCGGGTCGGGCGTGCGTTGTTCGGGTGGTGCATCGGCACTCGTGACCGGACCGCTCACACCGCGCATCATGTCAGGCCAGCGTGGCGTGCATCTCCCACAACAAAACCTCGGCGTCGTCGCTCGCCTCGACTCGATTGCCGCCGACGCCCGTCAATCGCACCGCGTCTCCAGTGTCCAGCTCACCGGCGCCTTCGAGGCTGACCCGGCCGCGCGCGACGAACAGATGTTGGTACGGCGCATCCGGCAACTCGATCGTGTCACCGGTCGACAACCGAGCTGCGTGCAGTGCGGCGTAGGAGTTCCGGATCCGGATCGCGGTGTCGCCGTCATGTTTGGCCATGCCGGACGCGACGGGAACGAGCCGGCCGCGCAACAACTCGTCGCCGATCTCGAGTTGCTCGTAGCCGGGCTTGATGGCTTGCTCGTCAGGCACCACCCACATCTGCACGAAGTGCACGGGATCGGTGTGCCCGGGGTCGTTCTTCTCCGAGTGCAGGATGCCGGTGCCGGCGCTCATCCGCTGCGCCAGCCCGGGATAGATGACGCCGTTGTGGCCCTCGGAGTCCTGGTGCACGAGCTCGCCGCGCAGCACCCACGTCACGATCTCCATGTCGCGGTGCGGGTGGGTCTCGAAACCGCTCTCCGGTACGACGACGTCATCGTTGTTGACCAGCAATAGGCCGTGGTGGGTGTTGGCCGCGTCGTAGTGCTGGCCGAACGAGAACGAGTGCTTCGAATCCAGCCAGTCGATCCGGGTCGCGAACCGGTCCGCGGCGCGGCGTACGTCGATGCGGGGTACGGCGATCGTCACGCCCGCGCCAACACCGCGGTGCCGGATGGGATTCCCCGACCCCGCCAGAATGGGCGCCGTGCAGCTGTCCGGAAAGGTCGTCGTCGTCACCGGCGCGAGCCGCGGCATCGGCGCCGCGACCGCACGGGCACTCGCGGCCCGCGGCGCCACCGTGGTCGGGACCGGCCGGGACGCGACCGCGTTGGGCGCGGTCATGGACGACATCGCCGGCACCGCGGTCCTCGGTGACGTTCGCGATCCGGGACATGCGGACGAGGTCGTGCGACGGACGCTCGAGGCGCATGGCCGGCTCGACGCGGTTGTCGTCAACGCCGGCATCGGCCACACCGGTGCGTTCGTCGAGATGCCGGCCGATCGAATCGACGAGTTGCTCGACGTCGACGTCCGCGCGCCGGTCGCGATGGCCCGGGCTGCGCTGCCGGAACTGACTCGAAGCGGCGAGGGCGCGATGGTGTTCGTCACCTCGATCGCCGGCGTCCTGCTGGTGCCGCGCGAGTCGCTGTACTCGGCGGCGAAGGCGGCGATGGAAGCCTTCGCCGAGCTGTTGCGCGAGGAGGTCCGCGGCACCGGCGTCCACGTCGGCACCGTCATACCCGGCGCCGTTCGCACCGAGTTCTTCACCAACCGGGGCGCACCGTACGAACGCAGCTTCCCGAAACCCATCCCGCCCGAGCCGGTGGCGGCGGGCGTGCTCAAGGTGATCGAGGACAGCGTCGACCGGGTCGTCGTACCCGGTTGGTTGCGCGGGCCGATGCTGCTGCGCCGGCTCGCGCCGCGCGGCTACCGCGCCTTGTCCCGCCGCTACGGCTGATGCTCCCGCCAGCACACAATCGGTGCTGGTATGACGCACGCGGCGCTGCCCGCCGGGATCGCCTCACTAGTCACATTTGTGTGCTGCAAAGAGTACAAAGAGGCGATACCAGCCGGCGCGTGAGCGGGCCACGCTGCACGTGACGACAGGGGGTTGCCATGAAGACTCGGTTCCTGGTGCTCGGACTCGGCGCGCTCGTGGGAGTCGTGGGGCTCGCGCCAACGTCGGCCATCGCTAAGGGCGCAACGCCGGTGACGCTGTACGGCTACGAGGAGGTCGGGCCGCATTCGCTGCTACCCGACGGAACCCCCGGGCTTGAGTTCATGCAACCGGTCTGCACGCCCAGCTTCGAGGCATGCACGACGTACGAGTTCTTCGACCGCTGGGATGTCGCGCCAACGGGCAGCGAGGTCGACACGACCAACGTCGAGGGCACCGTCGACATCCACGGGTATGACAACTTCACCAAGCAATCGGTGAAGGGCACGATGGCCCTCGCATTGACCGGTACGACGACGACGTGGTCCGGCAGCTTCACCGGGACGTTCCGCGGCCCGAACGCGGGCACGGGCACGTTCTCACTCGTCGGCACGGACGGCAGCAAGATATCGGGGGCGATCCTGTTCATCGACGACGGATTGATGGAACTCACCGGTCAGCTGAAGTAGCAGGTCCGAAAAACCTCGAACGGGGGAAGCCATGAGCATCTCGTCGATGGCAGAGGACGCTGCGCTCCGATTGGCGCCGCCGCCATCAGCACCGCTGGTTGCGTCGGTTAGGGGCGGCCATCGCGAGTCAGAACCGCCGCCCGCGGCGGCCGCGCCGTCCACGTCGCCGTCGCCGCTCGCCACATTGGTCAAGTACATCCCGACCGAGACCATCACCCTGTACGTCGCCGTGCTGGCCGCGTTGGGAGATGTCCGCGTTCCGAAGAACGGCAAGATCTCGGACGCCAACTTCGCCAGCCACTGGATCTGGATGTGGGTGCTCGCGGGCGTAACAGTGCTGCTCACACTCGGCTTGAGCTACCGGGCCCAGAAGAACTCGGCCAAGGACAAGTCGGCAAGGTTCAAGGTGCCGTATTTCGATATCAGCGCCGCGTTTGCTGCCTTCATCGTCTGGGCGCTGTCGCTGCCGAGCACACCGTTGCGCGACATCGCCGGCTACGACTACAGCGCTTGGAACAGCGTGATCATCCTCGGCGGCACGATCGCGATCGCGACGACCGCGTACGTTTTCGGCAAGACCGTCAGCTGGCAGAAGGTGCTCGACACCTAGTCCGAACCGGCGAAGGCCTCGGCGTCGCGCACCGCGAGCGCTGCCACCGCGATGCCAGCCGCGTCGAGCCCGGCGGCGGCGAGGATGTCGTCGCGGCGGCCGTGCGGCACGAATGCCTTGTCCAGCCCGAGCGTCACGACCCGACCGTCGTGGCCGGCGTCGCGCAATGCCCGCGCGATCGCGTCACCAACGCCACCGTCGCGCACGCCGTCCTCCACCGTGACGACCAGCGGGAAACCGGTCGCCAATGCGACCAGCGCCGGATCGACCGGCAGCACCCAACGGGGGTCGACCACGGTTGCGCGGACGCCGGATGCCGACAGCATCGAGGCAGCTTCGATCGCTGCCGCGGCGAGCGGACCCACCGCGACGATGAGAACGTCGGCGTCGACGTCGGCGATCAGCACGTCGGCGGTGCCCAACCGGCCGACCGCCGGGATCGCCGGGCCGGCCGAAGCCTTTGGGAAGCGCAGCGCGGCCGGCCCGTCGTCAGTCGCGACACATTCGGCCAGCAAGGCCGCCAACTGCTCGGCGTCGCGCGGCGCGGCGACCCGCAGGCCGGGTACGACGGAGAGCAACGCGAGATCCCACATGCCGTGATGCGACGCGCCGTCGTCGCCGGTGATGCCGGCTCGATCAAGTACGAACGTGACCGGCAAGCGGTGCAACGCGACGTCCATGAGCACCTGGTCGATCGCCCGGTTGAGGAACGTCGCGTACACGCAGACCAGCGGATGCATGCCAGCCATCGCCAGCCCGGCCGCGGAGGTGACCGCGTGCTGCTCAGCGATACCGACGTCGAAGACGCGGTCCGGAAACTCCTCGGCGAACGCCTGCAAGCCGACGGGCCGCAGCATGGCCGCGGTCACCGCGACGACGTCGTCCCGCGTCCGCGCCAGCCGCGCCACCTCGGCACCGAACACTTGCGTCCACGGCAACCCGGCACCGGTCGCGCGCGACTTGCCGGTCGCCGGATCCAGCGCACCGACGCCGTGGAAGCAGTCGGCGGCGTCGTTCTCCGCCGGTGCGTAGCCGGCGCCCTTGCGAGTCAGGCAGTGCACGACGACCGGTCCGCCGAAGCCGCGAGCCCGCCGCAACGCCGCCTCGACCGCCGCGATGTCGTGGCCGTCGATCGGGCCGACGTACTTGATGCCGAGATCCTCGAACATCACTTGTGGCGCAAGCAGATCCTTGAGGCCCTGCTTGACCCCGTGCAGCGCGGCGTACGCCTGCCGGCCGACGACCGGCGCGCGCGGCACCGTCCGCTTGACTGCGGACAACGTCGCGTCCCACTGCGGCAACAACCGCAGGCCGGCAAGGTGCTGCGCGAGCCCGCCGATGGTCGGCGCGTACGAGCGGCCGTTGTCGTTGACGACGATGATCACCGGCCGGTCGCTCGCGGCAAGATTGTTCAGCGCCTCCCAGCACATGCCGCCGGTCAGCGCGCCATCGCCGACGACCGCGACCACCGCACGATCCGTCTCACCGCGCAGCGCGAACGCCTTCGCCATGCCGTCGGCGTACGACAGCGCGGTCGAGGCGTGCGAGTTCTCGATCCAGTCGTGCTCGCTCTCGGCCCGGGACGGGTAGCCGGACAGTCCGCCGGGTTGCCGCAACGTCGCGAACGACGAGAGCCGGCCGGTGAGCATCTTGTGTACGTACGCCTGGTGGCCGGTGTCCCACAGCAGTACGTCGCGCGGCGAGTCGAAGACGCGATGCATAGCGATCGTCAGCTCGACGACACCGAGGTTGGGTCCGAGGTGCCCGCCGGTCCGGCAAACCGCATCGACGAGCG
>JAVEEG010000042.1 GCA_030840585.1 Frankiaceae bacterium | reverse complement strand
GATAACCGCTGAAAGCATCTAAGCGGGAAGCTCGCTTCAAGATGAGGTCTCCCACAGGGTCAACCTGGTAAGGCCCCCGCCAGATCAGCGGGTTGATAGGCCGGAAGTGGAAGTGCGGCAACGCATGCAGCTGACCGGTACTAATAGGCCGAGGGCTTGATCACAAAGAAGCTACGCGTCCACTGTGCGGCTCCCGAGCTGCGGTCGGCTGTCCTTTCGAGGAATAGCTGGTCCACAACTCCATAGAGTTTCGGCGGCATAATAGCGAAGGGGAAACGCCCGGTCCCATTCCGAACCCGGAAGCTAAGCCCTTCAGCGCCGATGGTACTGCCCTGGTAGCGGGGTGGGAGAGTAGGACGCCGCCGGACATTTTTCGACGAAGGCCTTCCGCACACGCGGGGGGCCTTTCGTCGTTTTCGTGCCAAGTCACAGGAGGGTTCGTGCCGACACCGCCGCGCCGCCCCGATCGCCCGAACCGCCCGGACCGGCCCGATCGCCCGGACCGGCGGCCGCAGCGACCGACCGGCCGCTCGGGTCCGGCCCGCGCCGGCCGGCCGGAACGCCCGTCCCGGCCAGACGCCGCGATGGCGCCGCGTTCGCCGCGGCGGGACGGTGCGGACGACGCGCCGCGGCGCCCCCGGCTGGCCGAACCCGAGTTGCCGACCGACATCGACCCGCGCGAGCTAGACCGCGACGCGCGGGCCGAGCTGCGCAGCCTGCCGGAGTCGCTGGCCGAGCGGGTCGCGGTCCATCTGATCGCGGCCGGCCGGGCGATCGACGAGGATCCGGCGCTGGCCCGCCGGCACGCCTGGTACGCCCGGTCGCTCGCGCCCCGGCTCGCCATCGTCCGGGAGGCCGCCGGCGTCACCGCCTACGCCGACGGCGACTTCGCCGCCGCGCTCGCCGAGCTTCGGGCGGTCCGGCGGATGACCGGCGATCCGGCCCAGTTGCCGCTGCTAGCCGACTGCGAACGCGGCCTCGGCCGCCCCGATCGCGCCCTCGCTCTCGGCCGCGACCCGGACGTGAAGAAGCTCGAGCCGGCCGCGCGGGTGGAGCTCGCGATCGTGCTCTCTGGCGCGCGCCGCGACCGCAAGGAGTACGACGCCGCGGTGGTGGGCCTGCAGGGCCTGGCACTCGACGATCCGCAGGTGCAGCCGTGGACCGTGCGCCTTTGGTACGCCTACGCCGACGCCTTGCTGGACGCCGGCCGGGTCGGCGAGGCCCGGCGGTGGTTCGAGTCGGTGGTCGACATCGACGACGAGGAGGAGACCGACGCGGTCGAGCGGCTCGCGGCCCTGCCCGCCGACTGAGTTATCCACCGCCGCGATCTTCGGCCGGCTGTCCACAACTGTCGCGCAGCTGCACCCGGTACGGCGGTGCGCGCGGCATGCTCGCGGGCGAGGGCCGTGGGCGAGGGGAGATGGCATAGCCGTGCGTGAGGTCCAGCATCGCAACGAGGTCGTGCTCGTCGGGCGGCTCACCAGCGCGCCGGAGACCCGCGAGCTGCCCAGCGGCGACCAGATCACCGTCTGGCGAGTGACGGTCGACCGGCCGCCGCGCCGTCGCGGCGGGGAGCGCCAGCCGCAGCCGGGCCACGACACGGTCGAGTGCACGGCGTGGCTGCCGCGGGTGCAGCGCAGCGCGGCGTCCTGGGAGCGCGACGACATCATCGAGGTCTCTGGTCCACTGCGCCGACGGTTCTGGCAGCCGCCCGCCGGTGGCCGGCAGAGCAGCTTCACCGTGGAGGTGTTGCGGGCGAAGCGGCTGGTCGCGCCGCGGCAACGGCTGCCCGACTGACCGAGCGATCGGCGGCCCGGCCAGTCGCGCCGGTTAGGTCTGGTCGGCGAACACCCGGATGAGCAAGCCGGTGGCCGGCTTCGGCACGAACAGCGTCGACTTGCGCGGCATCCGGTCACCGGCCGCGGCGACCGCGGCCACCCCGGCGACCGGGGTCGGGTTCAGCAGCAGCGCGGTGCCGCCGGTGGCCCGGGCCGCCGACAGTGCCGCGTCGACGTCGTGGGCATAGTCGACGACGCCCTCGCGGTCCTCGAGGCCCCAGGTTCGCCGGATGAGCAGCAGGTGCGCGATCGTCACGTCCAGCGACCGCCATGCCGCCGACCGATCCGCCGGCAGCGCGGCGGCGAGCTCCGCCGGCGCGGGCTCGGTCAGCAGCCAGTGCCGGTCGCCATCGGTGATCGCGAACGCGGGGCCGTCGACGCCCGCCTTGGCCAGCTCCGCCAGCGCGTCGTCGACGGTGCCGGTGACCTCGCGGGTCAGCCACGACCCGGCCGCCCGCTCGGCCGCCTCCGCCGCGGCGAGGCCGGGGACGACCCGGTGGATCGGGTGCACCTTCGGCCCGAAAGCCGATCCGTCGACCAGCAGCGCCAGCCCCAGATCCCACGGACCTGGGCCGTCACCGGCGGAGTGCCGGCCAGCTTGGTAGGCCAGGAAGGTGGCGTAGCGGTGGTGCCCGTCCGCGATCACGGCGCGCCGCCCGGCCAGATCGGTCGCCACCTCGGCCAGCACGGCTGGGTCGGTGATGGCCCATAACCGGTGCACAACGCCGTCCGGCGTCTCGACCTCCACTTGAGGTTCGGCCCGATCGGCCTCGGCGACGACTCGACTGGCGGCTCCGCCGCCGTCGTACACCAAAAAGATCGGCTCGAGGTCGGCCTCCACCGCGCTCATCAGGCCGAGCCGATCGGCGACCGGCCCGGCCATCGTGTTCTCGTGCGGCAGCACGATGCCGTCCTCGGCCGGGCTCAGCCCGAGCGCCCCAACCAACCCGCGCTGCACGTGATCGGCGGTCTGCTCTTCGTAGACGTAGAGCGCCGGCTCCGGGTCGGCGCGCAGCGCGCCCGCCTCGCGCCAGTCCGCCAGCGCCGCCGCGGCCTTTGCGTACCCAGCTTCCGCGCCGCCGTCGTCGCGGGGGAGCGTCAGCCGGACCACGTTGTACGGGTCGCGCGCCTCGAGCTCGGCGTGCTCGCGCTCGTCGATCACGTCGTACGGCGGCGCCAGCACCGCACCGAGCGCCACCCGGTCGGGGTCGTATCGCAGCGCCCGGAACGGCGCCAGCACCAGGCCGCTGGGACGGGGGATCTCGCCTGGAATCATCGCCGCGGCGTCGCCGTTTGCCATACCGAAATCCTAGGGGCCGGCGGTCGCGCGGAGGCGCGCCTCCCACGGTCCGGCGTCCTGGTGCGCCACCCTGACCACACGAGCGGACGGCCACGGCGGGAGGTGACCGCGATGTCCACGCCGAGCGGGGACGTCTACGACTGGTACACCCGGGGCCTCAGCCTGCTCCAAGCCGGCGACGCCGCGGCCGCGGCAGCGCTGCTCGAGTACGCCGCCCGCGAGGAGCCGGCGTCCCGCAGCGTGCGCGAGGCACTCGCCCGGGCGCTGTTCGACAGTGGCGCGTACGCCCAGGCGCGCGAGCAATTCGCTGCCAACGTGGCCGAGAGCCCGACGGACGACTACGCGCACTTCGGCCTTGGCCTCGCCTGCGCCCGCACCGGTGACTACGACGGCGCGTGCGAGCACCTCGCCATCGCGGTGGCGATGCGCCCGGACAACAAGCACTACGGCACCGCGTTGCGCAGCGCCCGGGCCGCCCGCTCCCGCGGGTGACGGCCAGCCCGGACCCGCCGCTCGCGTCGGCAAGGCAACAAGACGATGAGTCGACAAACCGACTTGGGTCCGCCGTCCTCCGCGGGACGGACACGCCGCTCGTCGGCGGTTACGACGCCCTGCTGGTCGACCTGGACGGGGTTGTCCACCTGGGCGACCAGCCCATCCCGCGCGCGGTCGACGCACTCCGGTCGGCCCGCGCCGGCGGGCTCACCGTCGCGTACGTCACCAACAACGCCGCGCGCACGCCCGCGGACGTCGCTCGCGGCCTGACCGGGTACGGCCTCGACGTGGCGGCGGCGGACGTCGTCACGTCCTCGGTCGTTGCGGCCCGGCTGCTGGCCGACCGGTTGCCGGCTGGCGCGCAGGTGCTCGTCGTCGGCGGGGACGGCCTGCGGGCGCCGCTGGTGGCGGCCGGTCTCACCCCGGTGGCGAGCGCTGACGGCGCCGTCGCGGTCGTGCAGGGCTGGGCGCCGGAGGTCGGCTGGCCGCAGCTGGCCGAGGCGACCGTGGCCGTACGGGCCGGCCGGCCGTGGATGGCGACCAACCTCGATCGAACCCTGCCCTCGCCGCGCGGGCCGCTGCCGGGCAACGGCTCGATGGTCGCCGCGCTGGCCAGCGCCACCGGCCAGCAGCCGGAGTCGGTCGGCAAGCCGAAGCCGGCCATGTTCACCGGCGCGGCCGCGGCGATCGGCGCCCGGTCCCCGCTCGTCGTCGGCGACCGGCTCGACACCGACATCGCCGGCGCCCGCGCCGCTGGATATCACTCGCTCGCCGTGCTGACCGGCGTGTCCTCAGCCGCGGACCTGCTCGCGGCCGGACCGGACGAGCGGCCGGACTACCTCGGCCGGGATCTCGACGCCTTGCACGCCCGGCATCCGGCGCCGTACCTCGACGGCGACGGGGCGCACTGCGGCGCGGTCACGGTCACGACGCGCGGCGATGTCCTCGGCGAGCCCGGTGGCGGCGACGGTCTGGACGGCCTGCGGGCCGGGTGCGCACTCGCCTGGGCCGGCCGGCTGCCGGCGGAACGCTACGACGACGTCGTAAGAGCACTCAGCCTCGACTAGAGGTCGAGACGACTTGCTCGCCTAGAGACCGAACAACGACCGCAGCCGGAGCAGATCCCGCATGCTGGCCGACACCTGTAGCCGGCCGCGCAGCCAGGCCGAAAGGAAATCTTCGTCGCCCGCGGCGAGTGCCAACAGGACGTCGCTGTCCATGCTCAGCCGCAGGTCGGCCGGCCCGTCGGGCTCGCCTTCGACCAGGTCGTGGACGCCGTGCTGGTCGAGCCGGCAGCAGAACACCACGTCGAGATCGGTGACCAGGCAGCTGACGCGGCGATCGGGTACGTGCCGGGCCCGCAGCTCCGGCTGGACGCCGGCGAGTTTGGCGGTCAGCTCGGCCAGCGCGACGCGGCACTGCTCGACCGTCGCCATTGCGCTCCTCGCCGTAAGCCACCCGTCCCGGCGACCGGGCACGCTAGCGCACCGATCCGCCACCGGTCAGATACGGTCGAACGCCGGAGGTCGTCATGGTCAAAGACGCGTTGCGCGGTTACCTGTCGCTTGCCAGCGGGCTGACCGAGATCACCACTGCTCGGGCCCGCGCCGCCGCCCGCTCGCTGGCGGAGCAGGGCGAGGCAACTGCTGGCCAGGTGTCCGCCCTCGCCGAGGACCTGCTCGCAACCAGCCGGCGCAATCGCGAGTCGCTGCTGCTGCTGGTCCGGCACGAGGTCGAGCAGGCGGTACGGCGCCTCGGTGTCGGCGCATCGGCCGACGTGGAGTCGCTGCGGACGCGGGTGCGCGAGCTGGAACGAACCGTCCGCGAGCTCCGGGCCGCCGAACGAGGCGCGGCCTCGGCCGGGTCGCCGTCGAGCCCGGCCAAGAAGCCAGCCGCCAAGAAGACCACCGCCAAGAAGACCACCGCCAAGAAGACCGCGGCGAAGAAGGCGGCGGCCGGGAGCGGCGGGTGACCGCGCTACCCCCGGACGCCGCGGGCCAGCAGGCGGACGCGCTCGGCGCGGCCGAGGAGCCGGCTACGCCGCCCGAGCCCGCCGACGAGGACGGCCCCTCCGGCGTACCGGCAGCTGACGACGCGGCCGCGCGGCTGCGCGACCTCGACGACGCGCCGGTCGAGCAGCACGTCGAGATCTACGAGGACGCCCACCGCCGGCTGGAGGAGGGCCTGGCCGACCTCGACGAGCG
>JAVEEG010000270.1 GCA_030840585.1 Frankiaceae bacterium | reverse complement strand
GGTCGTGAAGTTCGCGACCCCGGTCGTCGTCGACTTCTTCCGTCCCGGCTACGAGCCCGACACCGCGACCGTTCCGGTCGGCAAGTACAAGGGCTCGACGTTCGTGTCCGTGCCCAACGGCTTCTCGACCACGATGTCCTACATCTGGCGGTCGGACGACAACCGGCGCAGCTTCCACATGGTGGAAGGCAACGCGATCGGCAAGTCCACCACCTGCGTCGGCGGTGGCGACTCCGAGCTCCAGGTCGACCCCGTCAACGGCGCGGTCTACTTCAACGACCTGCAGGGCCTGACCAACTTCACCAACTCCCGCTCGGATGACGCCGGCCACACCTGGCAGACCTCCTGCGCCTCGGTCAACGGCGCGGGCGTCGACCGGCAGTGGCTCGCGATCGACAGCAACGGCGGCACCTCCGCTGTCGGCACCGGCGCCAACGACGGCCGGCTCTACTTCGACTACGACAACATCGAGCAGGACACCGGCCCGATGGGCGTCGGCGGCAACCAGCTCGTCATGAACCAGTCCCAGGACGGCGTCCACTACGGCGCCGAGTGCGAGGGTGCCAACGGCCCGGCCGGTGGCGGCGCCACCGTCGGCCCGCAGAGCGTCTGCGCGCTGCCCCCGGCTGTCATCAGCTACGACGAGGGCATCCCGGGCAACGTGATCGTCGACGACGTCAAGGGCCACAAGTTCCAGCACCGCGTCTACGCGATCCACACCAGCTCGGACAGCCAGGGCGTCATCGTCTCGTACTGCTCCGGCAAGGCGGGCGACAAGACCGCGGCGAGCGTCGCGGCCGACTGCACCGACCCGACCCAGATCGCCGCGGGCGACCGTGACCGCAAGAACGTCAACTGGCACGACTCGTTCGCGCGGGTCAAGGGCAACTGGCAGGTCGGCAACCTCTTCCCGGCCATCCGGGCCGACACGGCGGGCAACCTCTACGCCGTTTGGTCGGAGTACCCGGGTAAGGGCGCCCCGATCGGCCCCGGTGCCATCAAGATGTCGGTCTCGCGGGACGGCGCTGCGCACTGGAGCACTCCGGTCACCGTGTCCCCGGCGAACCTGTCCAACAACGTGATGCCGTGGATCATCGCCGGCTCGCCGGGCCGCGTCGGCATCGCCTGGTACGCCTCGGGCGCCGCGAAGAACTCCAAGGGCCAGTACGGTCCGGACGCGGTCACCGCGAACGGCAGCTGGAACGTCTACTACGCCATGACCACCAACGCGCTCGCCAAGAAGCCCGGCTTCGGTGTCACCAAGGTGAGCGACCACCCGGTCAAGTACGGCGACATCTCCACCGGCGGTCTCGGTGGTAGCCACGACCGTTCGCTCGGCGACTACATGCAGGTCCAGCTCGGCAACCACGGCGAGGCCGTCATCACCTACGTCGATGACACCTCGAACGACCGCAACCAGGACACCTGCGGCTGCGGCCAGACCCCGTCCGAGGCGGCCGGTCCGGTGATGGTGTCGGTGCAGAGCACCGGCCCGAGCATGTTCGCCGGCAAGAACGTGCCGAGCGTTCCGTCGTACGTCGGTTCGGTTCGCGACAAGGCCGGTGACGCGTTCCTCGCCGCCGGTGGTCAGGACGTCGCCGCGCCGAAGTCGCTCGACGTGATCGGGGCCAGCATCAAGAAGAAGGACTCGAAGAACGTCACCGTCACCCTGACGACCAACGACCCGAACCTGGGCAACGACCTCCGCGCGGTTCCGCCGCTCGGTGGTGCGGTCGATACGTGGACGGTTCGTTGGGCGGCGCCGGACTACCGGGGCCTTGGCGACGGCAACATGTTCTACGTCGGCATGCAGTCCAACGGTGGCGCTACCCCGACCTTCTACTCCGGTACGACGACCTCCATCACCACCACGCACACGAAGTACTTCACCTACCCGGCCACGAACAAGATCAACGGCACCATCCAGGGCGCGACCATCACCTGGACGCTCCCGCTGTCGCTGGTCGGCAACCCGAGCAAGGGTCAGGGGATGTACTCGGTCACGGGATTCAGCTCGACGCAGGCGGCGCCGGCCGGCGCCGCTCCGGTCACCGTCCCTGAGCAGGGCGGCAACCTCGCCGACGTGAACATCCCGAACCTGATCAGCGCGACGACGCCGTTCACCTACATCGTCCACTGATTCGATGCAGGCGCGGCGGCGGGTTTTCGCCGCGATGATGTTGGCGCTGGCCGGGGCACTCTGTGTCCCGGCCAGTGCCGTCTCGTCGTCGCGGACGGTCAACGGACCGACCATCACGGCTATCGCCCCACGGGTTTACCTGTGGCCCGCGGGCGTGGCACCGCGGGCACAGAAGGGCCCGGAGCAGCTCGCGTACGCCGGGGGCCACGAAGGCCACGGCGTCGACAGTCAGCCGGCCGTGTACCTCGTGTTCTGGGGTTCGCAGTGGTCGAAGACCGACCCGTACGCGGCGTACGAGCGGCGGTTCTTCTCCGGGCTGTACGGCAAGGGCGACGACTGGACCGGTTCGCAAAGCCAGTACTGCGAAGGCGTCGCGATCGCGTCGGTCGACTGCCCGCGCAAGTCGGCCCACGCCGGGGCTCCGTCCCACCGGCAAGTGCTCAAGGGTGTCTGGTTCGACGACGCCGAGATGGCAGTCCCGACCGACGCGAATGTGCGCATTGGCACGGACGGGACCGGCGACAGCGTGGCCCAGGAGGCACTGCGGGCCGCGCAGCATTTCGGCAACACGACCGGCGCGCGCAATCGCAACGCCATCTACCTGATCAACGAGCCGTCACACTTCGACAGCCCCGAGTTCGGGCTGGTCTACTGCGCGTACCACAGCGCGATCGCCACTTCGATCGGCGACGTTGCGTACGCGACGATGCCGTACCTCACCGACATCGAGAACCCGACTCACGTCGGTGTGAGCTGCGGGCAGAACATGGTTAACCAGGGATCCGCGGGGCTCTACGACGGCGTGAGCATCGTGGGCGGGCACGAATACCTGGAAGCCGTCACCGACCCGTGGCCGGCGACCGGTTGGGTCGACTCGCACGGCAGCGAGACCGCCGACAAGTGCGCTTGGAAGACCAGCGGCCCGGGATCGCTCGACAATCTGCGGCTGTCGACCGGCACGTTCGCCGTACAGGGCATGTGGAGCAACCTGGCCAACAACGGCCAGGGCGATTGCGTCACCCACCAGCGCTGACGCGTTCGCGTCACACGACGGCGTACGGCGGGCAGTCCAGGAACGGGTTCAACCCCAGGCCGAGCGGGTCCAGGACGTAGATGTCGCCGTCCGGCCTGACCACGACTGGGCCGTAGTCGCCGGCGTGTTCGGCGGACTCGGCGCACAGCACCGGCTCCACGCAGGCGGACACGTAGTCACCGCACCCTCCGCAACCCCAGCCGTCGCACACGGTGAGCAGGTCGTTGATCAGGTCGATGATCGCCTGCGGCGGGATGGTCGTCGCATCCAGCGTGGCGCAACCCCAGTTGTCGACCGTCCCGTCCGCGTACGTGACCGTCTGGCACAGCCCCAGGCTGTCGTCCGGAGCGAGCGGGAACGAGATCTGGTGAATACCGGCCTGCACCCCGAAGCCGGAGTAGTCGAACCGGGTGCCCTCGACCTCAGCGCCGTTGACGGCGAGCCAGCAGGTCACGGTCGCACCGATCGGCGCGCCGGTCGAGTCGGTCGTGACCGAATGGTCGCCGATGACGCCGACGTTCTGGTCGGCGGTCAGCGCACTCTGTTCGGCCTCGAAGAAGCAGCTGCCGGCCATCGTGTCTGGCGATGCGGCCGACGCGGCCGGAAGCGGCAACGCGGCCGTGCTCGACGCCAGGGCAAGGACGGCGAGCATTAGTCGTCGCCTCATGTCAGGACCTCGGTAAGTACGGCGGGCAGTCGTACACCGGATTGAGCCCCAGGCTCAGCGGGTCGGGGATGTACACGTCGCCGTCCGGCTCGATGGTCACCCCGGCGGGATAGGTGCCAGCGAGGCCGACGAGCTGCGGGCAGGCCGCGCTGTCCAGCGCCGCCAGAACGAGCTCGAGGATCGAGCATTCGCACTCCGGCGGGATCTTGACCGTGGTCGCGATGAAGCAGGTCGCGGGGTCGGTGGTGCCGTCGGCGTAAGCGATGGTGCGGCATTCATCGACCTGGTCGTCCACTTCGGCGTGATACGACGCTGGGTGGCTTCCGAACTGCACGCCGTCACCCGAGTAGTCGAACCGCGTGCCCGGCGCCTCGATGCCGTTCACTTCGAGCCAGCACGTGACGGTCGCGCCGATGGGCAGCCCGTCGCTGTCCGTCGTCACCGAATAATCGCCGACGACCCCGTCGTACTCCGTGGTGTCACCGACGGGCTTGTCGACGGTGTCGTAGTAGCAGCCGCCGCGCAGCGTGTCGGATCCGTTCGCGTGCGCGGACGGCATGACGCCGAACAACGTGGTGACAACGCCAACCGCGGCGAGCAATCTTCGCTTCATTTGGTTGTCCTCTCTGGGGCGCTCATCAGGTCCGGCTCAGTACCGGCGGCAACCACACATGGATCCCGTGACTGGGCGGTCGCTGCGGATCCGTCTCGTACGGCGGACAGTCGTATGCGGGATTTAGCCCGCCGACACCAAATGGGTCACCGATGCTGATGTCGCCGTCGGGACCGATCTCCACCACGCCAGGAACGCCGCCACCGATCAGCTGGTAGAGCGGGCCGAAGACAGGACAGATGATGGCATCGAGCTGCGGGGGGTCGGTGACGCTGAGAATGACCTCGATCACTTCGCCCGCTGTCTGCGTCACGGCGGAGGTCGTGCTCGTCGTGCAGTTCGACGGCGGCGTGGCGTCGACGTAGAACACCTGCTGGCAGAGCGACACGACGTCGTTGTCCGACACTGCAATGTGGACGTCATCGAGGCCGGCCTGTCCGCCGAACCCGCTGTAGCTGTACGCCGTACCTGGCGCTGGCGACCCGTTGACATCGACCCAGCACGTGACCATGGCGTTCGTCGGTTTGCCGTCCCCGTCGTACGTCGCCGACACGTCGCCGATCGCGCCGATTGTCACGCCGGAGGTCAAACTGTCGTGTTCCACGGTCGCGAGGAAGCAGCCCCCGACAAACGTGTGACCCGCGGCATTCGCGGCCGGCGGCAGCGCTAGCCCAAGGCCGAGCATCAGCCCGACGACAACGGTTGTCCGCATGGGCCTCGCCCTACTCCCCGTACGAGACGTGCGGCGGACAGTCGTAATAGACCAGGTCCGGCCCCAGTCCCAGCGGAGCGGCAATGGAGACGTCGCCGTCGGGCGCGATGGTCACGAGCCCGTAGGTTCCGGGAATCTTCACCAGCGCGGGGCAGAGCACGGCGTCGGTTAAGGCGAACGCGTCGCCGAGCGGTCCGTTGACGAAGGCGAAGGTGTCGTCGAGCAACTCGATGACGTCCTGCGGCGGGAATCTGAACATCAAGTCCGCCGGGCACCCGGACTCGGTGGTGCCGTCCGCATACTCAACCGAGTAGCACTCGACGACGATGTCCGTGGGACCGGCGGCGTACGTCACCGGGTCGGCCCCGGCCTGGACGCCGAAGCCCGAGTAGGCGAACCGCGTTCCCGGCGCCTCCACCCAGTTGATGTCGAGCCAGCAGTTGACGGTCGCGTCGGTGGGTATCCGCGGGATCCCGCGCTTCGTGGTGACCGACAGGTCGTAGATGACGCCCGTATACACACCGTCGCCGCGCGCCCCGTCGTCGCTGACGAACCCGCAACCGCCTTGCGCGGTGTCGGATGCGCCCGCATGCGCTGTGCCCGGCACGGCGGTGATCGCGCCGAGGCCAACCGCGATCGCAACCAGGAATCTGCGCATTGGGGCGTCCCTTCGAAGCTGGTCAGTTGGTGAGGTACGGCGGGCAGTCGTAGACCGGGGTGAGCCCTAGGGCGTACGGATCGGGCAGGTAGACGTCGCCGTCGGGCGCGATGGTGACCGGCCCATAGCTGCCGGCCGCCGCCACGAACACCGGGCACACGACGGGATCCACGTACGTGATCTCGGCATCGGTGAGCGCGTCGAGTGCCGCAGTCAGCGCGTCGATGACGATCGGCGGCGGCAGCTGCGGATCACCGTGGGAGATCGGGCAGCCCGACTCGGTGGTGCCATCGCCGTAGACGACCTGCTCGCACACCTCCACCCAGTCGCCGTCACCCGCAACGTAGGAGACGGTTGCGGCGGCGGCCTGCACGCCGGTGCCGGAGGCGCTGACCCGGGTGCCCGGCGCCTCGATGCCGTTCACGATGATCCAGCAACTGAAGGTCGCGAAAGTCGGCGCGCCACTGCGGTCGGTGGTCACCGACAGATCGCCGATGTGGCCCACGTAGCGACCAGCGGTCACAGTCGCCTGCGAATCCGAGTTGAAGAAGCAACCGCCCTCGTAGCTGTCGGAACCGAAGGCGGCGGACGCGGGTGCGGCGGGCAGGACCGCCGCGCCGACACCAACGGCGAACGCGACCGCGGCGAGCATGACTCTGTTCTTCACTGCGGCTCCTTCGTCATCACGGCCAAGGGATGTACGGCGGGCAGTCGTAGATCGGGTTCAGCCTGAGCCCCAGCGGGTCCGGCAGGTAGACGTCGCCATCCGGCGCGATCGTGAGGCCACCGGGGTAGCTGCCGGCCATTTGCACAAGCACCGGGCACGCGACGGGGTCGAAGACAAGAGTGAAGAAGTCATTCAGGGCCTCGTAGAACAAGCCGCTGCCGCGTTCGATGTCGATGATCTGGTCGCTCGGGAGCGGGCAACCGGACAGTGTCGTGCCGTCCGCGAACGTGACCGACCCGCACTGCATGACCCAGTCCGCAGGGCCGGCAGTGAAGGTCAGCGGGTCGACGCCGTACTGAACCGCGAGACTCCCGTCGCCGTACGTGTGCCGGGTGCCGGGTGCCTCAACGCCGTTCACCTCGATCCAGCAGCTGACCGTCGCACCGATCGGAGCGGGCGGCAGGTCACCGGTGCGCGTAGTGGACAGGTCTCCGGTCACGCCGACGTTCAGGTCGCTGCCCACTTGCGGGGCCGTGTCGAAGAAGCAGCCGCCGAAGATGCGGTCCGGGTTGCTGGCGTGGGCGGCCGGCACCACGAGCACACTCAGCGCCACGGTGGCGGCGGTGGCAAGAATTCTTCGCATCGGTTTCAGCCCTGAATCAGGTACGGCGGGCAGTCGAACACCGGGTTGTATCCGACGTCGTACTGGTCGACGACGACGACGTCACCATCGGGCGCGATCGTGAGCGGTCCGTAGTCGCCGGCGAACCGCTGAAGCTGCGGGCAGAGCGCCGCGCAGACCTCGCCCTGGTCGTCGTTGCAGACTGCGCTCTGCGCGATCCGGACGATCGTGTTCACCAGGTCCAAGATTGGCTGCGGCGGGAACTGGATGGGCGCGATCGACGGGCAATCGAAATCGGGATCGGACGTGGTGTTGTCGGCGTACACCACCGACTGGCACTCGTTGACGAAGTCGTGCGGCTGTGCGGTGAACGAGATTCGATCGGCGCCGGCCTGGACGCCGGGACCGTTCAGGTCGCCGTAGGTGTGCCGGGTGCCCGGCGCCTCGGTGCCGTTCACTGTGATCCAGCACGTGACGGTCGCACCGATCGGCGCCGTTCCGACCCCGCCGACCGTGGTCGCGGACACCTCGTACATCAGGCCGGTGTAACCGCCGGCAGGGGTCACCTCGACCGAGTCGTACCCGCAACCGCCGCGGATGTTGTGCGTTGTCGCCGCGCTGCTCGGGACCGCCACCACCACGGCGCTGGCAAGTACGACGCCGGCGATGAAAACTCGTCTCATGGCCCTACTACTGCGCGCAGGGCCGATCGCTTACGTTCGGTATTTCAGCTTCTTCATGCGTTGACTGTGACTCGACGCGAAGGAAGAGCTAGCGGAGGGCGCGGGCGTACTCGGGGCCGGTGCGCCGGCGACGGGCGTAGGCCACGCTGAACCCGGCCATCATCAGCCCGGCCGCACCGGCGACGAACCCGGTGTCGTCACGCGACGGCCGGCGGCTCATCTGCACGGTCTCTTCGTCGGTGCCGAACTCGACGCCCTGGTCGTTGTTGGCGAACGCGAGCTGGCGCTCCTGGTCCTCCTGCTGCGCGAAGCCGGCGTTGGCGTTGACCGCGGGGTTCGGGTTGGCGTTGCCGGAGCCCTGCACCGGCGGGTTCGGCGGCGCCACCGGGGCGACTGCGGCGGCCGCGAGACCGGGCAGGACCTCGGCGGGCGGTGGGATGATCGCCGGCTTCGGCTTCGCGCCGCAGGCCAGGTCGGTCGCGGACGAGGTCAGCGGGCGCAGGCCGGCCACCGCGTCCAACGACAGGCTCCAGTGGTGCGCGGTTGTCGAGACCGGGCAGGTGTAGCGCACCGTGTACGCGAGCGTGTTGTCCGCGTGCAGGTTGACGATCGGCGCCGACGGCACCGAGACGACCGACGCGAGCGACGCGGGACCGCCGCTGATCTGCAGCCGTACGCCGGACAGGTCCGGGATGTTCGCGGCCAGATCGACGATCGCGTTCGCGAGGTGCAGCGGCGGCGGGGGCGGCGGCGGCAGCGCGCCACCGGTCGGGTCCTTCTGCTCGGCCGGGTGCGGGATCTTGCAGACGAGCGAATCGCCCTGCGACACGTCGACTAGACCGTCGCCGTCGCAGTCGACGCCACCGATCGGCGCGAGCGCACCGGTCGAGCCCGCCATCTTCGTCATGTCTTTCAGCGAGTCGAACCCGGTCGGCTGGCCGGCGCTCAACGTCTGGACGGCGAGACCGATCTGGTGGATGTCGTACGCCTGCAGGGTGCGCACCGTCGTCGCCCACTTGGGCGTCGGGTAGTCCGCTTCCTTGTGGTACGCCGCGTCACTCGCGACGACAGCGAGGCGTAGCGATCCGCTGCGGTACTGCGCCGAGAGCCCAGGCGCGATGACCTGGCGGCGCTTGTTGTCGACGTTCACCAACGACTGGCCCACACCGACGGTCGACTGGTACAGCGCGGTGAGTGCGGCCTCGTCGAGGTCGCCGCCGCCGCTCGGCTTCAACGCGTTGAGCGCGGCGACGAGCGACGCGTTGGCCGGCCCGATCGCGCGGCGCAGCTTGTACGGGTAGTCGGTCGACTCGCCGTTGCCGAAATCGTCCGGCGGGTAGTCGCGGAACTCGGCGACCCCGAAATCGGCGTCGAGACCGACCGCGCCGAGTTCGTTCACGACGGTGCCGAGGTCCTGGCGTACCCCGCTCAATGTCAGGTCGGTCGACGACGTCGTATCCACGAGGAACATCAGGTCAACGGGCGACGGCGTGCGCGGCAACAGCAGTTGGTAGGTGACGTCCTTGTGCGCGCCGGGCGCGAGGCTCACCGTCTGCTTGCCCGGGAACAGCGTCGAGGGGAACTGCTTCGGGATGCCGTGCGGCAGCAGCTGCACCGGCTTCAGTTGCACCTGCACCTTGACGGTCCCGACCACCGTTACGAGCAGCCGCGCGACCAAGCCGTCGCTCGACTCGTTCGGGTGGATGATGCCGCTCGCCGACAACATCACGCCGACCGGCGCGTCCATCGACACATCGGACAGCGGGCCGGCCGACGGAGTTGCCGGCACGGTGAGGTACGACGCTCCGTGCGCGACTTCGAGCCAGTCCGCATCGTCGTTGCCGAGCAGTACGGCGTTGGCGAGCGCTGACGTCGCGACCGTCTTCGCGCGCACCGGGGAGGCGTGCGAGACGAACGTGTTGCCGCCGTTCGTCGAGCGCTCCCAGACCTTGTTGTCGGAGTAGCTCTGGACCAGCTGGATGTAGCCGGCGCCCGAGGCCACGTCATATGCCGACGTCGAGCTCGTGTGGCTGACCGGGCTGAACGTCGTACCGGAATCGGAGCTGACCTCGAGGCCGTCGGCGAACTCGCCGTAGACCGAGGTCGAAACCGCGGGATTGACCTTCAGCGTGCCCGCGCGGGGCTGCTCGGTCGACATCAACTTCCAGTCGATGCCGAAGTTGATGCTGCGGTAGAGGCCGGACTGGTTGCCGGTGCCGTCGATGACGTTCGCGTAGACGATGTTGGGGCCGGTCGGCGCGGCCGCGATGTCGGTGACGGTGCCGAGGGTCGGCAGGCCGGAGTGGTGCGCGCCGAAGCTGACGCCGCCGTTGTCACTGGTGTAGACGTACGGCTGAGTCGTCGGACCCTGCGGACCGCTCAGCGGCGTCGGGAGCCCGTTCAGCGCGCTCTGCGGCACGGTCAGGTCGGCGGCAAGGTAGACGAATCGCGCACTCGTCGCCGTACTCGGCGCGGCGATCGCGTTGATGTTGGGCGTGCCCGGCGGGACAGCGACCGGCAGCGGCACCGGCAGCGGCGACGCGTCGACGAGCGGCGTCGCCGGCACGACCAGGCTCTGCCAAATGCAGCCGCCGTCGTCGGTACGAGACAACTTGGTGCCGTCGGTCGCGTAGATGCGGTCGGGCGCGTACGTCACCGACGTCTGCGCCGTCACCGCGCCGAGGCCGGCCGGCCGGAACGCGAGCCACCCGCCGCCGGCGTACGTCGGCGACGAGTTGCACGCCTGTGCGTCCGCGGCGGTGGTCGAGGTAGCAACGCCAGTGGCTGCCGTCGCCCCGAGGACGCCGGCAGCCAGGACTCCGCTGATGCGGCGCGAGCGAGAGACCATGCCGGCTGGGTTCCGGCGGGTCAGCGGACCGTGGTGGTGCTGCTACGACGGCTGCGCGCGGACGGCGTGGAGGCACCCTTGGCCCGGACCCGGCCCTTGCCGACCGGCTCCATCTTCGCCCGCAGGGCGTCGAGGTGAGCCTGCAGCGCGTTGCCCTCCAAGGTCTCGTGCTCGGCGAGGGTCGCGGCGAAGGAGTCGAGCTGGAGGCGGTAGTGCTCCAGCAGGACGGTGGCGGTGCGCTCCGCGTCGGTGATGAGCCGGCGGATGGCGACGTCCATCGACGCCTTCGTCTCCGAGGAGATGTCGGACAGCGGGGTCTCGTCACCGAGGAACGCCGACGAGTCCGGCCCAAACAGGCGAGCCATGCCGACCTCCTCGCTCATGCCGAACCGGGCGACCATGTCGCGGGCGAGCGCGGTGGCTTCCTCGAGGTCGTTCTCGACACCGGTCGAGATCTCGCCGAAGACCATGCGCTCGGCGGCAGCGCCGGCGAGCTTCATGGCCAGCCGGCCGCGCAGCTGCGACTCGGTGAGCAGCAGCTCCTCTTCCTCGGCCCGCAGCTCGGTCGTGGCGATGACCTTGCCCCGGGTGAGGATCGACACCCGCTGTACGGCCTGCGACTCGTCCTGCGAGAGCGCGACGACGACGTGCGCGGCCTCGTGGTACGACGCCCGGCGGCGCTCGGCGTCGCTCATGAGGTGACCGCGGCGCTTCGGGCCCTCGAGCACCCGGCGGATGGCCTCTTCGATGTCGGTCGACGTGATCTCGCTGCGCATCTCACGGATGGTGAGCAGCGCGGCCTCGTTGGCAACGTTGGCGAGGTCGGCACCGGTGAAGCCCGGGGTGCGCTCGGCGACGTCCTTCCAGTCGACGGTGGTCGTGAACGGCTTGTTGCGGCTGTGAATCCGCAGGATGCGCTCGCGACCCTCGGCGTCCGGCCGCTCGATCGTGATGTGGCGGTCGAACCGACCCGGGCGGCGAAGCGCCGGGTCGAGGATGTCGGGACGGTTGGTGGCACCCATGACGACGATGCCGCGGGAGACGTCGAAGCCGTCCATCTCGACGAGGAGCTGGTTGAGGGTCTGCTCGCGCTCGTCGGAACCGCCGGACGAGCCGCCGCCGCCACGCTTGCGGCCGGCCGCGTCGAGCTCGTCGATGAAGACGATGGCCGGAGCGGCCGCGCGGACGCGGGCGAACAGGTCACGGACACGAGCCGCGCCGACACCGACGAGGGCCTCGACGAACTCGGCACCCGCGACGGAGAAGAACGGAACCTCGGCCTCACCAGCGACGGCCTTCGCGAGCAGCGTCTTGCCACTCCCGGGAGGGCCGAACAGCAGCAGGCCCTTGGGCGGCGCGGCGCCGAGCGCCTCGTACTTCGCCGGGTTCTTGAGGTAGTCGACGACCTCTTTGAGCTCGGTGATGGCTTCGTCGACACCACCTGCGTCTTCGAACGTGACCTTGGAGATCTTCTTGCCGACGCGGCCCTTCTTCATCTGGCTGAAGTCGGTGACGTCGCCGATGCCGCCGCCGCTACGCCCACCGGGCGCGAGCAGCAGGGCGAAGACGGTGGCGAGAATCATCAGCGGCACGAGGAACGTCGCGACGAGACGCTCGGTCTCCTTGCCGGTCTGCTTGTCGATCTGCACCTGGGCGCCGTTGTCGACGAGCTGCTTGATCAGCGTTGCCTCGACCCCGGAGTTGCCCGAGTAGTCGGTGTAGAAGTCGGTCTCGCTGGTGCCGTCGGAGCTGACGATCTTGCCGATGATGCGCTCGTCCTGGTCGAGGAACGTCGCGGTCGGCACCTGGTGCGCGGTGGCGTACTGCGCGAGCAGGTCGAGGGAGACCTTCGAGCCGGGGGCGTCGGCGCTGAAGATGGTGTTCAGCAGGTAGAAGAACAGCGAGAGCAGGATCGCGAGCAGCAGGACGAGGGCACGGTTGAAGCCGCCCTTGCGGCCCTTGGCGGCGTTACGACGCTTGCGGTCGCGCAGCCAGGCCACCGACACCGTCTTGGCGTTGGTGAAGATCTGGCCTGCCGATCGACGGCCTTCGCCTTCCTCTGTGCTGTCCTCTTTGCTGTCCGCCACGCCGGCGGGCGCCATGTTGGCCATCGAGTAAATCTCCCTGACGAAGAGCGCACGGGGCCTAAGCGCCCAGGCGTAATTGGGGTGTCATTCGAGAATGACACATCTTGCACCTGCCCGCCAGGGCGGTTCAGGTCTGTCACATTTCGGATACTGGCGTTGAAAGAAGGTACGCCGAAAGCGCTGCTTCGTAACGCCTGGCGGACCCCCTAGCTGCGCGGGAGTTTGAGGCTGGAGGCGTTGACGTCGAGGAAGGTGGCGCCACCGGCGACGTTCCAGTGCAGCAGCAGGTCCATCGAGTTGATCTTCTTGCCGCGCAGCGCCGCGGGGATGGCCACGTTCACCGGGACAACGAGGTCCGCGGTGGGCGTGATCGGCCCGGACTTCTCGATGGGAGTGCCGACCTCGACGCCGTTGATGACCAGCGAGAGCGTGACGTCGGCGTAACCGACGAAGGGCGCGCCGGCGCCCGGGGCGAGGGCCTTGATGCCGATGTTGCCGGTGATGGCGCCGGACTTGGCGAGCTTCACCTTGGCGCGGGAGGTCGCGACGTAGTCCTCGTCGGAGCGCGGGCCTTCCGGCTTGCCGCCGCTGACGCCGACCACGAAGCCGAGGCAGTCGTTGCTGTCGTCGCCGGGAACGATGTCGAGCGCGTAAGTCGCGGAGCCCTGGCCCTGCGGGCAGGAGGTCGTCGACGGGTAGATGGTCAGCGGCTTGGGGCCCTTCGCCTTGGTGGCGGCGGCGGCGGGGACGATCGCGGCGGCGGTCGCGACCGCGGCCAGACCGAGCGTGACCGCGCGGCGGGGACGGCTGATCATGGCAGCGCTCCTCTGGATGAACTTGCTGGGTCTTCTCGCGAGCTACAACGAACAAAGCGCCGCGAGGGTGCGAC
>JAVEEG010000248.1 GCA_030840585.1 Frankiaceae bacterium | reverse complement strand
ATCGCGACCGCGCGCCGGCTCGGCGCCGTGGTGTCAGCGTACGACGTCCGCGCCGCGGCGGCCGACGAGGTGCGGTCGCTCGGCGCGACGTTCCTCGACCTCGGGCTGGAGACGCAGGAAGGCGCGGGCGGGTACGCGCGGGTGCAGTCGGACGAGTTCTTGGCGAAGCAACGCGAGATTCTCGGCGGGCATGTCACCGCGTCGGACATCGTCGTAACGACCGCGGCGGTGCCGGGCCGGCCAGCGCCGGTGCTGGTGACCGCGGACATGGTGCACGGGATGAAGCCGGGATCGGTGATCGTCGACCTCGGCGCCGAAGGTGGCGGCAACTGCGAACTGACCCAAGCCGGCGAGACCGTCGTCATCGGCGGCGTGTCGATCGTCGGTGTTGTGGGTGCGCCGTCCGCGTTGCCGGTCAACGCGAGCGCGCTGTACGCCCGCAACGTGCTGAACCTGTTGCAACTGCTCATGGTCGACGGTGAGCTGCATCCGAACCCGGACGACGAGATCGTTGCCGGTTGCTGCGTGACCCGGGACGGGCAGGTGTTGAAGTGACCGAGACCACCCTGGGGCTGTTCACCATTTTCGTGCTGTCGGTGTTCGTCGGCTTCGAAGTCATCTCGAAGGTCTCGTCGGTGTTGCACACGCCACTGATGTCCGGCGCCAACGCGATCCACGGCGTGATCCTGATCGGTTCGATCGTGATCCTCGGTACCGGCGACGGCGCGGCGCAGGTCGTGCTCGGTTTCATCGCGGTCGTGCTGGCGACCATCAACGCGGTCGGTGGGTTCGTCGTCACTGACCGGATGCTGGAGATGTTCAAAGGCCGGTCCCGCCGATGAGTCGGGTGCAGGCCATCGAGCTCGTCTACCTGTTCTGCGCGGTCTGTTTCATCGTCGCGCTGAAAGGTCTGTCCTCACCACGCAGCGCGCGCCTTGGCAACATCATCGGCGCAGTCGGCATGACCGTCGCGGTCGGCGCGACGTTCGCGACCCCGGGACTGCACCGGATCGTGCTCATCATCGTCGCGCTGGTAGTTGGTACGGCGGTGGGCGTGCCGGCGGCGCGCGCGGTGAAGATGACCGCGGTCCCGCAGATGGTCGCGGCGTTCAACGGCGTCGGCGGCGGCGCGGCTGCGTTGGTCTCGCTGGCCGAATTCGATCGCGGCCACGCTTCTTTCGGTACGGCGGCGGCGGTGCTGTTCAGCACGTTGATCGGTGCGGCGTCGTTCACCGGCAGCGCGATCACGTTCGCGAAGCTGCAGGAGTTGATGACCGGTAGACCGGTCGTGCTGCCGCGGCAACGCGACATCAACGTCGCGCTCGGCGTGACCGCGGTTGCGCTGATCGCTTGGGGCCTGTCCGACCGGTCGGTCACCGCCGCCGTACTGCTCACCCTCGTTGCCGGGGTCATGGGGGTGCTGTTCGTGTTGCCGGTCGGCGGCGCGGACGTCCCGGTGGTGATCTCGTTGCTCAACTCGTTCACCGGGCTCGCGGTGGCGGCGACCGGTGCCGTGCTGCGGACGACGTTGCTCATCGTCGCCGGCACGCTAGTCGGTGCGTCCGGCACGCTGCTGACTCGGATGATGAGCCAGGCGATGGGCCGGCCGCTGTCGAACACGTTGTTCGGTGCGCTGACGGCGAGCGCGTCCACCGCTGCTGCGGTTGACGAAGGCGGCGACCGGTCGGTCCGGACCGGCACCGTCGACGACGTCGCGGTGTTGCTCGCGTACGCGCAGCGGGTCGTCGTCGTACCGGGTTACGGGCTGGCCGTCGCGCAGGCGCAACACACGATCCGGGAACTCGCCGATCTATTGGAGTCTCGCGGCGTCGAGGTGATCTACGGCATCCATCCGGTGGCCGGCCGGATGCCCGGGCACATGAACGTGTTGCTGGCCGAGGCGAACGTGCCGTACGAGCAGTTGCGCGAGATGGACGAAGTCAACCCGCAGTTGCCGCAGACCGACGTGGTGCTGGTCGTCGGCGCGAACGACGTCGTCAACCCGGCGGCCCGCGACTCCCCCGGATCGCCGATCTACGGCATGCCGATCCTCAATGTCGACGAGGCGCGAGCGGTGGTGTTCCTGAAGCGATCGATGCGACCGGGCTTCGCCGGCATCGACAACGCGCTGCTGTACGACCCGAAGACGACGATGCTGTTCGGCGATGCGAAGGACACGTTGACGGCGTTGGTGTCCGCGGTCAAGGCGGCGTAATGGACGTCGAGCTGGTCATTCCGGTGCACAACGAGCGGGTCGTGCTCGCGGCGAATGTGGCGCAAGTGCACGCGTTCCTGACCGAACACGTCGAGTTCAGCTGGTCGATCGTGATTGCGGAGAACGCGAGCACGGACGGCACGTCAGCGATCGCCGACGAGCTGGCTCAACAGTTCGCCGGCGTGCGGGTGACACACCTCGTCGAGCCCGGTCGCGGCCGGGCATTGCGGGACGCATGGTCCGCGAGCGATGCGACGGTCGTCGCGTACATGGACGTCGACCTGTCCACGGATCTCGAAGGATTCCCGCGCCTGGTCGCACCGGTCCTGGGTGGTGAGACCGACTTCGCGATCGGCAGCCGGCTGGTGCCGGGGGCGAAGACCGTGCGCGGGCCGAAGCGCGAGTTCATCTCGCGGGCCTACAACGCGGTGCTGCACGCGACGTTGCGAACCGGGTTCGCGGACGCGCAGTGCGGGTTCAAGGCGGCCCGCGGTGACCTCGCGCGGACCCTGTTGCCGTACGTCGTCGACGACGGCTGGTTCTTCGACACCGAGCTGCTGGTGCTCGCCGAGCGGCTGGGGCTGCGGGTGCGGGAGGTTCCGGTGACGTGGGTCGACGACCCGGATTCGCGGGTGCGCATCTTGCCCACCGCTCGCGCGGATCTGAGTGGCGTCGTACGGATGTTGCGCCGGCGGCCGTGGCGTGATGTCGCGATCAGCCCGCCCAGTAGTAGCGAGCGAATCGCGCGATAAGCCAGAACTGGACCGGGAGCGCTACGGCGACGACCGCGCAGGCTGCGCCGATGGCGGCGGATCGGCGGTTGGTGTAGAGCCAGTTCGCGGCGAGCGCGGCGGCGAGGAACATCGGGAACGCGAGCAAGGCGTAGCGACTCAGCGACGAGGTGTTGCCGTTGGTGGTGAGCGCGAGCAAGACCGTCGCCGCGTACACGACGTACGCCGGGCGGGCGCGCCGTACCGCGAGGTAGACCGTCGCGGCGAGCAGCAGCGCGATCGCGATGAAGTCACCGATCAGCACGGCGCGGTAACCGGTGGGGAACAGGTGGACCGCGTGGGCGGAGACGCTGATCGAGTGCCAGGGCGTCGACAGTTCGTGACCCCAGGCACGTTCGACGTCGAGAGCTGCGGTCAGATGATGGAAGCGAATGCCGCTGTAGACGATCCAGGCGGCGATGGTGGCGATCGGAATGCCGACGAGCGCGGCGAGGTCGGCGTACCGGCGCTCGTTGCGGGCCTCGTGCAGGTAGTCGACGAGCAGGGCGGCGAGCGCGACGACCGCGACCAGTTTGCCGAGGCAACCGACCGCGAGCGCGATGCCGGCGAGGACGGGCTTTCGTCGCCGTACGAACAGGAACGCCCAGACGACTCCGGCGAGCGTGATGCCGTCCTGGTAGAGCATGCCGAAGAACATCGCGGGGGGCCAGAGCAGCAGAAATATCAGTGTTAGCAACGCGATTGGGCGGCCGTAGTCGAGCTCGATGAGCTGGACGAGGCCGACGGCGATCGCGATTAGCGCGAGGAAACCCCAGATGAGTCCGGCGACGGTGTAGTCGATGCCGAAGATTCGATGGGTGCTGGCCATGAGGGTCGCGAGAGCGGGCGGGAAGGCGGCGTCGGTCTGCCGGCCGAGTGCGCTGTGCTGCCAGAAGTGGGGGTCGTAACCGTTCTGCGCGATGCGCAGGTACCACTGGCCGTCCCACCAGGCGAAGGTGGAACTCGCGGTGTTGCGCACGCGCAGCGCGGTCATGCTGTCGCTGTAGGTGAGGGTGGCGATGAGGGTGATCAGCCGGTACGCGGTGACGATGACAAGCGCCCAGCCGACGGTGGTCAGCCTCCACGTCCGGGTCATCGAGACAAGCATCTCGCAACGCACGCGGCGTGGTTACCGGGTCTGTCTTTCGTCCGGGTACGGCGTTGCGGGGTTGCGCGCTTTCGGCACGTCGGGCGTAGGGCCGGCACCGAGGCCAAGGACAAGCACTGCGGCCTGTTGCGGGACGCGGGGATCGAGGCCGAGCAGTTCGCGTACCCGGGCGAGCCGGTAGCTGACGGTGTTGGCGTGCACGAGTTCGAGCCGGGCGGTCTCGGGGACCGAGCCGCAGGCGAGATAGGTGCGCAACGTGCCGGTGAGGATGCCGCTTGGGTCACGGGCGGCGAGTGTGTCGGCGACCCGGTTTCGCAGCGCTTTCGCGAGTTGTGGGGCGGCGTAGGTGAACTGTTCGACCAGGAGGTCGTGGGGACCGTAGATGCCGGGGCCGTTGGAGTGGCTGAGCGCGAGGTCGGCGAGTTGTCCGGCGTACTCGACGGCGTGGTCGAGATCGCTCCCGGGTTGGGCGGCGGGGCCGTGGGCGACGATTCCGTTGGAGAGGTGTTGGAGCGTTTCGAGGTTGGCCTGCTCGGTGGGGATCAGGAGCAGGATCCGGTCTGCGCGCTGGCCGGCGAACGAACCCGAGCCGGCGGCGTCCAGGAGCTCGTCGACCTGGGTGGCCGCGCCTTGGCCGGCGACGACGACCGGTATGTACGTGGTCGTGGCGTCTCCGTCGCCGGCCGGCTCGCCGTTGATTGCGAGGTAGCCGTGGGCGGCAAGGTTCGCAAGGGCCGCGTTGGCTGGCGCAAGGCTGGCTGGCGCGGGGACGGCTGGGGCGGCGTTCGCCGAAGTCACGCCGCACCCCCCTTTGTCGCGGAACCCCGCGCGTCCGACCATGTAACCAGAGGTGAGCGGCGTTGCCCAGGCAGGTTGCCGGCGCGAGGGTCCGATCGGGTAGGCGCGGGGCGGCTGGGCTCCGTACGCTGGCGGAGCCGGGAGGGCTCGCCTAGTGGCCGATGGCGGCGGTCTTGAAAACCGCTATGGCGCGGAAGCGTCATCGTGGGTTCGAATCCCACGCCCTCCGCTGACCTGCGGTT
>JAVEEG010000244.1 GCA_030840585.1 Frankiaceae bacterium | reverse complement strand
CCGCGCCTTCCTGCGTCTCCAGCCCGAGGTCGAGGAACGTCGCGCCGAGCGACCGCACCTCGTCGGCCGCCGCGGCGCGGACGTCGTACGCTGACACCACGGCGCCGAGCCGGCGCGCGGTCGCGATGGCCTGCAATCCGGCGACGCCAGCGCCGAGCACCAGCACCTTCGCCGGCGGCACGGTGCCGGCGGCGGTCATGAACAGCGGGAACATTCGCGGCGCGAGTTCGGCGGCGAGCAGCACGGCGCGATAACCCGCGACCAGAGCCTGCGACGACAGCGCGTCCATCGCCTGCGCCCGGCTGATTCGCGGCACCAGATCGAGGCTGTACGCCGTCACGCCGCGGGCGGCCAGTGCCTGTACCGCCGCGCCGTGCGACCACGGCTGCAGAAAGGAGATGGTCGACGTACCGGATCGCAGCAGCGCGATGTCATCGGGGCGCAACGGTTGTACGGAGAGCACGATGTCGGCGGTTCGCAACATCTCGTCCCGGCCGGCGAAGATCGCGCCGCGGGCCCGCAGGTCATCGTCGGTGGCGAACGCGGACTGCCCGGCACCGGCCTCGACCATTACCTCGCAGCCGTCGGCGACCAATCGCGCGACAGTGTCCGGGACGACGGCGACCCGCCGTTCGCCCTCGGCCGTCTCCCGCGGCACCGCGACCCGCACGCGGTCACCGTAGCGGTCAGGCGCTCGGACCGTCGGTAAGGCGGCGCGCGGCCAGTACTCGCGGGGGCCTGGTGCTCCGAACGGGACTGCCGGGCGAAACGCCTGCTCCGACCTCTATGGACAACTACCAGCGAGTAGCGAGATCATGATCAGGTGCTGGCTGCTGAAATGGTCGTCTATGCGCTGTTCATCGCAGCGTGTGTCGTCGTCGCCTGGTTCGTTTCAGGCTTTGAGGGCGTTCAGCGACTCGACCATTGGGTGGCCGCTCGGTTCACTTTTCGGAGTAAGCGCCGAGGATTGGCCCCGGGCGCCAGCCACGCCGGGACCGATCGCTAGGGATTATCGGGTAAGAGGCGATGTCTGGGGGAGTAAGCGGGACGCGGTTGCGCGCAATTCTGGCGTCGACCGTCATGCTGTTGGCGATCGCACTCGCTCCGTCTGCGATCGGTGCCAAGCATGCGATGCGTTGCGATGCTCTGTTGTCGACCGCCGACGGCGTCTTCTGCTTCGCCACGACTTCGCCGACGACGTACGTGGGTGCATCGACGAGGACGGGCGCGTCATGGCAACCGTGGGGGCTCACGACGCTCGGGACTCCCAACGCGGAGACTGTTACCTACTTCGCGAAGGTCGGTGGGAAATGGTTTCTCATCGACCGGAGCGCCGGACTGATGGAATCCGCCGACGGGCACCGCTTCACCCCTATTGACCCCTACGCCTCGAGTTCGCTGCTTTCCGGTGGGACCACCGCCCAATTTGAGAATCAGCCCGCCGTACTTCTGGGACAGACGGGCGCAGGCGCAGCTGCTGCAGGTCAGACGCTGCCACTCGTGCCGGTCACCGGTAGCGGATACGAGACATCACTTTTCGTGGCGCTGGATAACGGCGCCGTTGAGGCACTCGGGCGTCCTACGGCTCCCACGACCGCCCAGACGCCGTTGCTCTTGAGCAAATGCGATGAAGCGATGTCATGTCTAGAGAACGCCATGCCGCTCGGGGACGCGACGGGGGTTCTGGCCAGTGCTCCCTACGCGGCGCCTCGCGTCGTTATTGCGAGTCGTGCCGTCGCCAATCACTACAACGTCTACCTCAACTACCGCAATCAACTGCGCCGCTCCGCCTGGCTTTCGTCGTTCGCCGATCGCCTGCAGCCGAACACCCCCCTCGACGGTATCCACGTCGGGTGGGCGGATGCTGGACAGGGGCAGTGGTATGTCCGTGTCGTTTTCGGAGCTAATACCAACAGCGCCGTA
Organism: Frankiaceae bacterium; assembly: GCA_030840585.1. Taxonomy (GTDB): domain Bacteria; phylum Actinomycetota; class Actinomycetes; order JAFAQI01; family JAFAQI01; genus BP-197. The sequence continues at coordinate 12,289 of JAVEEG010000244.1, read as the reverse complement.
GTCCCGTTACCTTCGGACTTGCTGCTTCGCGGCAGCCCGCAGAGCGATCGTTGGCAAGTGGTCGCGTTTGCCCGCGCTCCTGCGGTCAGCCGCGCTCGGCCGGTAAGTGGACAGCGCCTTCCGTGGAGCGCAGGTGCTTGCTACCAACCGAATGGCGCGGCAATAGGGGCCGTGCATGGTCATCTGTTCGCGGAAGTCTGTAACGGCACGACGGGCGGGGTCTACGCGACCGCTGGCGATGTCCGTCACTGGCAACTCGTGCTCGAGCCTTAACCTCCCTTGCGAGCCGAGGAAACGGGCAATAGGTTCAGCGCGTCAGCATTCCGAACGTGCGGACGATTTCCCATCTGTCGACGACAGTGGCCTCCGCACCACGTTGCGACGCTGGCGTAGAGCATTTCGAAGCCCGCAAGACGAACTGGGGGGACGGCGTTGTTTGCGCACACAGGAAAAGGCCGGGTACTTCGGCTAGCTGCGACACTGCTCTTGCTGGGAGGTGGCTCCTTCGGCATATCGGCGTCCGCTTCGCCCGTGCCGACGACGTCGGAGTCCGTGCACTTCGCGACGTGGGACGCCAAAGTCACCCAGTACTACGACACGAATGGCGTCAACCAGAGCCCAGCGTGGCACGTGCACATTCAGAGCACGAGTTGCGAGGACCTCGGATCGGAGACCGGCCTTGGCAACTTCTGCAACCTCTACGGTGACGCCTTCTTCTATGTCGTCACGCGTAATGTGAATGGCCATCGGGTGAAGACCTGCGAGCCGGATTATCAACCGAATGGCTACAACATCTTCGTAACCTTCACGCCGAGCGTGGGCGAGCCAATCAATAACGGCGGTCAGGCGTACTTGTCCCTGGCGTATACGGATGACCAGCCGCTACCTCAAAAGGCGCAGGCCTCCTTCCACTTCTATGCCCAACAGTTGGGAACCTCAAGTGGCGGTGCGCTGTTCGTGGCTGGCGCCGCCACGGGCCTGCAAGCATGCGCAAAGAGCGACACGACTCTCAGGAACGGAGTCGTGGGGTACGTACACGCCAACATCCCGGCGGGGCTAGGTAGTAGAAGCGTGGGGGGCAAGTGATGAGCCCGCGGACGAGGAGGTCTCGCGCCCTGGAGCGGCGCCGCCTATTCGTTGTTTTGATCACGATCGTGGCGGGTGTCTTCGTGCCAGGTGTCGCCACCGCGGACACACCATCCGGCTGTGGCGATGCCACTGCGCTTAGTGCCGCCTTCGCCCAAGCTTGCCAACGAGCGGTGGAGGTGCTGGCGGATTCCGGTAGGCAGACGCGTGTGGTTGCAAGCCAAGACCTGCTGGAATTGCTGAGTGATTCGCAGGCTCTGTTCACTGCGGCGCATGCCGTCACTCAGGCTTGCTTGGAAGTGAGCGTCGACACCAACTGTGCTAACGCGAGCCGCGCGGAGAGTTTGGCAGTCGATTACGCGACAACCGCGTTAAGCCGGGGCGCGGACTGTGCCTCGGACAGCTCAGTGAGTTGCGTTGACCAACTCGCCAGCGACCTGCACACAGTGCAATTGGGTGTGGTGAACGCGCAGTCCGTCGACTTTCCATGCATTCCGATCTTTAACACCTGTGACCGCCACGAGAATTTGTCGGAGTCCGGCGGTGGATACCAATGCTGCGGCGGCCCGTGCGAGATGTATCTGCAATACGACGATCACATCGATGTCGGCTTTAGTGACTACCTTGGTGCTGGTTGGACCGACGTTCACGTTCATGGCCAGTCGGAAACGTACATTCAGTGCGTCCCGTTCGTCCCGCCATCACCGGCTAACACCTATGACCTCGTAGATACCTTTGCCATGGACGGTGCGATCGCGTCGATAAGTGCGAATCCGAGCGGAGGCTCAGGCGGGATCGGTGTCGGGTCAACAAGCGACACGCAGACCACCCACGGCCTGGGCGTCGAAGGGCTTATTGCCAACTACGACGTGTACGGTCACGGGCCGATCTGGGGGTATGGCCACACGTCCAAGGGTATGTACACAGTAAACACCCCGTACGTGGCGGGGCAGTCATGGTCGAACGAGATCAAGGGCTCGAAGGCGCTGTAGCCCGGTTCAGCCGGTAGACCTACAAAACCCCCGAGGACAAATGCGCGGTAAGCCGGCGCGCGGCGAGGGCGGCGCCGAGCAGTTGCAGGCCGTGCGTGGTCGCCGGGTCGAGACCGGTCAGCTCGATGATCCGGCGTAACCGGTAGTCGAACGTGTTCGGATGCACGTGCAGCGCGGACGCCGTACGCCGCCGGTCGAGGTCGGTGTCGAGGTAGGCCTCGAGGGTCCGGAGCAGATCCGGATTGCGGTCCAGCGGCTCGATCAAGCTGGCCAGCGACTCCTGCGCGTCGCTCGGCCGGGTGAGTTGGTACTCCAGCAACACGTCGCGCAACACGTAGGCACCGGGCGGCTTGTCGAGGGTGCGGGCCAGCCGGACGATGTCGTTCGCCTGCGCGGCGGCTCGCGGCACGTCGGCCGCGCCGTACCCGATCGCGCCACCGAGGACGACCGGCACGCCGGCCGCCTTCTCCAGCTCGACCGCCAGGTCGGGCAGCCGCTCGACGAGCGCGGCCGCGCCCTCGGGCGTCGTCGGCAGGAAGACGGTGCCGCCGGCCGCGTCGAGCAACGTGATCGTCGGCTCACCGGCCCACTCGTCGAGTGCGGACTGCGCCCGCCGGACCTTGCGCCGGGCCGCGATCGCACCACCGACGTCCTTGTCGTCCGACTCGTCCGGATGCGGCGCCATCCGCAGCGCGACGACGGCGTACGCCGGTGCGATCGAGACGCCGAGCCGGGCCGCGAGCGCGTCGGCCGGCTCGCCGGAGAGCAACGCGGAGGCGAGCAGCCGGGCCGCGTCGCGCTCCTCACCGAAGATCGTCTGCTGCTCTTCCAGGTACGCTGACGCCACGGCCGCGGTGACCTGCTGGGTATAGGCAAGGACGCGGACGCCGGCCGCCAGCAGCGCGTCGGTCTCGTCGGGCGCGTGTTCCTCGACCAGCGCGAGCCAGCCGATCCGGGCGCCCACGTGGTAGGCGGTGAGCACGGCCTCGAGCGGCACCCGCTCCTCGGCCCGCCGCGCGGCCGACAGCCGTACCTCGGCGAGATCGTCGGCGGGCATCGGTTCGCCGGTGCGCAGCACGCCGAAGAACAGCCGCAGGTTGGCCTCGGTGATGGCCAGGATCTCGCCTTGCAGCTGCTCGCGGGGGAGTTGCGCGTAGAGCGGGATCTCGGTGACGAAGGCGGAGATCATCCGCCGGGCGAGCCGTGGCACGTTGCGCTCGACCCGCTGGAACAGCGGGTGGTCGGCGGCCCCGTCTGGGACATAGCCACTATCCGCCGGGCGCTTGGGCACCCGGTCATTGTGCTCCCGTCACAAACGACCCGACCGACCCATTCCCTGATTCGAACATATGTTCTAACCTGACGAGATGGCCCTGGCGCTGGCGACCACCTCGCTGGAAGCCCCCGCCGCCCTGCTGCAGCCGGCCCAGCCGGCCCGGTCGACCCTGCCGGTCGCGCCGCCGCTCGACGCGCTGTTCCCGTACGGCGGGATGGTCCGCGGCAGCATCGTCGCGGTCGACTCGCTGACGGTCGCGCTCACCCTGCTCGCCCCGACCAGTGCCGCCGGCGGGTGGTGCGCGGCGGCCGGCCTCCCCGACCTCGGCCTGGCCGCGGTCGCCGACGCCGGCATCGACCTGAGCCGGTTCGCCGTCGTCGCCGCGCCGGTCGAGCAGTGGGCGGTCGCGATCGCGACCCTGCTCGACGGGGTCGGCACGGTTCTCACCAAGCCGCCGGCGCGGGTCAAGCCGGGTGACGCGCGCCGGCTCGCCGCCCGGGTCCGCGAACGCCGCGGCGTGCTGCTCATCTACGGCGGCTGGCCGGAGCAGGTCGACCTGCGGATCCAGGTCGCGGCGAGTGAGTGGACCGGCCTGTCCGACGGTTACGGCCGGCTGCAGCGGCGTCGGACCGACCTGGCCGCGAGCGGGCGCGGGGCGGCCGCACGGGAACGGCGGGTGACGGCATGGCTGCCGCACTGAGAACCCCGCGGCTGCTGACGCTGTGGTGCCCGGACTGGCCGATCGTCGCGCTCGGTCTCCCGGCCGACAAACCGTCCGCCGTACTCGCCGGTGAGGACGTGTTCGCCTGCTCGCGCGCGGCTCGGGCGGAAGGGGTACGCCGCGGCTTGCGCCGGCGCGAAGCGCAGCGACGCTGCCCGGAGTTGCAGGTCGTCGAGCGCGATGAAACCGAGGAAGCGCGGGCATTCGAGCCGATCGTCAACGCGCTGGAAGCGGTGTGCCCGACCGTCGAGGTCACCCGCCCCGGGCTCTGCGCGCTGCCCACCAAAGGCGCGGCGCGCTACTTCGGCGGCGACGACGCACTCATGCAGGTCGTCGCCGCGGCGACTCATGACGCCTACCGGATCGGCATCGCCGACGGGCGGTTCGCCTCCGCCCAAGCTGCCCGGCGCGGTCTCGTCGTACCGGCCGGGAAATCGGCCGACTTCCTCGCGCCATTTCCGTTGGCATTGCTGGAAAAACCCGCACTCGTCGACCTGCTCACCCGGCTCGGGTTGCGTACTCTCGGCGATGTCGCGGCGTTGCCGTCGCGGCAGGTTGCGTCGCGGTTCGGCGCCGAGGGCATCGCCGCGCACCGGCTGGCCCGTGGCCTCGACGAGCACCTCGTCCTGTCCCGGGCGACCGCGCGCGAGATCACCGTCGAGGAGCGGCTCGATCCGCCGGTCGAGTCGGTCGAGCAGTTGGCATTCGTGGCGAAACGGCTCGCCGATGCGCTGGCCGCGGAGCTCGCCGCGCACGTGCTCGGTTGCGCGCGGGTGCTGATCGAAGCCGAGACCGACAACGGCGAGAAACGCAGCCGGCTCTGGCGTTACGACGGCGCGTTCACCGCGACCGCGATGGCGCAACGGGTCCGCTGGCAGGTCGCCGGTTGGCTCGAAGGTCCGGTCGCGGATCGGCCGACCACTGGGGTCAGCCTGCTGCGGCTGACACCCGACGAAGTGCATCGCGGCGCCGGGCAACAGTTGCGATTGTTCGACGACGGGACCGGCAGCGTCGAGACCGACGAGCGGGCCGCCGCCGTACTGGCCCGGCTGCAGGGACTGCTCGGCTTCGAGGCGGTGAACCTCGCCGTCCTGTCCGGCGGCCGCGGCCCGACCGAGTGGGCCCGGCTGATCCCGTGGGGCGAGCCGCGACCGGCACCGTACGACGTTGACCCGCCGTGGCCGGGCCGGTTGCCGGCGCCGTACCCCACGGTGGTGCACGACCCGGTGCTGCCGGCCCGGGTCGTCGACGGCACCGGCGCGGATGTGTCGCTGGATCCGCATGGCGGGGTTTCCGCTGCGCCGCAACGACTTTCGGTCCGCGGCGGCCGCCCGGCGGCGATCACCGCGTGGGCCGGACCGTGGCCGGTGCACGAGCGGTGGTGGGACCCGGCGATGCATGTCTCACTCGCCCGGTTCCAGGTCGTCACGGCCGACGGGGTGGCCCGGTTGGTCGCCGCCGGTGCGGGCCGGTGGTGGGTGGAAGGGACCTACGACTGATGAGCTTTTCGCACGGACCCAACCTGAGCTGGTCGACGATCGAGCAGCTGCTCTCCGACCGCGCTGGGTCCGATCGACCTGGGCCACCACCACCGAGTGGCGACGGTGGTGACAGCCCGGCCTGGACCCGCAAGCGGGCGCCGTACGTCTCGACCGTCACCCGCCGGCCCGGGACGGTGCCGTACGCCGAACTGCACTGCCACTCCAACTTCAGCTTCCTCGACGGCGCCTCGCATCCGGACGAGCTCGTCGAGCAGGCGGCGCGGCTCGGGTTGGAAGCGCTCGCGCTGACCGACCATGACGGCTTCTACGGTGTCGTCCGGTTCGCCGAAGCGGCAAAAGCCGTTGGCCTGCCGACGATTTTCGGTGCCGAGCTCAACCTCGCGCTGCCGAATCCGCGGCAGGGGCCGGCCGATCCGGACGGCACCCATCTCGTCGTGCTGGCCCGGGATCCGATCGGGTACGCGCGGCTGGCCCGCACGATCAGCATGGGTCAGCGTCGCGGGGAGAAGGGCCGGCCGGCCTACGACCTCGCCGACCTCGCCGGTGTCGCCGACGGTCACTGGCTGGTGCTCACCGGCTGCCGCAAAGGATTGGTGCCGGCGTCATTGCCGCGTGACACGCTCGGTCTGCTCGTCGACGCGTTCGGTCGCGACAACGTCGCGGTCGAGCTGTGGGATCACGCGACGCCATGCGACACCGAACGCAATGACGCGCTGTCCGCGCTCGCCGACCTGCACCGGGTAGTGACGGTCGCGACCAACAACGTGCACTATGCGACCCCGCAACGGCATCGGCTCGCGACCGTTCTGGCTGCGGTCCGGTCCCGGCGTGACCTCGACGGGATCGACGGTTGGCTGCCGTCGGCACCGACCGCCTACCTGCGCAGCGGCGCCGAGCAGGCGGCGCGGTTCGCTCGCTGGCCGGGCGCGGTCGCGCGGGCGGCCGAGCTCGGCCGCGCATGTGCGTTCGACCTCGACCTGATCGCGCCACGACTCCCCGATTGCGCCGTCCCCGACGGGCACACCGAGGCGAGTTGGTTGCGCCAACTCACCTTCGACGGCGCGCTCCGGCGGTACGGCGAACGGCGACCGGACAGTGAAGCGGCGTACCTGCAATTGGAGAAAGAGCTCGCGTTGATCGAGCAGCTCGAGTTCCCCGGCTACTTCCTGATCGTGCACGACATCGTGCAGTTCTGCGTGCGCGCGGACATCTTGTGCCAAGGCCGTGGCTCGGCCGCAAACAGCGCGGTCTGTTACGCGCTCGGCATCACCAACGTCGACTCGGTCGGATTGAAGTTGTTGTTCGAACGCTTCCTCTCGCCGTACCGCGACGGGCCGCCGGACATCGATCTCGACATCGAGAGTGGCCGGCGGGAAGAAGTGATCCAGTACGTCTACGACAAGTACGGCCGAGACCACGCAGCGCAGGTTGCGAACGTCATCACGTATCGCGCGCGGTCGGCGTTGCGCGACACCGGCCGGGCGCTGGGATACGCCGTCGGTCAGCTCGACGCGTGGTCGCGCATGGTCGAGGGCTGGGGGCCGGTGTCGTCGTCCGCGGAGGCGGAGGTGCCGGCGCAGCTCGTCGAGATGGCCGACGAATTGCAAGGATTTCCAAGGCATCTCGGCATCCACTCGGGCGGCATGGTGATCTGTGACCGGCCGGTGGTCGAGGTGTGCCCGGTCGAGTGGGCCCGGATGGAAAACCGCAGCGTGTTGCAGTGGGACAAGGACGATTGCGCGGCGGCCGGGTTGGTGAAGTTCGATCTGCTGGGTCTCGGCATGCTCACCGCGCTGCACGAGACGCTCGACCTGATCGAGAACAGCACCGGCGAGCGGTTGGAGCTGTGGGAGCTGCCGCAGGAAGACCCGGCGGTCTACGACATGCTCTGCGCGGCCGACTCGGTCGGGGTGTTCCAGGTCGAGTCGCGGGCGCAGATGGCGACGTTGCCGCGACTGCGGCCGCGCACGTTCTCCGACCTCGTCATCGAGATCGCCATCATCCGGCCCGGCCCGATCCAAGGCGGATCGGTGCACCCGTACATCCGCCGCCGGCATGGAGAGGAAGAGGAGACCTACCTGCACGAGTTGTTGCGCCCGGCGTTGCACAAGACGCTCGGCGTGCCGTTGTTCCAGGAACAGCTCATGCAGATCGCGATCGACGTCGCCGGCTTCTCCGCCGCCGAGGCCGACGAGTTGCGGGTCGCGATGGGATCGAAGCGATCCCGTGCGCGGATGGAGAAACTGCACGACCGGCTCTGCGCCGGCATGGCCGCGAACGGCATCTCCAACGACATCGCCGAGCAGATCTTCGCGAAGTTGCTCGCGTTCGCCAACTACGGCTTCCCCGAATCACATGCGGTCAGCTTCGCGTTCATCGTCTACGCGAGTGCGTGGTTGAAGCTCTACTACCCGGCGGCGTTTCTGGCCGGATTGCTCAACGCGCAACCGATGGGTTTCTACTCACCGGCATCGCTGGTCGCGGACGCCCGCCGGCACGGCGTCGTCGTACTCGGACCTGATGTCAACGCGTCCCGCGCGACCTGTCATGTCGATGCCGCGACCGGTGCGGTCCGGCTCGGTTTGTCGTCGGTGCGGTCGGTCGGTGATGCGGTCGCGGAGCGGATCGCCGCAGGCGCGCCGTACGTATCGATGGCGGACGTCGCCCGCCGGGCGGGGTTGAGCCTCGCGCAGACCGAGGCACTGGCGACCGCGGGTGCGTTCGGTTGCTTCGGTGCCGACCGGCGCGAGGCGTTGTGGAGTGCAGGTGCGGTCGCGCCGGTGTCGGAGGGGCAGATCGACGGGACCGGAGTCGGTGCCGATGCGCCGCCGTTGCCGGCGATGACCGCGCCCGAGCAGACGGTGGCCGACTTCTGGGCGCTCGGCCTGTCGCCGGACAGTCACGTCCTCTCCTACGCACGCGACGAGCTGGCCGGGCTCGGCGTCGTACCCGCGGCCGCGTTACGGGACGTGCCGAGCGGGCAGCGGGTGCTGGTCGGCGGTGCGGTCATCCACCGGCAGCGGCCGTCGACCGCCGGCGGTACGACGTTCGTCAACCTCGAGGACGAGACCGGCCACATCAACGTGATCTGCTCGCGCGGCGTGTGGCAGCGCTACCGCCGGGTCGCGCGGTCGAGCGCCGGGCTGCTGATCCGCGGCCGGGTCGAGAACGTCGAAGGCGTGGTCAACGTGATCGCGGATCGGATCGAGGAGCTGTCACTCCTGCACGCGAGCCGCTCCCGTGACTTCCACTAAGCCGGGGCCGCTACGACTGGCAGTTGCAGCCGTTTGAGCCGGTCAGGTCGATGACCTGCTCGGTGTCTTCGTCCGGGCACGGGTGCGACAAGACCCAGGCCCAGCCTTGCTCGGCCTCCGGGAACCGCTCGGTGGCGCCGCACTCGCAACGCGCGAGCCACACCCCGGCGGCGACAGGAATCACGTCGATCACAAGATCCAGAATTAACCGTTCACCTGATGGAATCGACCCCCGGCTGCCGCAACTTTGGTTCCCCCGAATGGAGCAATCCGGTAACCAGGCCGAAGATGGCCCGGTGACTAGGACGGTCGGCGTAACCACGACGAGCCGCGATCCCCGATGCTGAGCAGGTGGCAAACAGACTGACCCCTGAGGAAGACGCTGTGCTGCGCCGGCTACACGCGCTGGCCGAGATGGGCGTGCTCTCCGAGACTGCCGCGCAGATGTACGACGAGCTGCGGGCGCGGGATCGGCGTACGTCGGTTCGGCCCGTGGCGGACGTCGTGATCCCGCTGCAGCGCGAGGCGCGGGACGCCGGTCCAGTGGTCTCCCGCCGCTGACGGTGTAATCCGCGCTTCGACGTGGGTACGCCTGCGGGGTGACCCTGGCTCCTTCCACGCTGCTCGGCGACAGATATGCCCTGGTAGACCGGCTTGCCGTCGGCGGGATGGGCGAGGTGTGGTGCGCCGACGACTCGGTGCTCGGCCGTGCCGTGGCGATCAAGATCCTGCGCGACGAGTTCGCCGGTGACCCCACGTTTCGGCAGCGATTCCGGGCCGAAGCGCAGAACGCGGCCTGCCTGGTCCACCCGAATGTCGCCCAGGTGTTCGACTTCAACGAAGGGGACGAGTCACCGGGCACCCCGCCGTGGCTGGTCATGGAGCTCATCCGCGGTGAGCCGCTGTCCGAGCTGATCGCTCGCGAGGCACCGCTGCCGCCGGATCGGGTCTGGAGCATCATCGGCCAGACCGCGTCCGCGCTCGCCGCCGCGCACGCCGCCGGGGTCGTGCACCGCGACATCAAGCCGGCGAACATGCTGCTCTGCTCCGACGGCCGGGTGAAGGTGACCGACTTCGGCATCGCCCGCGCAGCCGGCTCGTCGTCGGTGACGTCGACCGGCGTGATGCTGGGTACGCCGCACTACCTGTCGCCCGAGCAGGTCGCCGGCCAGTCCGCTTCGCCGGCCAGTGACTTCTACGCGCTCGGTGTGGTGGCGTTCGAGTGCCTGACCGGCAACCGCCCGTTCGACGGCGAGCCGATGGCCGTGCTGGTGGCGCAGCGCGACCAGCCGCCACCGCCGGTGCCGCAGACCGCGCCGCCCGCGTTGCGCGAACTGGTGACTGCGTTGCTGGACAAGGATCCGGACCGCCGGCCGACCGACGGTGCCGCGATCGCCGCGCAGGCGGAGCGGATGCTGGGCCAGCACACCGAGGTCACGGCGGCGTACCCGGCGGAGCCGGCGGATGCTCCGGTTGCGGTGAAAGCGCCGCCGACGTCAGTGTTGTCAGTGCCGGGAGCGGGCCCGGTGGAGTCGCTCGTCGTACCGGAATCGGCGATCGCGCCGGAGCCGGTGGCCGATGCGCCGCAGCGCCGGCGGTCGGTGCCGTCATGGCTGATCGCGGCCGCCGCGGCGGCCGTGTGTTTCGTCGCCGCCGGAATCGTCGCGTTGACCCAGACCGGTGGTTCGTCGAAGCCGTCCGCGCATGCGGCGGGTGGGGGCAAGAGCGCACCGCTGACGGCGGTCAAGGTTGCGTCGGCCCAGCCGTTCGCGGCCGGTGGCGCGTCGACCGATCACGCCGAAGAAGCGCCACTGGCGATCGATGGCGACTCGTCGACGGCCTGGTACACCCAGCACTACGCGACCTCGTCGTTCGGCCAGTTGCGGTCGGGTAGCGGGCTCGTGCTGGACCTCGGTACGGCGGTCGACGTAAAGCGGCTCGTGTTGCGGCTGGCCGTTCCCGGTACGGCGGCGACGGTCTACGCGGGCAACGATCCGGGTTCGCTGCTGTCGGCGAAGCCGGTCGGGTCGAGTGGGTCGGCGCCGTCGACGTGGGTGCTGCGGCCGGGCGTGACCGCGCGCTACTGGCTGGTGTGGTTCACCCGCTTGGCACCGTCGGACGGCGCCTTCCGCGCGGGTGTCGCGGACGCGGCTTTCGCTCGCTGAGTCTTCTTGCCGCGCGTCTTGGCGTTGGCCCGTTCGAGCGCGGCGGCCATGGCTTCGAGCTGGTCGAGCAGGTGCCGTTCGTCGATGTCGAGTTCGGCCCGAAATGCTTTGATCGCGCGGCTGAATCCCTCTTGCGCTTTGTGCGTCAGCCGGTGACCTTTGCCGGTCAGTTCGAGCAGTACTGAGCGGCCGTCGTCGGGGTTGGCGATCCGGCGGATGTCGCCGAGGTCTTCCATCCGGCGGATCACGTACGACAGCGAGGTCGGTGGCAGCCCGACGATCTCCGCCAGGCGCGACGGAGTGATCCGCTCCTCGGCGTGAATGACGCTGTAGATCGCGAAGTCGTTGGGCGTTAGGCCGGAGCCGGTCATGTGCTCGGACATCAGCCGGCCGGTGAGCTGCGAGATGGCGTGGGTCAGCAGGAACGGACCTCGGTAGAGCAACGCCACGGTCACGATCGTATTGCGGCTCTGGACGGTACTACGAATTCGTACTAACTTCCCGGCGCATGAGGCTTGCTCTCGTGGTCGCAGCGGGCTTGCTGGTCGGTGGTTGTGGTGGTGCGTCGTCTCCGCATAGAGCAGCGGCCCCGTCGCCTTCTGTCTCCGCGAGCGCGCCGGCTTACGTCGTCGCGCGGGTGGCGCTGGGCAAGCAGCCGTGTGCGGTCGTGGCTGGCTTCGGTTCGATCTGGGTTGCGTTGCTCGGCGAAGACACGGTGCTGCGGCTGGACCCGGCGTCGCGGCGAGTGCTGGCGCGGGTGAAGACCGGCAATCAACCGTGTGGCCTGGCGATCGGCGCCGGCTCGGTGTGGGTGGAGGATTACGGCGACGGCACGGTGACGCGGATCGACGGAACGTCCAATGCGGTGTTGTCGAAGCCGGAGGTCGGGCCGCAGCCGTACGACGTGACGTTCGCGTTCGGCGCGGCGTGGGTGACGAACTACGGCGACAACACGGTGTCGCGGGTCGACGCTTCGTCCGGGGCGGTGCGATCGATCAAGGTGGGTGCGTTGCCGACGGGTGCGGCGCAGGCCGGTGGCGCGGTGTGGGTGACGAACAAGGGTGACGGGACGGTGTCGCGGATCGACCCGGTGTCGCTGCGGGTCCGGACGGTATCGGTCGGCGGGCAGCCGACATGGGTCGCCTTTGCAGGGCCGTCGGGGTCGTCGTGGTGGGCGGCGGACGGCGGCGTTGATCAGGTGGTTCAGCTCGACGGCCGAACCGGGCGGGTGCTGCGACGGCTCTCGACGACCGCGCTGCCGAATGACGGCGACGTAGTGGGCGGGGTGGTCTG
>JAVEEG010000235.1 GCA_030840585.1 Frankiaceae bacterium | reverse complement strand
GAGTACGCCCGGCTCGCCGGCCGGTTGCGCGGCCAGCCGGTCGCGCTCATCGAGGTCAACATCTCGTGCCCGAACGTCGAGGATCGCGGCCAGGTGTTCGCCTGCGATCCGAACGCGGCCGCGGCCGTCGTCGCTGCCGTGAAACGCAATGCGCCGACCGGCGTGCCGGTGTTCGCGAAGCTCTCGCCGGACGTGACCGACATCGTCACGATCGCGCGGTCGTGTGTCGACGCCGGTGCCGACGGGCTGTCGCTGATCAACACCACGCTCGGTCTCGCGATCGACACCGCGACGATGCGGCCGACCTTGGCCGGCGTCACCGGCGGCCTGTCCGGTCCCGCGATCCGGCCGCTTGCGGTGCGCTGCGTATGGCAGGTGCACGCCGCGCTGCCCGACGTACCGCTCATGGGTATCGGCGGGATCCGCACCGGCCTCGACGCGCTCGAGTTCATCCTCGCCGGGGCCAGCGCCGTACAGGTCGGGACGGTCATCTTCAACGACCCGTCTGCGCCGTCGCGCATCTCGGCGGAGTTGCGCGCGGCGTTGGCGGCGCGCGGGTTCGAGCGGTTGCGGGACGCGATCGGGCTGGCCCACCGGCCGCCCGCGATCCGGGTGCCGGAGGACGCCGACCCGCCGGGAGACGAGTCGGTCGAAACCGATCCGCGGCCCCGGCACGTGAGCTTCGAGGAGGCACCGAGTTGACCGCGATTCCTGCGTCGACTGCGACGTTCGAGGCGGAAAGACGCCGCGATAACGCCTCGAACGTCACAGTGGACGATGGAGACCGAGGAGTGTCATGACCGACAACGCGCGCGCGCCGATAGCGGTACCGCTGGATACGGCGGACATCGCGGTCGCCACCCGGTGGGCGGCCGCGGTCGCGCCGTACGTCAGCACGGTCAAGGTGGGTCTCGAACTGTTCTGCGCCGAGGGGCCGGCGGCGGTCGAGAAGGTGCGCGCGGCCGCCGACGTCGAGTTGTTTCTCGACCTGAAGCTGCACGACATCCCGGCGACGGTCGCCGGCGCCGCGCGGTCGCTCGCACCGCTGCGGCCGTGGCTGCTCACCGTGCACGCGAGTGGTGGGCCGGCGATGATCGCGGCCGCGGCCGATGCGATGCCGGACACGTTGATCGCCGCGGTCACGATCCTGACGTCACTGTCGGCCGAGGACCTCGACCGGCTCGGCATCGGCGGTACGCCGGACGAGGCGGTCACCCGGCTGGCCCGGCTCGCGGTCGACGCGGGCGCGCGGGCGCTGGTGTGCTCGCCGCGCGAGGTCGCGCTGGTCCGGGCCGCGGTCGGTCCCGGCGTCGTTCTCGTCACGCCCGGCGTGCGGCCGGCCGGTGCCGACGTCAACGACCAGGTGCGGGTCGCGACGCCGGAGCAGGCGCTCGCGGACGGCGCGGATCTGCTGGTGATCGGCCGGCCGATCACCGCCGCGCCGGATCCGGCCGACGCCGCCCGCGCAATCGCCGCCTCGCTGGCCTAGAACCCGCGCAAACGGCGATTGGTCGCCAGGCAACCCCCCTCGGCGGGCGGTGCGGTTGCTGCTAAGTTGCCGCCGTGCCACTTCCGCCCCTCACTCCGGAGCAGCGCGCGGCAGCACTGGAGAAGGCGGCCGCGGCCCGCAAGGCGCGGGCGGAACTTCGCGACCGGCTCAAGCACTCCGGCGCCTCGCTCGACGACGTGCTGGCGAGTGGCGACTCCGACGATGTCATCGGCAAGATGCGGGTGTCGGCGGTGCTGGAGTCGATGCCCGGCGTCGGCAAGGTGCGGGCGCAGCGGATCATGGAAAAGCTCGGCATCTCGCCCAACCGCCGGGTCCGCGGGCTCGGCGCTCACCAGCGGGCGGCGCTGCAGCGGGAGTTCGCCCAGCCCAATTCCGATTAGCGCAGTGACAGCTGACCGGCTGACCGTGCTCTCCGGCCCCGCCGGGGTGGGCAAGAGCACGATCGTCGCCTACCTGCGCGAGCACCACCCCGACATCTGGCACTCGGTCAGCGTCACGACCCGGCCGCAGCGGCCGGGTGAGGTCGACGGCATCGACCGCCACTTCGTCGACGGGCCGACGTTCGCCGGGATGGTCGAGGCGGACGAGTTGCTCGAACACGCGCAGTACGCCGGGCACTGGTACGGCACCCCGCGCGGCGCGGTCGAGGACAAGCTCGCGGCCGGCGTACCGGTGCTGCTCGAGATCGAGGTGCAGGGTGCCCGCCAGGTACGGCGGCAGCTGCCGGACGCGCTGCTGGTCTTCCTCGCCCCGCCGTCGTGGGACGAGCTGGAACGGCGGCTACGGGGCCGGGGCACCGAGCCGGCCGAGGTGATCGCGGCCCGGCTGGCGACCGCGAGCATCGAGCTTGCCGCCGAGGAGGAGTTCGACGCGACGATCGTCAACACGTCCGTGCCCGAGGCGGCCGAAGCGCTGGTCGCCCTGATGCACGCTGAGTGACTGGTAGCCTGGACGAACCGATCCGTCGTAGAAGGGCTCGTTCGTGGCCGGCACCAAAGCAGCACCCATCGGCATCACCAACCCGCCGATCGACGAGCTCCTCGAGAAGGTCGAGAGCAAGTACGCCCTCGTCATCTACGCAGCCAAGCGCGCCCGCCAGGTCAACGCCTACTACTCGCAGCTCGGCGAGGGGCTGCTGGAGTACGTCGGCCCGCTCGTCCCGACCCACGTGCAGGAGAAGGCGCTGTCGGTCGCGCTGCGCGAGGTCAACCAGGGCATGCTGACCTTCGAGCAACTCGAGGTCTGATCTGATCGTCCTCGGTGTTGCCGGCGGCATCGCGGCGTACAAAGCCTGCGAGCTGCTCCGGCTGTTCACCGAGTCCGGGTACGACGTCCGCGTCGTCCCGACCGCGTCCGCGCTCCGGTTCGTTGGCGCGCCGACCTGGGCCGCGCTGTCCGGCCATCCGGTGCAGACCGACGTGTGGTCCGACGTCCACGAGGTGCCGCACGTGCGCCTCGGCCAGTCCGCCGACCTCGTCGTCGTCGCGCCGGCCACCGCCGACCTGCTCGCCCGGGCCGCGATCGGCCGCTCCGACGACCTGCTCACCGCAACCCTGCTCACGGCGCGCTGCCCGGTGCTCTACGCGCCCGCGATGCACACCGAGATGTGGGAGCACCCCGCCACCCAGGCAAACATCGAAACGTTGCGCGGCCGCGGTGCGGTGGTGCTCGACCCGGCCGTCGGCCGGCTGACCGGCGCCGACAGCGGCCCCGGCCGGCTGCCCGAACCGGCCGAGATCTTCGCCGTCGCGCGCACTCTGCTCGATCGTGGCGCGCTGCCGTTGGATCTGGCCGGCCGGCACGTCCTCGTCACCGCCGGCGGCACCCGCGAACCGCTGGACCCGGTGCGCTTCCTCGGCAACCGGTCGAGTGGCCGGCAGGGTTACGCGCTGGCCCGGGCCGCGATCGCCCGCGGCGCCGAGGTCACCGTCGTAGCGGCGAATGTCGCGCTGCCAGATCCGGCCGGCGCGAAGGTCATCCGGGTCGGTACGGCGGGCGAGATGCGCGACGCCGTACGGGCCGCCGCGATCTCGGCGGATGCGGTGATCATGGTGGCCGCGGTCGCCGACTTCCGCCCCGCGACGGCATCGCAGACGAAGATCAAGAAGACCGGCGCTGACCCTGAGCCCATCGCGCTGGTCCGCAACCCGGACATCCTCGCCGAGTTGGCACACGACCGGCCGCGGCCGGGCCAGGTCGTCGTCGGCTTCGCCGCCGAGACCGACGACGTGCTGGCGAACGGGCGGGCGAAGCTCGCGGCGAAGGGCGCCGACCTGCTCGTCGTCAACGAGGTCGGCGATGGCCGCGGCTTCGGTACCACCGACAACGCGGCGACACTGCTCGGCGCCGACGGATCGGTCGTCGACGTACCGATGGGCAGCAAGGACCGCCTCGCCGACGCGATCTGGGATGCGGTCGTCGCGCGGTTGCCTCGGTAGACTTGCCCAACACATCTCAAGCCCTGGGGAGTTCCGTGTCCCGTCGTCTGTTCACGTCCGAGTCGGTGACCGAGGGCCACCCGGACAAAATCGCCGACCAGATCAGCGACGCCGTCCTCGACTCGATGCTCAAGGACGACCCGCAGAGCCGGGTCGCCGTCGAGACGATGCTGACGACCGGCCAGGTGCACGTGGCCGGCGAGGTCACCACGAGCACGTACGTCGACATCGCGACGATCGTGCGGGAGAAGATCCTCGAGATCGGTTACGACTCCTCGCGCAAAGGCTTCGACGGCGCGTCGTGCGGCGTGTCGGTGTCGATCGGCGCGCAGTCACCGGACATCGCGCAGGGTGTCGACGACGCCTACGAGGAGCGCACCGGCGAGTCCGACGACCCGCTCGACCGCCAGGGCGCCGGCGACCAGGGCCTGATGTTCGGCTACGCCTGCACCGACACCCCGGAGCTGATGCCGCTGCCGATCGCGCTCGCGCACCGGCTGGCCCGCCGGCTGTCCGCGGTCCGCAAGGACGGCACCGTTCCCTACCTGCGGCCCGACGGCAAGACGCAGGTGACGATCGAGTACGACGGGCACCGGCCGGTGCGGCTCGAGACGGTGGTCGTGTCCAGCCAGCACGCGGCGGACATCGACATCGACACGCTGCTCGCGCCGGACATCGTCGAGCACGTGATCGAGCCGGAGGTCGCTTCGCTCGATCTCGATGTCTCGTCGTACCGCGTCCTGGTGAACCCGACCGGGAGGTTCGAGATCGGCGGCCCGATGGGCGACGCCGGCCTCACCGGCCGCAAGATCATCGTCGACTCGTACGGCGGCATGGCCCGCCACGGCGGCGGCGCGTTCTCCGGCAAGGACCCGTCCAAGGTCGACCGCTCTGCGGCGTACGCGCTGCGGTGGGTGGCGAAGAACGTCGTCGCGGCCGGGCTGGCGCAGCGGTGCGAGGCGCAGGTCGCGTACGCGATCGGCAAGGCTCGCCCGGTCGGCATGTTCATCGACACGTTCGGCACCGGTGTCGTTCCGGACGAGCAGATCCAGGACGCGGTGCTGCGAGTGTTCGACCTGCGGCCGGCCGCGATCATCCGCGACCTCGACCTGCTCCGCCCGATCTACACGCAGACCGCGGCGTACGGCCACTTCGGCCGGCCCGAGCTCGACTTCACCTGGGAAGGCACCGACCGCGCCGACGCACTGAAGGCCGCGGTCACCGGCTGAGAGGCGGCAACGCGGGTGCGCACGCAGCGGTGGCGGTGCGCGCGGTCATCGGCCGACATCGTGGTGCCGTGTTCGCCTGAGAATGCGTGGGCGCTCGCCAGCGATCCGTTGGCGTGGCGGCTGGGCGGTGGGCTTCGGTACGCCTTCGACCTCGCTGACCTGCCCGGCCACGCCGGACCGGCGCGCATCTGCTTGTGGCCGGCGGCGGCCACCGGCAATGTGATCTGCGCGTTGTTCCGGGTCACAGTCGTCGAGCCGGGCCGGCGGCTGGTGCTGCACCATTCCAGTGGCGGGCCCGTGGAGTTGTTCTTCGACATCCGGGTCGATCCGTCCCGTCGCGGCACCCGGGTGTCGATCGAGATGCGATTGCACGGACTCGCGTTTGCGCAGGTCGCGCCGACGCGACAGAAGTGGGATCGGCAGCTGCTGGTGTGGCTCGCTGGGATCCGCGACGTACTGACCGGGCAAGCGACCCGGCCGGTGCCGTCACTGACTGCGGACGAAGCGGTGCGGTGCGGATATCCATTGATGGCTGATCGGCCGGTGACCGAGATGGCCGTGCAGGCGGACATGCCGGCGCCGGTCGACGTCGTCTGGGATCACCTGTGGGATCCGCGAACCCAGCTCGGCGGGTCCGCGGAGTGCGTCGCCGCCGGGCACGTACCCGGGACACCGCGCCGCGCCGCCGGCGAGATGCAGTACTTCGTCTACGAGAGCGACGGCGTCCTCCACCCATCGCTCATCGTCGTGACGCGGTACGACGAGGGCTCGGCGGCAACGATTCATGCGGTTGGCCGTGGGTATGCGGTCGACCACCTCGTCGAGCCGCTCGGCGGCAACGCGAGCCGGGTGTCCCTTACCCATCGCTACTGGGACGGCAGTGATCCCGCGGTCGTCCGCGCGCACGCCGACTCGTACCTTCGCCAACTCAACGAGCTCATCGCAGCCGCCACGTCCTCGTAGTGGTGTGGACGGCGTGAGCGGCGTGGGTGGCTGATGCTAGAGATCGTGGCGTGGGCGACGCGAATCCGGCCAAGGCGAAGCGCGCGACGCCGCGCGCCCGCCCGGCCGCTGCCCGCGAGCCGGCCGCCCAGCTGCCGGTGGCGCGGATCGCGGTCGACCTGCCGCTGGCGCATCTCGACCGGCCGTTCGACTACCTGCTGACCGAGGAGCAGGGCGCCGTCGCGGTCCCCGGGTGCCGGGTCCGGGTCCGCTTCTCCGGCCAGCTCGTCTCCGGCTACGTGCTCGACCGGGCCGAGGCCAGCGAGCACGGCGGCCGGCTGGCTTACGTCGAGCGGGTCGTCTCGCCGGAGCCGGTGCTCGCGCCCGAGATCGCGACGCTCGCCCGCGCGGTCGCCGACCGGTGGGCCGGCACGTTCGCCGACGTCGTCCGGCTCGCCGTACCGCCGCGGCACGCCGCCGCCGAAGCCGCGCCGCCGCGACCGGCTGCGGCGATCACTGCGCAAGCGGGGTCGTTCGACGAGTACGACGGCGGCGCCGCATTTCTCGCCGGACTGGCTGGCGGCGAGGCGCCCCGGGCGGCCCTGACCGTGCTGCCCGGCGATTGGCCGGCGACCGTCGCGGCCGCCGCCGCGGCCACCCTCGCGAGCGGTCGCGGCGTGGTTGTCGTCGTACCGGACCATCGCGACGTCACCCGGGTTGCCGCTGCGCTCGGCGACAGCGCGGTGACACTGACCGCCGACCTCGGCCCGGCCGAGCGGTACCGCCGCTTCCTGGCGGTACGGCGCGGTGCGGTCCGGTGTGTCGTCGGCACTCGCGCGGTGGTCTGGGCGCCGGTGCACGACCTCGGGCTCATCGTCGTCTGGGACGACGGCGACGACCTGCACGCCGAGCCGCGGGCGCCCTACTGCCACGCCCGCGACGTCGCGATCCTGCGGGCGCACCAGGCGAAGTGCGGCCTGCTGCTGGCCGGCTTCGGCCGGAGCGTCGAGGCCACGTTGCTGACCCAGAGCGGGTGGCTGGCCTCGATCGAACCGGCCGCACCGGCCCGGGCCGTGCGGCTGCCCGCCGTGCGGGCGACCGGTGACGACGAGGACCTCGCCCGGGACCCCGCCGCCCGGGCGGCCCGGCTGCCGTCGCTGGCCTGGCAGGTCGCGCGCGACGCGCTGGCCGCCGGCGCGCCGGTGCTGGTGCAGGTGCCGCGGAGCGGCTACGTCGTCAGCCTCGGCTGCGCGAACTGCCGGGCGCCGGCCCGCTGCGGCCGGTGCGCCGGACCGCTCACGACGGCCGCCGC
>JAVEEG010000328.1 GCA_030840585.1 Frankiaceae bacterium | reverse complement strand
CGCTCGTCGTCGAGCGAGCGCCCCGCCCGCGGGAGGAAGAACGCGCGCCCGCACCCCGGGCACGTCAGCGCGCCCTCGCTCAGCGCGCCACCGTCCAGCGCGCCGCCGCAGCTCGCGCATGCGCTGCGGTAGGCGAGCAGCGTCCCCTCGACGTTGGCGATGACCAGTCGCGCGCCCGCGACATCGACCGCCGTCATCGCGCCCGGGGCGAGCCGGAAGGCGCCGTCCACGTCGAACCACGACGGCGGGGCCGCCGCCGGCGCCTGCGCGAGCGGCAACTCCAGGGCGCCATCCGGCGCACCCCCGTTGCCGATGATGGGGAGCGCGAGCCCGGTCGGCTCGGGCTCGGCGACGCCCTCCACCTCCATGCCCTCGTGATCCGGCGCGGCCTCCTCGAGCGCCTGCCTGACGGCAAGCTCGAGCGTCGCCGACGACGCCGCGCACGTCTTGCAGCTGCCCTCGAGGCGGAGATAGGCGATGCGGTCCTCGATCCCCAGCAGCTCCACGTTGCCGCCGTGGGACTCCATGTACGGGCGGACGCGGTCGAGCGCCTCCGTGACGCGCTCCTCGAGGGAGACGGGGTAGAGGTCGTGGATGAGCATCAGGCTGGCGATCAGGCCGTCCTGCGCCAGTGACTCCTGGATCGGCTGCCCGGCCGGCCCGGCGCCCGCGACCACCTCCATGGTCCGCTCGAGGCCTTCGCCGTACATCTGCACGACGGCGGCCACGAGCTCCTCTGCGAGCTCGCGCGCGACGGAGTCGTCCAGCGACTCCAACCGCGCGCTGAGCTCCTGCACCCTTCCGATCAGCTGATCTGGGTCGAGCCCTTCACGGGCAGCCTCGGCTGCACCTTGGTGCGGCATCTCGCTCTCCTTGCGTGATGCGCTACGAGAGCGCAGTCGGGGTGTGGACCACCTTTCGGACCTTGCCCGTCCCGCCGTACATGTGCACGCCGCACGGCAGGCATGGGTCGAACGAGCGAACCGCCCTCATGATGTCGACGCCCTTGAAGTTCTCCGGCCCGTTCTCCTCGAAGATCGGCGTGTTCTGCACCGCGTCCTCGTAGGGTCCGGGCGTCCCGAAGACGTCCCGCGGGCTGGCGTTCCAGGGGGTCGGCGGATACGGCTGGTAGTTCGCGATCTTCCCGTCCTTGATCACCATGTGGTGTGAGAGCACACCGCGCGCGGCCTCGTGGAAGCCGCAGCTGACCGCGCTGTCGGGGACCGTGAAGCTGTTCCAGCTCTTGGTCCGGCCGGCCTGGACCTCCTTCATCGCCCGCTCCAGGCAGTGCAGGGCGATCAGCGCGCTGTAGGCCTGGTGATAGGTCCGCGCGCGATCGCGCTCGATCGCGTTGGACTTCTCGGGGACGTGCCACTCCATCTCGGTCTGCGGCATGTTCGGCGAGCGCGGCAGCACCATCTGGATGCTGTGGCCGGTGGCCTTCGCGTAGCCGAAGTCCACGAGCCCCGCCTTCGCCGTGCACCACTGGCGCGCGAACGGCCCGCCGCCGGTGTCGCAGCACACGTGCGTGTCGGTGCGCTTGTCGTAGATCCGCGGTGAGACGACCCAGGTGTACTTGTCCGTGAAGTCGCGCTTCTGCGGCTTCGGGAGGGTCACCTTGTTCCACGGGTGGTTCTTGTCCACCGGGTTGCCCAGCGGGTCGTGGGTCACCAAGGTGGGCTCGTTCTCCCAGCCGTCGAAGTACGAGCTGCCCAGCAGGATCCTGATCATCAGGTTGATCTCGACCAGGTCCGTGCTGATCAGCTCGCCGCCGATGGCGACGCCCGGCGTGATGTAACGCTTGCGGCCCCACTCCGTCATGCCGGAGTAGCTGTAGTCGACGTAGTCCGGGTCGTCGAACGAGCCCCAGTTGACGAGGTTCGTCTCGCGGAAGCCCACCATGTCGTACCCGGGCAACTCCTGAAGGAAGAAGTCGTACAGGTCGTCGTGCATCGGCACGCTGCGCTTGACGTAGTCGAAGTACCGCATCAGGCGCACGTAGTAGTCCGTGAGCGTCTGGTGCGTGATGTCGGCACTGCAGCCGCCCGGCATGATCGTGGACGGGTGGGTGTGGCGGCCTCCGAAGAGGCAGTACATCTCACGCGTGTAGCGCGCTACGTGGAGGGTCTCCAGGTAGAAGTCGCCGGTGAACGGGTTCAGCGACCGCATGATGTCCGCGATCGTCTTGTAGCCGTGGATGTCCCTGCCCGGCGCCGACGTGTTCTCCGCCTTCGCCAGGAGGGTCGGGTTCGTCTCCTTGACCATCTGCTCGCAGAAGTCCACGTTCGCCATGCAGTCGTTGAAGATCGCGTGGTCGAAGATGTAGTCCGCGGTCTCGGCCAGGTTGAACGCGAGGTCGCCCAGCGGCGGCGGCTTCACGCCGTACGCCATGTTCTGGTTCAGGCACGAGCAGGTGCAGTGGTTGTCACCGCAGATACCGCAGATGCGGCTGGTGATGAAGTGGGCGTCGCGCGGATCGATGCCCTTCATGAAGATGTCGAAGCCCCGGAAGA
>JAVEEG010000366.1 GCA_030840585.1 Frankiaceae bacterium | reverse complement strand
CGCCGAGGCCGACTGCGATCTCGTGCGCTTCGACACCGACATGGGCAAGCACGGCGACACCGGCGACTCCGAGCTACGCGTCGTGCAAGCGGTCGCGGAGGGCGATGCCGACGCAGGCGCGCTCGGGGACGTGACGTGGGCGCGCTTTCGCGAGGAGGGCTTGCCGGCGACGCACGGGCTGGCCGTCACGTGGCGATCGCCGATCTACTATCACTGCAACTTCACCGCCCTGCCGGCCTTCGACGAAGGACGCGGCGAGCGCTGGCGCCAGGCGCTGCTCGCGATGAGCTACGACGACCCGCAGATGCGCCAGCCGATGACGCTCGAGGGCGTGAAGCGCTGGCTGCCCGGCGACCGCGACGGCTACGAATCGCTTGTGCAGGCGATGGCCGGGAGGTGAGCGTCAGCCGCCTCGACGCCGAGCACCTCGACCTCGGCAGCGGCCTCGAGGTGCTCCTGCAGGCGCGGCTCGCGGGTCTCGGCGCCGGCGACCTGCTGGAGGTGCGCGTGCCGTCGCGATCGGTCGCGCTCGAGCTGCCCGCGTGGGCTCGCATGCACGGCCACGCGGTCGTCGACGACGCCGAGACGGCGGCCGGCGGCCATCTCGTGACGATCCGGCGCGGAGCGACGCGGCGGGTGCTCGGCGGCGATCAGCCCGAGGCATCGCCGCCGGCGCGGCTTCGCGACGGCGCGTTTCACTCCTCCGACATGCGCGTCGACGGGCTCGTGCCGCAGACCGCGGCGCGCGACGGCGGGTTCGCGCCGATCGGCTCGGTGCCGGAGCCGGGCGCGCCGCGCTTCGACTGGCGCCTGCACCGACGCGACGGCGTCTG
Organism: Frankiaceae bacterium; assembly: GCA_030840585.1. Lineage (GTDB taxonomy): Bacteria > Actinomycetota > Actinomycetes > JAFAQI01 > JAFAQI01 > BP-197. Next base: position 1,877 of record JAVEEG010000366.1, on the reverse strand, counting down.
GGCCCCAGACGTCGCCGAGCTCGCCGAGCAGGCGTCCGGTGCGCAATGGGACGCCTCCGACGACATCCCGTGGGAGGCCGCACGCGCAGTGCCCGAGCTGCTGGAGGGCGCCGTGGCGCAGGTCATGACGTTCATCGCGCAGAACGAGTACGCGGCGCTCTACGTGCCGGCGCGGTTTCTTCCGCAGATGCATCCGTCCTACACCGAGGTCGTGATGTGGCTGGCCAGCCACGTGCACGACGAGGCGCGGCACATCGAGGTCTTCACGAAGCGGGCGCTCATCGGCGGCTACCACGGCTTCGCCCTCGCATCGACCGAGCTGTCGCTGCACAGCCTGCTCGCCGAGCCCGACTTCACCGCCGCCGCGCTGCTGCTCAACGTGCTGGGCGAGGGCACGTTCCTGGACCTCCTGCGGTTCGTCGAGCGCCACGCGCCGGACGCCGCAACCGCGGCGGCGGCGCGCCTCGCGCACCGCGACGAGCGCCGCCACGTGCACTTCGGGATCTCCCACGTGCGCCATGTGGTCGACGGGGACCCGCAGCGGCGGGCGATGCTCGTGCGCGCGGCAGAGCAGCGCGCGGCCAAACTCACCGAGCTGACGCTGAGCCCCCTGCTGACCGAGGGGCTGACGATCATGGCGGCGGGCTCGATGCGGCCGGCCGCCCTGTCCGAGGGAGCCGCTGCCGTCCGGACGCTCATGCAGACGATGGAGCGAAATCGCATCCGGCGCCTGCGCTCTGCCGGCTTCGACGCCCCCACCGCCCGGTACATCTCCGAGCTGCACACCCCGAACCTCATGTGAGGTCTGGCGGCCGCGGCGCAGCACGGGCGCGCCCGCCGGACGATCCGGCTCAGCCGCCGCCCGGCGGCTGAGCCCTCGGCCTACGGCTTCTGCTCGCGCATGCCCTTGACCGCCGCGGAGATCTCCTCGGCTTCGAGCACGTCGGACATGACGCCGATCTGGTCCTCCCAGACGTCGTCGTCGACCTGGCTGCGGAACTCCTCCTCCAGTACGTGATACACGGAGAGACCCAACTGGGCCTCGGCCAATGCACCTGCATAGGTCGGATCGCCGAGCACGACCGTCTCGGCGGCGATCTCCGCGCTCTCGGCGTCCGGAGCTCCGAGGATGACGACCAGTTGGTCGCTCCCGTGCTCGTCGGCGAGGCGCTTGATCACCTCCTGGCTATTGAGGTCCATGGCCCCAGAGGCAGTTCAGACGAAGCACTCCGTCGACGTGTACGCGACCTCTCCGCCCGCACTCTGGACGCATGCGGCGATCGCGGGGCCCGCGATCCCGTCGCGCTCTCCGAGCACGATGACCTGCTTGCTCTCGAACATGGGGTGCTAGCTCACCTCCTCTCTCATCTTCTCGAGGCTCGTGTCGAGCCAGTCGTGGAGCTGCGGCGGGGTGATCGTCGACGCCGACAGCCGCGCGACCTCCTCGCCGTCGTGCATGAGCAGGAAGGTCGGCAGCGCATGGACCTTGAGGCGGATGCAGACCCGGCGGGCCTTGGGCGCCTCGAGCATGACGACGTCGATGTCGTCGCGCGCCTCGGCCAGCTTCTCGACGTGCGGCTTGAGCGCGAGGCACGGCCGGCAGTCCGGTCCCCACACGTCGATCAGCGTGGTGCCGCTCTCGACGAGCTCGTCGAAGTTCTCGCGTGTCGCCTCGGCTACAGCTCCCATTCGCTCATCCCTCCGCGTCGTCGTTGGACTCGAGCAGGACGCTCATTCCGTCGGACTGCTCGGACATTCGCCCCAGGAACAGGCTGCCCTTCGCGATCAGCTGTACCCGCCGCGCGCTCCCATTCATCAACCGGGCGCGGGCGTGCGGAACGTAGCACAGCGCCGAGGCGATGTGACCCTGCGTCGGT
>JAVEEG010000186.1 GCA_030840585.1 Frankiaceae bacterium | reverse complement strand
GTGATGGTGCTGGCCGCGCGTGGCTGGCCGTCGACGTGGACGCTGCTGGCAACCCTCGTCGGCGGCACCCTCGCCGCCGGGTCGGCCAACACGATCAACTGTGTCGTCGACCGCGACATCGACGCCGTGATGGGCCGGACCCGCCGTCGGCCGATGCCGCGCGCGGAGATCGGGCCAGTAGCCGCACTGCGGTTCGGCCTGGTCCTCGGGATGGTCGCGACCGCGCTGCTCGGCTTCACCGTCAACTGGACCTCGGCGGTCCTCGCCGACAGCGCGATCCTCTTCTACGTCTTCGTCTACACCCTCGGGCTCAAGCGCCGGACGCCGTCCAACATCGTCATCGGTGGCGCGGCCGGGTGCTTCCCGGTGCTGATCGGCTGGTCGGCCGTACGTGGCAACGTCGGCTGGCCCGCGGTCGTGCTGTTCGCGGTGGTGTTCCTCTGGACCCCGCCGCACTTCTGGTCGCTGGCCATGCGGTTCAAGGACGACTACGCCGCGGCCGGCGTGCCGATGCTGCCGGTCGTCGCCGAACCCGCGGTGGTGACCCGGCGGATCGTCGGTTACTCGTGGGCGATGGTGGCCGCGTCGCTGCTGCTGGTGCCGTTCGGTGCCGGCTGGCTCTACGCGGTCGCGGCCGGCGTGCTGGGCGTGGTCTTCGTCGTCGAGGCGCACCGATTGCACCACCGGGTCCGGCACGGCCTCGCCGCCCGCCCGCTCGCGCTGTTCCGGTTGTCGATCACGTATCTGTCGCTGCTGTTCGCAGCGGTTGCGCTCTCGCAGTTCGTGTAGCCGGTACGGCCACCGGCTCTGGCGGCGCTGCCGGTGTCGCCGTCGCGAGACCCAGTTGCAGCCAGACGGCCGCGCACCACAACGCCGTCGCGCCGGCGACGTGCAGCTCGACGACGCCGGGCGGCAGGTCGAGGAAGTACTGCGTGTAGCCGATCAACACCTGCAACCCGACCGCGCCGGCCAGCCAGTGGGCCCGCCGTCGCACCAGGTCCGTCGTGTCGGTCAATCGCACGGCGAACAGCGTCGCGATGACGAGACCAGTGAGCAGTAGCGCGGCGTCGGCGTGCAGTTGGGTGACCCGTTCCAGCGGCAGCGCGAGCCGGCGAATGTGCTTGCCACCGTCGCCGGCGTGCGGGCCGGTGCCGGTCGTCACCGTGCCGAGGACGAGCACCGCGCCTGCCGTCGTACTCACCAGCCGCAGCAGCCAGGTCAGTTCGCGCCGCGCGGCCGAGCGTTGGGGTTGCCAGTCAGGGTCGGCCCGGTGCACGAGCAGCAGCGCGGCCCACAGCATCGCCATCGACAGCAGGAAGTGCGCCATCACGAACGGCGGCGCGAGGTCGTACAACACCGACAAGCCGCCGATGACTGCTTGGCCGACGAAGCCGGCGATCTGCGCCCACGAGAGGGCGACGAGGTCGCGGCGGCGCGGTGTCCGCGCGAGTGACGCCAGCGCGACGATCGCGACGAAGACGCCGACGACGGTCGTCACCACGCGGTTCCCGAACTCGACCCAGGCGTGGTACGACGGCGGCGCGACCAGCGAGGTGTCGGTGCAGCGCGGCCACGTCGGGCAACCGAGACCGCTACCGGTCAACCGGACCGCGGCGCCGCTGACGACGATGAGCCCGAGCAGGATCGCCGAGACGACGGCGAGCCGGCGGAACGTCGTCGGGGAGAGCGTCGGTGCGCGCATGACTGAGGACGAGTCTAGAAGGGAGCCGGCGCCGGTTCCCGGCGGTGATGCGGGATGCTTGCGCCGTGCTGCCGGTGCAGCTGGGTGATGGTGTCTGGCGAGTACCGACGGCGATCGGTGACCTGGTCAATTCGTTCGTGTTCCTGGGCAGTGACGGCACCGTCGTCGTCGTGGATGCTGGGTTCAAGCGCGGCGGCCGGCGGGTGGCCGCGGCACTGCGCACCCTCGGCAAAGACCTCCCGGACATCACCCACCTCGTGCTCACCCACGCGCACATGGACCACGCCGGCGGCGCGCACCGCCTCGTCGCCGGATCGCCCGACGTACTCGCGCATCGCGACGACGTGGCGTGCCTCGCGGCCGGCCGGGAGCCCGATTCGGATCCCGGCTCGCTCGGCGGTCGGCTGGTGAACATCGCGGCGTCGGTCTGGCGGCGGCCGTGGTACCCGCCGGTGACCGTGACCCGTCCACTCGCCGACGGCGAGGTCGTCCCGATCGCCGGCGGGCTGCGCGTGATCCACACACCGGGTCACACGCCGGGGCACATGTCGCTGCTGCACAAGCAGAGCGGCGTCTTGATCACCGGCGACGCGGTGGTGAACGTTCGCGGCCTGCGCGCGGCTCCGCGGTTGTTCTGCAACAACCTGCGGCAGCAACACGACACCCGCAGCCGGCTGCTCGACCTGGACTACGACATCGCGGCCTTCACCCACGGCGCCGAGGTCCGCACCGGCGCGAAGGCGGCGGTGGACGAGTTCATCGCCCGCGACCCGCGCCGGCGCTAGCTCACTACGAAGGCACGCCGCCGGCCCGGTGCCGGAACGCCATCTGTACGTCGAAGGCGTCGATCGGCAGCGCGACGACGAGGTGAGCACCGGCATCGACGTACCGCGCCGACCAGTCGGCGTCCGGCGATTCCACGACGCCGACGTACTTCGGCTCGCTGGTTATCGCGTGTGCCCGGCGGACGAACTCCGGCCCGTGATCCGGACCGACCATTACGACGTCGGGGCCATGACCGCTGATGCCGGTGAGGGCCGCGTCGGCGTCGTCGTACAGGAGTACGTCGGCGGTCGAGAGCACCTGTTCGACGGTCGCCGCGATGTCGCGGCCGCGGCGCAGATCTGAGTCGACGATGACGACGCGCATGCCGCTGATTGTGCTCGGCCGCCACCGGAGCAATCGCGCGCTGGTTCGCTTCTACGCGAACAGGCGCGCGATTGCCGACGGGTGCGTGGCCGCGTTGCCAGGGCGATCAGCCCCACCGGAACCAGCGCATCGCGGCCGCGGCCGCGGCGACGGCCCAGACGGCGAGAACGATCCACGCCCGGCCGGGTACCGCGGCGCCGTGACCGAGCGCGGCGCGCAGGCCGTCGGCGAGGGCGGCCGAGGGCAGCAGTTGCAACCAATGCCGGACCGACGCGGAGAAGTCGGTGAGCGGAAACGCGATGCCGGACACGACGAGCAGCAACAGGTAAACGAGGTTCGCGCCGGCGAGGGTCGCCTCGGCTCGCAAGGTGCCGGCCATCAGCAGCCCGAGCGCGCTGAACGCGACCGTGCCGAGCAGCACCAGGGCGAGCGCGGCCAGCGCGGATCCGTGCGGATGCCAGCCGACCGCGAGCCCTACGGCGACGAGCAGCGCGACCTGCAACACCTCCACCCCGATGACGGCGAGGGTCTTGCCGGCGAGTAGGCCGCCCCGCCCGAGCGGTGTCGCGCCGAGCCGGCGCAGCACGCCGTACCGCCGCTCGAAACCGGTCGCGATGGCCTGGCCGGTGAACGCGGTCGACATCACCGCGAGGGCGAGTACGCCCGGGACGAGGAACGCGCTGCGCGGGCGCGGGATGTCAGCGAGCGGGGCATGCACGAGTACGACGAGCAGCACGGTCGGGATCACGATCGTCAGCAGCAGTTGCTCGCCGTTGCGCAAGAGCAGCCGCAACTCCATCGAGGCGTGCCGCGCGATCCGGCGGCCGATCGGCGCGGCGCCGGGCGCGGGGGTCAGGTCGAGCGCGGTCATGTGCCGCTCTCGCCGGTCAGGCCGAGGAAGACGTCTTCGAGGGTGCGCCGGCCGGTCGACAACTGGTCGGGGAGCACCCCTCGCTCCGCACACCACGCGGTGATCGCCGCCAGCGCCTGGTGCGCGTCCGGCGCGCCCTCGACGACGTACTCGCCCGGGCTGGATTCGCGCACCCGTCCCCCGACCCGGGCGGCGAGGTCGTCGACCGCAAGGCTCGGTACCGCGCTGAACCGTACGGTGCCGGCGTCGTGGCGGGTCAGCTCGCCGGGGGAGCCGGCGGCCACCGCCCGACCGGCCGCGACGACGACCACGTGATCGGCCAGCCGCTCGGCCTCGTCCATCGCATGCGTCGTGAGCAGGACGCTGACCCCCGCCGTACGGAGGTCCTCGATCAGCGACCAGGTGGCGTGCTTCGCGGCGACGTCGAGGCCGGCGGTCGGCTCGTCGAGGAAGACGAGCTCCGGCCGGCCGACGACCGCGAGCGCGAGGGACAGCCGTTGCTGCTCGCCGCCGGAAAGCCGCCGCCACGGCGTCCGGGCCAGCCGGGTCAGGTCGAGTCGGTCGAGCAGCGCATCGGCGTCGAGTGGGTGCGCGGCGAAGGACGCGAACAGTGTCAGCACTTCGCGTACTCGTGCGGCCGGGTAGACGCCGGCCGCGCCGGAGCCGGCGGCCTGCGGCATGACCCCGACCCGCGGCCGTAGCACCGGGTTCCGCCACGGCTCCTGGTCGAGGACGGCGACCGACCCGCCGTCGCGCGGGCGCAGCCCGGCGCAGATCTCGACGGTCGTGGTCTTGCCGGCGCCGTTGCGGCCGAGGACGGCGGTGACCGCGCCGGCGGGGGCGGAAAATGAGAGGCCATCGACGGCCCGGACGCTGCCGTAGGCGCGGCGCAGGTCGCGCACCTCGACCGCCGCGGACACGGGGCGAGTGTAGGAAAGGCCACCAGCGCGAGCTCTATGTCGCGGTGACGGCGATGATCTTGGGGCCGGTGCCGACCCCGGGTTTGATCGCCCAAGCGAATTACGCGACAATGACGTTGTGAAAACGAGCCTCGCCGATCGGCGTACCCGGGAGCGGGTCGCCCGGCTGCTGCTCGAGCGTGGCCCGTCCACGGCGACCGCGCTCAGCGAGACGCTCGGCCTGACCCCCGCCGGGGTCCGCAAGCACCTCGACGCGATGCTCGAAGACGGCACCTTGGTCGCCCGGGATGCGCCGCACCGCGGCCCGCGCGGGCGCGGCCGGCCGGCCCGGGTTTTCGCCCTCACCGACGCCGGCCATGCCACCGCCGGCCGATCGGCGTACGACGCCGTCGCGGTCGACGCGCTGCGCTTCCTCCGCCAAACCGCGGGCGACCAGGCGGTCGAAAAGTTCGCCCGGGCCCGGATGGGCGAGTGGGAGGCGCGGTACGCCGACGAGCTCGCCTCACTGCCGCTCGCTGACCGACCGGCCGCGCTGGCCGAGGCCCTGTGCGCCGACGGTTATGCCGCGACGGTCCACGACGCAGGCGTCGGTGTGCAGGTCTGCCAGCACCACTGCCCCGTGCAGCACGTCGCGCGCGAGTTCCCCGAGCTGTGCGACGCGGAGACCGAAGCGATCGGCCGGCTGGTCGGCCGGCACGTGCAACGGCTCGCGACGATCGCGCACGGCGACGGCGTATGTACGACGCACATTCCGCTCACCGCAGTCACCACTCCGTCCGGAAGGACTTCGCCATGACCACCACCGACCGGCCCGAACTCGAGGGCCTCGGTCGTTACGCGTTCGGTTGGTCCGACTCCGACGCCGCTGGCGCGACCGCGTCGCGTGGCCTGTCGGAGGCCAAGGTCCGCGAGATCTCGGCCCTGAAGAACGAGCCGGAGTGGATGCTCGACTTCCGGCTGAAGGGCCTGCGGCTGTTCGACAAGAAGCCGATGCCCGGCTGGGGCGCGGATCTGTCCGGCATCGACTTCGACAACATCAAGTACTTCGTTCGATCGTCGGAGAAGCAGGCGGCGTCCTGGGACGACTTGCCCGCCGACATCAAGAACACCTACGACAAGCTCGGCATCCCGGAGGCGGAGAAGCAGCGCCTCGTCGCCGGCGTGGCCGCGCAGTACGAGTGCCTCTCCGCAGACACGCGGGTGTGGACCGCCACGCGCGGGCACGTGCCGATCAAGGATATCGACACCGGCGATCTCGTCTTCGCGTACGACGAGACCGAGGAGCGGCTGTGCGTCGTTCCGGTCGCCGCTGCCGCGCAGACCGATGTCCGGCAGACGTTCACCGTCAAGGTCGGCACCCGAACGATCCGGGCCACCGACAACCACCCCTTCCTGGCATTGGTCGACGAACGGAAGCCGGGCCGCACTCGCGCCCGGTACGCACGGCGTTGGGTGCCGCTCGCAGAGTTGAAGCCGGGCGACCTGGTGGCAGTGCCGCGCGATGTCCCTGAGTTCGGCCTGCCGCAGTTGCTCGGCGACCGCAAACGTGGTTTCGGCCCGATGTGGTCTTCACCGGACTTGATGTGGTTACTGGGATTCTTTCTCGGCGACGGCAGTTTGCAGAGCAGCGGCCGTACCCACCGCGTCCAGTTCGCGATCCCGGCCGCCGACGCGTCGCTTCGGGCCGAAGTCACGCGCATCATCAATGTCGTCTTCGGGCTCAAGGTGCACGAACCCGACGACGTCCGCGTCGTCGTCAACTCGAAGCCGTTGGTCGAGTGGTTCCAAGCGATCGGGTTCTTCGGCAACGCGCACACCAAGGCGATCCCGGAATGGGTCTTCACCTTGCCGTTGCCCGAGCGGCTGGCATTCCTCGGCGGCTGGGTGGACGCCGACGGTTACGTCGGACCCGCGCGCAGCGGTTCCGTAGTGCTGACGAGCGTCAACCAGGCGCTGCTACAGCAAGGTCAGGCCCTCGCCGAGCTCTGCGGGTTGCGAGCTGGTGGTCCGTACGAGTTCAGCGGAAAGCATCCACTCGACCCCGAGCGGACGATGTACGGACACCGGCTGCACATCACCGGCAACTTCGACATCCTCGAGTGCCGTAACCCCAAGCGCACGGAGCGGTTCGGTCGGCGGGCGTATTTCCAGTCCTCCACGAGCGCGCGTGGTGCCGGCTTCAAGAAGCACTGCAGCGATCACCTTGGCTTCGCCCGCATCGAGTCGATCGAGCCGTACGACGTCGAGCCGGTCTGGGACATCGAGGTCGAAGGCCCGCACAATTTCATCGCCGAAGGGCTGATCGTCCACAACAGCGAGGTCGTCTACCACTCGATCCGCGAGGACCTGGAGCAGAAGGGCGTCCTGTTCCTCGACACTGACACCGCGTTGCGCGAGCACAACGACGTCTTCCGCGAGTACTTCGGCTCGGTGATCCCGGCGGGCGACAACAAGTTCGCCGCGCTCAACACCGCAGTGTGGTCCGGCGGGTCGTTCATCTACGTGCCGCCGGGCGTGCACGTCGACATCCCGCTGCAGGCGTACTTCCGGATCAACACCGAGAACATGGGCCAGTTCGAGCGGACCCTGATCATCGCCGACGAGGGCTCCTACGTGCACTACGTCGAAGGTTGCCTGCCGGCCGGCGAACTCGTCACCATGGCCGACGGCGACCTGCGACCGATCGAGTCGGTCCACGTCGGCGACCAGGTGCTCGGCCACGACGGCCAGCCGCACCGCGTCACCGCCGTACAGATGCGTGACCTCAACGGCGAGCTCTACCGGTTCACTCCCATGTCACCGGCCAACGCGTTCAGCGTGACGAGTGAGCACCCGGTTCTCGTCGTACCGCGCAGCGAGGTTCTGGTGAGCCGGGCGCCGCGCAACGGCTGGCAGCCGGAGGTCGACACCGCCAAGCTGTGCGCGGCGGAGCCGCGGTTCGTCGCGGCCAAGGACGTGCATGAGGGTGACTTCCTCGTCTACCCGAAGCCGAAGCCCGAGCCCGCCTCCACCGTGCTGCCGCTCGCGTTCGCCCGGCTCGCCGGCTACTACCTCGCCGAGGGGCACGCGGCGTTGACGAACGGCTGCGAGTCGCTCGTCTTCTCGTTCCACATCGACGAGGCCGACTACGTAGACGAGGTCCGCCGGGCGACCAAGGAGCTGTACGACGCCGAGGGTTCGGTTCGCTACGACGAGGACAAGCACGAGTCTCGAGTTCTCGTCTACTCGAAGGCCGCGTACGCCGCGTTGATGCAACACGTCGGCACCGGTTCTGCGGCGAAGAAGCTCTCGGCCGACCTCATCGCGCAGGACGAGGTGTTCCTGCGCGAGCTGGTCCGCTGCTACGTCAACGGCGACGGCAACATCACCGCGCGCGGCGGGGGCCGCTGGCACCGGGTGCACACGACGTCACGTGTCTGGGCGTTCCAGTTGCAGTCGATCCTCGCCCGGTTGGGGCACTACGCGACCGTCGAGCTTCGCCGTAACGGCGGTCCCGGGGAGATCCTCGGTCGCAGCGTCACGCGCCAGGATCTCTACCAAGTGCAGTGGACCGAAGGTGGTCGCGGCCCGCGGCAGGCACGCGACTGCGGCGACTACTTCGTGGTGCCGGTGAAGAAGCGTGAGGTGCGCGAGGCACACGAGCCGGTGTTCAACCTCGACGTCGAAGAGCCGGACAGCTATCTCGCGTTCGGATTCGCGGTGCACAACTGCACCGCGCCCATCTACTCCAGCGACTCGCTGCACAGTGCGGTCGTCGAGATCATCGTGAAGAAGAACGCGCGGGTCCGCTACACGACCATCCAGAACTGGTCGAACAACGTCTACAACCTCGTCACCAAGCGCGCGCTTGCGCACGAGGGCGCGACGATGGAATGGATCGACGGCAACCTCGGCTCGAAGGTCACGATGAAGTACCCCGCCGTCTGGTTGGTCGGCGAGCACGCGAAGGGCGAGACGCTGTCCATCGCGTTCGCCGGCGAGGGTCAGCACCAGGACGCCGGCTCCAAGATGGTGCACGCGGCGCCGTACACGTCGAGCACGATCATCAGCAAGTCGGTCGCGCGCGGCGGCGGGCGGACGTCGTACCGCGGCCTCGTGCAGATCCAGCCGGGCGCGCATCACAGCAAGTCGACGGTGAAGTGCGACGCGTTGCTCGTCGACGCGATCAGCCGCAGCGACACCTACCCCTACGTCGACGTCCGCGAGGACGACGTGCAGATGGGGCACGAGGCGACGGTCAGCAAGGTCAGCGAAGACCAGTTGTTCTACCTGATGAGCCGCGGCATGTCCGAGGACGAGGCGATGGCGATGATCGTGCGCGGCTTCGTCGAGCCGATCGCGCGCGAGCTGCCGATGGAGTACGCGCTCGAGCTCAACCGGCTGATCGAGCTGCAGATGGAAGGCGCGGTCGGCTGACGCGATGACTGATTTCCCCATCCCCACCGGGCGCGAAGAGGCCTGGCGATTCACCCCGACGCGCCGGTTGCGCGGATTGTTCGAGCCGCTGCCGGACGGCGGTGACGGCAAGGTCGTCGTCGACGTCGACGCACCCGACGGCGTGACGATCGACCGGGTTGACCCACGCACGGACAGCCGGGTCGGCAACGTCTTCACCGCCAACGAACGCGTCGCCGCGCTCGCTTTCGAGGGGGCCAAGCAAGCACTCGTCGTCGACATCCCGGCCGAGGCCCGGCTCACCGCGCCGGTGTCGATCGCCATCCGCGGCGAGGGTGGTTCGTCGTACGGCCACATGACGATCAACGTCGGCGCGTACGCCGAAGCGACTGTTGTCGTCGACCACATCGGGACCGCGATTCGCGCGGCGAACGTTGAGATCAGCGTCGGCGACGGCGCGAAGCTGACCTTCGTCAGCCTGCAGAACTGGGACGACGACACGGTGCACCTGGCGCACCACGTCGCCCGTGTCGGCCGGGACGCGACGTACAAGTCGGTCGTCGTGACCCTCGGCGGCGACCTCGTCCGGATCAACCCGCGGGTGCACTTCGCCGGGCCGGGCGGCGACGCCGAGTTGCTCGGCGTGTTCTTCGCCGACGACGGTCAGCACCTCGAACACCGGCTGCTGGTCGACCACAACCAGCCGCGCTGCCGCAGCCGCGTGACCTACAAGGGCGCGTTGCAAGGCGAGCGCGCGCATACGGTCTGGGTCGGCGACGTCGTCATTCGGGCTGACGCGGTTGGCACCGACACCTACGAGCTCAACCGCAACCTGCTGCTCACCGACGGCGCCCGCGCTGACAGCGTGCCCAACCTCGAGATCGAGACCGGTGAGGTTGCCGGCGCCGGGCACGCCAGCGCGACCGGCCGGTTCGACGACGAGCAGTTGTTCTACCTGATGGCGCGCGGCATCGACGAGAACACCGCGCGGCGGCTGGTCGTGCGCGGCTTCTTCGCCGACGTCATCCATCGCATCGGCCTGCCCGACATCGAGACCCGACTGATGGCGGCGGTGGACGACGAGTTGGCGCGCAGTGGGGACACCGCATGAGCGGCTACCTGTTCGCCTGCCGGGTCGCCGACCTCGCCGACGAGAGCGCTATTGGGGTCGAGCTCGATGGCGTACCGATCTGCTTGGCGAAGAGCGAGGGCGAGATCTTCGCGATCTCCGACATCTGCTCGCACGCCGACATCGCGCTGTCCGAAGGCGAAGTGGGCGAGGGCACGGTGGAGTGCTGGCTGCACGGTTCGCGCTTCGACCTGCGCAGCGGCCAACCGACCGGACTGCCGGCCAACCGCCCGATTCCGACCTATCCCGTGAAGATCGACGGTGACGACGTGCTCGTCGCCGTAAAGGAGATTTGATGGCAACGCTCGAGATCAAAGACCTGCACGTCGCGGTCGACGACAAGCCGATCCTCAATGGCGTCGACTTGACCGTGAAGCAGGGCGAGACCCACGCGATCATGGGGCCGAACGGATCCGGGAAGTCGACGCTCGCCTACTCGGTCGCCGGTCACCCGCGCTACACGATCACCAAGGGCTCGGTGACGCTCGACGGTGAAGACGTGCTCGCGATGTCGGTCGACGAGCGGGCCCGGGCCGGGCTGTTTCTGGCGATGCAGTACCCGGTCGAGGTGCCCGGCGTCAGCGTCTCCAACTTCCTCCGTACGGCGGTCACCGCGATCGAGGGCGAGGCGCCGAAGCTGCGTACCTGGGTCAAGGATTTGAACGCCGCGTTCGAGCGGTTGTCGATCGATCCGGCGTTCAAGGAACGGTCGGTCAATGAGGGCTTCTCCGGCGGTGAGAAGAAGCGGTTCGAGGTCCTGCAACTCGAACTGCTCAAGCCGAAGCTGGCAATCCTCGACGAGACCGACTCGGGCCTCGATGTCGACGCGCTCAAGGTCGTGTCGGCCGGGGTGAACCGGGTCCGCGAGAGCGGTACGACGGGGACGCTGCTGATCACCCACTACACCCGGATCCTGCGTTACATCCGGCCCGACTACGTGCACGTGTTCGTCGGCGGTCGCATCGTCGAAGAGGGCG
>JAVEEG010000171.1 GCA_030840585.1 Frankiaceae bacterium | reverse complement strand
TGGGTGACCGCGGCGCGCAGCCGGGCGATCTCGTCGGTGTCGTCGTGGCGCGCCGGCCGGCCGGCCGGTTCGCCGCCGTCGGTGAGCAGGTCGGCGAGCACCATCGCGCTGGTCAGATCCGGTTCCTCGCAGCTGCCGATCCGCCAGCCGCCGGGGCGCCGGCGCACGATCACCGCGGTGTCCGCGCCGTCGACATGCGCCTCGATCACCCCGGCCAGCTCGTCGAGGATCGCGAGGGTCGTGTCGGGCACGGGGACCGGATGGCGGTCCACCCCGCACAGGGTGCCGACGACATTGCCGGCCGGATCCCGCACCGGCACCCCGACGTACGACGTGATGCCGAACTCGGTGCGAGCGGGGACGTCGGCGTAGGCGGGATCGTTGGCCGCGTCGGCGGTCGAGCGCGGCGCGCCGGCGAGCAGCCGGTGGCAGAAGCTGTCGGTGCGCGGGATGGTCCGGCCTTCGGCGAGGCCGGGAAGCTCGCCGAGGACCCGCTCGAACGCGAACTCGTCGGCGGTCAGGCCACCGACGAAGACGACCTCCATGCCGAGAAGATCGGCGGCGGTGGCGAGGGCAGCGCCGACCGCCGGATGGTGCAGGTCGGCGGTCAGCATCGTTCTATGGTGCCCTGTTTTGCCAGGCATCGGGTGGGGATGTGCAAAGCTCCCGCGCCGGCTAGAAGGGCCTTACGCCGCTACGCGGCGCGGATGGCTCGGCCGCTATGCGGCGCGGATGGCTCGGCGGCTATGCCGCGCGGATAGCAGAGAGCAGTTCGGGCAGCGGGGGATTGGTGAGCGCTCGCCCGTCCGGAAGGACGACGGTCGGGACGGTCGCATTGCCGCCGTTGATGCTCATGACGTAGTCGGCGGCCGACGGGTCGGCTTCGATGTCGACCTCGTCGAACTCGATGCCTTCGCGTTCGAGCGCGCGCTTGAGCCGCACGCAGTAGCCGCACCAGACGGTTGTGTACATCTTCAGCCGAGACACAGAGTCCCCAACCTCGCCGGTGACCGGATTGTTCCGATGCCAGGATGGCCCGGTGGATGTCCTGGCCGCCCTCGATCCGGAGCAGCGGCAGGCGGCCGAGGCGCTCACTGGCCCGGTCTGCATCCTGGCCGGGGCGGGCACCGGCAAAACGCGGGCGATCACCCACCGGATCGCCGCGATGGTGCACGGCGGCATCGCCCCGCCGGGCCAGATCCTGGCGGTGACGTTCACCACCCGCGCGGCGGGCGAGATGCGCGGCCGGTTGCGCGGGCTCGGGGTCGAGCGGGTGCAGGCCCGCACGTTCCACTCGGCCGCGCTGCGCCAGCTTCGGTACTTCTGGCCGCGGTTGTCCAACGGTCCGCAGCCGACGATCGTGGAGAGCAAGCTGCCGTCGATCCGTGCGGCTGGTGCGCGGCTGCGGGTGCACCTCGACCCGGCGACCCAACGCGACGTCGCGAGCGAGATCGAGTGGGCGAAGGCGGCGCAGGTCCCGACGGATGGCTACGCCGCGGCCGCGGCGACCGCAGGGCGGGAACCACCGCTCGACGCCGCGACGGTGCAAAAGCTGTTCGCGGCGTACGACGAGGTCAACGAGGAGCGCAACCAGTACGACTTCGAGGACCTGCTCGTGATGGCGGCGTATGCGATCGAGCAGCATCGCGACATCGCCGCGCAAGTGCGCGAGCAGTACCGGCACTTTGTCGTCGACGAGTATCAAGACGTCAACCCGTTGCAACAGCGGCTGCTCGACGCATGGCTCGGTGACCGCGACTCGTTGTGCGTCGTGGGTGATCCCAACCAGACGATCTACTCGTTCACCGGCGCGTCGGCGTCGTACCTCACCGAGTTCCCGCGCCGCTGGCCCGGCGCGACCGTCGTGCGGCTGGTTCGCGACTACCGGTCGACCGCGCAGGTCGTCGAGTTCGCGAACCGGCTGACCCCGGGTACGACGCTGCTCGCGCAGGCGGGTGACGGGCCGGCGCCGACAACGACCGCGCACGACGACGAGCCGGCCGAGGCGGCCGGTGTCGTCGCGCGGATCAAGACGTTGCAGCGCGAGGGGGTGCCGTTGCGCGAGATGGCCGTGCTCTATCGGGTCAACGCGCAGTCGGAGGTCTACGAAGCCGCGTTGGCGGCGGCGGGGATTCCCTACCTGGTGCGCGGCGGGGCGCGCTTCTTCGACCGGCCGGAGGTACGCGAAGGTGTGGTGCGGCTGCGCGGGGCGCTGCACGCCGCGAACCCGCCGGAGCCGCAGCCGCTTCCGCAACTCGTGACCGAGCTGCTGAACCTCGCGCCGGAGCCGCCGTCTGGTCAGGTCGCGCGGGAGGCGTGGGAGTCGCTGCGGGCGCTGGTCGGGTTGGCCGAGGAAATGCCGGACGCGTCGTTGGCCGAATTCGTCGACGAGCTTGCGGCCCGCGCGGAGGCACAGCACGCGCCGCTGGTCGAGGGCGTCACGCTCGCGTCGCTGCATGCCGCGAAAGGGCTGGAGTGGGACGCGGTGTTCCTCGTCGGGCTGGTCGACGGCACGCTGCCGATCACGCACGCGAGCACGCCGGCGCAGATCGACGAGGAACGCCGGCTGCTCTATGTCGGGATCACGCGCGCGCGCCGGCACCTCGCGCTGTCGTGGGCCGCGGCCCGCGCCGCCGGTGGTCGCCGGTCGCGCAAACCGAGCCGATTCCTGGAGCAGATGCGGGTGACGACCGCGGCGCCGAAACCGTTGCGGCCCAAGCGACTTTCCGACGACCCCGTCGTACAGGCGTTGCGTGAGTGGCGGCTGGAACGATCCCGCGACGACGGGGTTCCGGCGTACGTCGTGTTCGACAACAAGACGTTGGAGGCGATCGCCGAACGGCGTCCTGCTGACCGTGGCGAGTTGGCCAGCGTGCCCGGAGTTGGGCCGGCGAAGTTGGAGCGGTACGCCGACGACGTGCTGCGGATCGTGCGCCGGTAACGTGCGGCGGGTGGGGAGCCCGCTGGACGAACTCGTCGATCTGCTCGACCTCGAACAGATCGAGGTCAACATCTTCCGCGGCAACAGCCCGGACGAGAACCGGCAACGCGTGTTCGGCGGCCAGGTCGCGGGGCAGGCCCTCGTCGCCGCCGGTCGGACGGTGCCGGAGGAGCGCGGCGTCCATTCGCTGCACGCGTACTTCCTGCGGCCGGGGGATCCGACCGTGCCGATCGTCTACGAGGTCGACCGGATCCGCGACGGCCGATCGTTCACGACTCGTCGGGTCGTCGCGGTACAGCACGGCAAGGCGATCTTCAACCTGTCCGCGTCATTCCAGATCAGCGAACCGGGGATCGAGCATCAGGGTGTGATGCCGGCGGCGCCGGATCCCACTTCGCTGCCGACGATGTTCGAGCGGCTGAAGGCGGCCGGCGTTCCGGACGACGCGTTCTGGTCGCGACCCCGGCCGATCGACGTCCGGCACGTGGAGACACCGGCGTGGCTGGACCCGTCCGCACCGGTGCGCGCGCGGCAGATGGTCTGGATGCGCGCGGACGGATCGCTCGGCGACGATCCGTTGAAGCACGTGTGCGTGATGACGTACGCGAGCGACATGACGTTGCTCGACTCGGTGCTGATGGCGCACGGCCTGTCGTGGCGCAGCGATCGGATCCTGAGCGTCGCGAGCCTCGACCACGCGATGTGGTTCCACCGGCCGTTCCGGGCCGATGAGTGGCTGCTGTATGTCCAGGAATCTCCCGCTTCCGGCGGTGCTCGCGGGCTCGCCCGCGGGGAGCTGTGGACCCAGGACGGGCGGCACGTGGTGTCCGTCGTACAGGAGGGTTTGTTGCGAGTCGCTAACGCGCCGCAATAATTCATTGCGTCAGTGCAGCGCGTGCTTTATCGTCACGCGAAGTTGTCCACGAGCGCGCGAGGAGGTGCCCCCATGGAGATCACGATGACCCTGCGGGCCGACGCGCGTTCTCGTATGTTCGCGTGCGGTCGCGCCGCGACGGGGACCATTGTGCCCTCGTACGCCGCGCTCGGCGGTTCGGTTTCGGTGCAGCCGAAGCAGCCCGTCGATGCCGGCAATGGCGGCGTGGGTGCCCTCGATGCCTGGGGTCCACCGGTATAGAAGACGACTCTTCGACCGGCAGACATCAGGCCGCGGCACCCGACAGGGTCCGCGGCCTTTCTGTTGTCTCCCTTCGATTTCTGACCGTCACGAGCAGCCACGAGGAGGTGGTGCGCCATGACTCTCACCGCAGTGATCGACCCGGTCGGCGAGGACACGGCGTTGCCGTGCCACGTTGTCGACCCTGACTTGTTTTTCGCCGAATCCCCGGCGGACGTCGAGCGCGCCAAGGCGCTCTGCCTCGACTGCCCGCTTCGCCCCGCGTGCCTGTCCGGCGCGCTCGAGCGGCGCGAGCCGTGGGGTGTCTGGGGTGGCGAACTGGTCTTGCAGGGCGTCGTCGTGCCACGCAAGCGTCCGCGCGGACGTCCGCGTAAGGACGATGTCGCCGCATGACCGGGGTCGCCGCATGACCGGGGCAATCCATCTTCCGTCTTCCAAGGAGTTCGAAATGTTGCTGATGCACGAGAATCTCGCGCGTGAGCGAATGCGCGAGCACGAACGATCGCTCGACGCCGCACGCCAGCGGCAGCTGCTCAGCCGGCTCGCGCAGGCGCGCCGGCTGCAGCGCCGGGCCGAGTCCGCATCCCGCCGGGCTCGCGCTTTGATGCTGTCGCTCTAGTGTTGCGGTCATGGATGCGAGGGATCGCGCAGTAGAAGTGCTGTGCGATCCCTCGCTTTCGCATGTGGTGGATCTGGTCGCCTGGCCCGAGTCCGCTGATCGTGTCGTCGTTGCGAACGCTTCCGGCGCGGCGCGGCTGTCGTTGGATGGCGCGACTGTGCTGCACGGCCGCAACCCCGTCGCGGACCAGGACCCGTTGGCGTTTACGCCGTTGACCGCGGAGCTTGCCGATCCGTCGCCGGCCAATGACGACAACTCATATCCCTTTGCGTACGAGCGGCTGTCGTCGCTCTTCGCGGCCGCGGCGGCGCCGGACCTCGTCGTCGTACACACCGGCAAGCACTACTGGCCGGAGCAGGGTGGGCATCTCGGTGAGCACGGCTCGCTGAATGTCGTGCAGTCGCGGGCGCCGCTGATCCTCTCCGGTGCCGGTGTCGTCGGGCGCGGGCTGTTGCCGTCGGCGGCGCGGGTGGTCGACGTAGGTCCGACGCTGGCGTGGCTGGCCGGCGTGCCGCTTGGTCAGCTCGGTGACATGGACGGCGCGGCGCTCGTGGATCTCGCCGTGGCCGGGCCGGCGCGGCACGTCGTCGGGTTGTTGTGGGACGGCTGCAATTCCAACGCGTTGTATGCGATGGCCGCGTCGGGGGAGTTGCCGAACGTCGCGCGGCTGCTCGCGTCGGGGTGCGCGTTGCGCGGTGGCGCGATCGCCGAGTTTCCGAGTGTGACGTTGGTGAATCACACGTCTGCGTTGACCGGTGTCGGTCCCGGGCGGCACGGGATCGTGAACAACGCGTACTTCGACCGGCGCAGCGCCGTACAAGTACTGACCAACAACGCGGCGACCTGGCATCGCTGGTCGGAGTGGTTGGCGCCCGGGGCGCGGACGGTGTTCGAGCGGGTCGATGGTCCGACCGCGTCGGTGAACGAACCGGTCGACAACGGGGCTGATTATTCGACGTTCGGGTTGGTGCGCGCGGGCGGATCCGGCGACGGGGCGAAGTCGATGATGGATGACTTCTTGCCGGACCCGCATGCCGACGTCTCGGCGACGCAGGAGCACGTCGCGGCCAACAAGGACTATGCGTGGTCGTCGTCGGTTGACGCGATAGGTGTGGAGCAGGTGCTCGGGCTGTGGCCGGCCGGGTCGTCCGGGGACTGGCCGCGGCTGATGTGGTGGAACACGCTGCTCACCGACACCGGGCATCACGAGGGCGGGCCGCATTCGCCGATCGCGATGGATGCGATGCGCGACGCGGACCGCCGGCTCGGCGTGTTCCTGGATCACCTCGATCGGATTGGAGCGCTGGACTCAACCGCGTTCTTGCTGACGTCCGACCACGGCTCGGAGGGCGCCGACCCGTCGTGCCGTGGCGACTGGGACCAGCCGTTGCGCGACGCCGGCATCGAGTTCCGCGACGAGGCCTACGGCTTCCTCTACCTGGGCCACTCGTAGCCGCTCGGCGAGCGCGCATCTTCCTTCTGGCCCGGGTTTTCTGCTTGGTCCGCTGGTGGTTGTATGGCACCGGCAAGTCAGCGAGCCCTGCGGCGTCATCTATCTGCGCCATTCGTAGGATCGGAGTACGTTCGGCGTATAGGTCACTGACCGAAGCCCGGACAGAGCCAGACCACGCCTCTCTCCTGACGACGATCACGTCGAGAGTGAGGCGGTTGCGGTGCGCATCAGGTTGAGTAAGTTCGCCGGGCCGGCGGTCTTGTCCTTGATTCTGTCGTTGGCGGCGGGATGCGGCGGCGGGGTCGCACCTCGAGCAGGCACTTCGTCGCCCACTCCACATGCGTCGGCCTCGACGGCGGCTCAGATCACACCCGACGTCGACGTCGCGCTCAGAACAGGCGACGCCCCGCAGAACCCCTATGTGGCTTATGGCTCTCTCTGGGTAGCCGGACACCACAGCCAAGACGTGCTCCGGCTTGACCTGGCGACCGGCAAGGTACTTGCTCGCATCAACACCGGTGCTGCCGAGCCCGGCGCAATCACCGCCGGCCACGGTCTGGTCTGGGTGACCCATTACGGCGCCGGACACTTGCTCGTCGGCATCGACCCGCACAGCAACACAATTGTTCGCCGCACGAAGCTGCCCGGCGAGAGTTGCTGCCAGCCGGCGGTTCTCGGTTCGACGGTCTGGGTCGCCGCGGGTAGCGAAGACGCCCCGGCAATCGTCGGCGTCAACGCGCGGACTGGCCGCATCGTCCGGACCCTGTCTGGCATGGACGGCCCGGTCGTGGTCAACGGCCAACTGTGGGCGTCAATGAACGGTGACACCGTCATCGTCAATCCGCGCGACGGCAACGTCACGACGACCGCGGCCCAAGGAACCGTGCTGTGGCAATCGCCGTCGGTCGCCGGACTTGCGTGGGGAATGCAGGACGGCGCGGCCGTCGGAATGACGTCGGACGGCACCGTCGCGCGGACCGTCATCGCGCCCGGTGGCCTGAAGCTGTCCTACACCGAGGGCATGGCCATCACGTCCGGCCAGACCGTCTGGGTAGTGAGCGAGATTTCGCTGTGGCGGATCGATTCGGGTGCCAAGACGGCAGTACTCGCCGCCAAGCTTCCCCGCGACGTTCACTCCATCACGGGTGATGGCAAAGGTGGCGTCTGGATGGCGCTGTTCTTCAACTCGCGGATGCAGCACTTCCCGGCGTAGTCCATGGCAAGCCGTGGCACACTCTCGCCGTGGTCGACCAGGCCGTGATTGACGAGTTGTACGACGCGTTCGCCGCGTACGAACTTTCCGCCCACATGGGCTATTGCACTTGCTGCGACGACGCCGATTACGAACACGCGCTGCACGGCGACTTGCGTTCTTTGGAACCAAAGCTCGTTGACAAGTATGTGCGGGACGCCATCCACCACACCGGCGATGAGCAGGACTTCAAGCATTTCTTGCCGAGGGTCTACGAGCTCCTTACGGCGGGAGCCTTGCCGGTTGCCGACGCAGAGATGGTTATCGGTCGTCTGACCATGGCGGGCTGGGCTGAGTGGCCAGCGGCCGAGCGCCGTCCAGTCCTTCGTCTGCTCGATGCGATGTGGGACGACGCGATGCGCCTCGCGGAGCCGCCCATCGACATCGACGAGCTCGTATGCGGGCTCGGTTTGGCGTTCGATGCAATTCCGCCTCAATTCGCAGCGTGGCGCTCAGACCCTCGTCCGTTCGCGAAACAACGGCTTGCTGAGTTCGTAATTGCCAACGCTGATGAACTCGCCGATCGAGGGCTGCGCGATGCATGGTGGGCCGGATACCCACAAGCGGTTGAACAAGTGGTGGCGTGGCTGCTCGCGCCCGAGACACTCGAGTGCTTGGACTCCGATCGGCAGACCGAGGCGGTTCAGGTCCTGCGGGCGGTCGGTCCTTCTGCCGCTCCGGGATCGGGACGCCCGAAGGCCTAATTCGCTTCGCTAGACGCCAGCCGTCCACAGATCGCGCCCACACGCAGCTCGTACTGGTTGACACCTTGGCGGCGATGAACATTCGTACGAACCGGTCGATGGGCGCGAAGGCTCGTAGACTGAAGGCCGCATTACTAACGCTGGCATTGTCAGTAGTGATGCTGAGCGTCGGCATCACGGGGACTCACCCGGGAGATAACGATGGCGCAACCCGATCCGGCGGTGGGCTCCCCGCCCCGACCGTTCCCCCCGCCCCCACCGCCCGCCCCCGACGAGCGATTGATCGGCTTGATCGAGAAGGGCCGTCCATCGCGGAGCGAGCGACGGCGTTGGCGCTGGCCCTGGCGTGCAACCACTGACAAGTAGTGAGGTCCCGGCGGCGGGTGGCGGTTCCGCTGTGGCTTCTGTTCGCCAGCGGCGTAGGCGTCGCAGTGGCGGTCGTCGGTGCACTCCTCCTCGGACTGCTGATCGGCAAGACGGAGCCGCAATGCCCCGGTTGCACGATCATCTCCGGCACCGTCATTTCCAGCACCGGCGCCGGCCCGACCATCTGCGTACGCCCTGACGCGGGCGGCAAGCCGGTGTGCGCGGAAGCGCGCCTGTCGAAGCTGCCCGATCCGTACGGCGCCGCCGACACCGACAACCACGACCACGGCTACCTGCCCCCGGTCGGCCGGCGGGTCAACGGCGTCTACATGCGACTCGTTCAAGACACCGACGCGCCGGACCCGACCGTGCCGGCGTGGGTCTATTTCCGCCAGATCGGATAGACGGGCGCTCAGATGATCCGGCGTTGGACCGGGTGCGCCGGCGCCAGCGTCGCCATCTCCGCCTCGATCTCGGCCAGCAATCGCCGCCGCGTCGCCAAGGCCGGATGGTCCGCCGTCAACGTGGCCTCACCGATCGACAATGCATCCGCCGCTGCGGCATGCGCCGCATCCAGATCGCCCTGCGCGCGCACCACCCGAGCGAGTACGGCGAGCTGCCAACCGACATCGCGATGACAAGGACCGAGCGTCGCGCGGCTGCGTTGCAACGCACTCTGAATACTCGCCAACGCACCGGCGAGATCACCTGCGTCGGCTTGTGCCAGCGCGAGGTTTCCCAGCTGCACGGCGACCACCGGATGCTCCGGCCCGTGCGGAGACACGGTCAGCTCGACCGCGCGCCGCGCGTAGAACAACGCGCCTTGCACGTCGCCGAGCTCGCGCAGCACCCGGCTCATCACGCCCGACTGGCTACCGATCGCGCGGTGCGTCGGGCCCAATGCCTCTTCGGTGATCGCGAGTGCACGTTCGATCAGTTCGCGTGCCTCCGCGGGCCGGCCCAGCTCGCGAACGATCACCGCGAGTGCTTCCAGCTTCCACGCCAGTTGTACGTCCGTGGCGACCGTCGATGCTTCCGAGATCGCGAGTGAACGGCGGGCGGAACTCTCCGCGGCCTCGAGTAAACCGAGTTCGCGCTCGATCCACGCCAGCACCTCGAGCGGTCGGGCCAGCCGCGCATCCGCGTCGCCGTACTGTCCCTCGACCAGCACGACGGCTGCCTGCGCCGCCGCCCGCGCACCGACGAGATCGCCACTATCGCAACGGATCGTCGCGAGTACGTGCAGATGGTTGGCGCGCATGGTGTCGGAGTCCGCACCAGCGCACGCCGCGATCGCTCGGTCGGCCGTTTCCTCCGCCTCGGTCAACCGGCCGGTGTCGCGCAATGCCACAGCCAGTACGCCGAGGCAGTCGCTCAGCGCCGCGCCATCAACGCCGGCATCAACGGCCAGCGCGAGTGCCCGCTGTGCCGTCGTGGCGGATGCGCCGTAATCGCCGTCGCGACGCAAGCATCGCGAGTACCACGTCAGCAGCGCACTCGCCCCGCGCGGATCGTCGAGCGCACCGGCGACGTACGGCGCGTGCGTCTGCATCCGCCGGAACGCCGCGAGGTTGCCGGGCTGCGCCGGGTCCATCGCAAGCAGGTGCGCGGCCGCGCGCTGCGCCGCCAACGTCACCCGCGGCCGGCCCAATCGTTCCCGCGCCGCCGCCACGACCAGCCGGTGGATTCGCATGTCACCGGCCGACCGCTGCAGGATCTGGTGCGCGCGCAGTGATGTCGCTGCCCGTTCGATCGCGTCGGTGGTCCGGGCCGCCGCGACTTCGACCAGCGGCAGCGACAACGAGTCGGGGTTCATCACGACGCACGCGGACAACAGATCCACCGCGCCCGGCACGGCCAACGCTCGATCGAACGCCGCGTCCCAGACTCCTTCGGTCGCCCGCGCCCCGTCACCGAGCTGGCCGATGAACTCGTGCAGGTTCGCAGTCAATCCGCGCACGAACAGGCTGCTCGCGACTTCGATCACCTTGGGCACGCCACCCAGCCGCTCGCCGAGCGCGGCCGCGGATTCCTCATCGTCCGATCCGGTACGACGGATGACCAGCTCGGTCGCGGCCTGACTGTCCAACGGCGGTACGTCGATGACCGAACCGAGCCGGCCCCAGTCGGGGTTGCGAGACGTGACGAGCACATGCCCGCGCAGTCCCGGTACGTACGACGCGACGTCGTCGACCTCCTCGGCGTTGTCGAACACCAGCAACCAACCGCCGTGCCCGGACAACCACTCGCGAACGAGGTTGACCGCGAGCTGCTGGTCTTCGCACTCCTCGCCGGTGAGCGCGCGATGCAACGCCGCGTAGT
>JAVEEG010000164.1 GCA_030840585.1 Frankiaceae bacterium | reverse complement strand
TGCTCTACCTCGACTACTCGCGCAAGGAAGGCGAGTGGCTGCCGAACCAGTTCGGCGGGCGGGAGAACCTCGACGCGATCGAGTTCCTGCAGGAGATGAACGCGACCGCGTACAAGCGGGTGCCCGGTGCCATCACGATCGCGGAGGAGTCGACCGCCTGGCCCGGGGTCTCGCGACCGACGTACCTCGGCGGACTCGGGTTCGGCTTCAAATGGAACATGGGTTGGATGCACGACACGTTGGAGTACGCGTCGAAGGATCCGATCCACCGGCAGTGGCATCACCATCAGATGACGTTCTCGATGGTGTACGCCTTCACCGAGAACTTCGTGTTGCCGCTGTCGCACGACGAGGTCGTGCACGGCAAGGGATCGCTGCTCGGCAAGATGCCCGGCGACCGCTGGCAGCAGCTCGCGAACCTGCGCGCGCTGTACGCGTACATGTGGGCGCACCCCGGCAAGCAGTTGCTGTTCATGGGCAGCGAGTTCGGCCAGGAGTCGGAGTGGTCGGAGGGGCGGTCGCTCGACTGGTGGCTGCTCGACCTGCCGGATCACCGCGGCGTGTGGCAACTGATCCGCGACCTCAACACCGTCTACAAGAACACGCCGGCGCTGTGGACCCTCGACACCGAGGGTTCCGGCTTCCAGTGGATCGACGCGAACGACGCCGAGGGCAACGTGTTCTCGTTCCTGCGGTGGGGCAGCGACGGGTCGGCGCTCGCGGTGGTCGCGAACTTCTCCGGCGCGCCGCACGAGGGGTACCGGGTCGGCCTGCCGTTCGCCGGCGAATGGCGCGAGGTGGTCAACACCGACGCGGACATTTACGCCGGCAGCGGCGTGGGCAACATGGGCGCGGTGCACGCGACCGACGAGCCATGGCACGGCCAGCCGGCCTCGGCGGTGTTGCGCGTTCCGCCGCTCGGCGTGCTGTGGCTGGCGTCCCCGCCGGCCGCGGCCCGAACCGCCCCGGCAATCGCGCGCTAGTTCGCATAGAAGCGAACCTGCGCGCGATTGTTCAGCAGCGGGTCGGATCAGCAGCAGTCAGAACAGCGCGTTGGCCAGGGCCCGGCGGCCCGCGGCTAAGCGCGGGTCCTCGGGGTCGAGTAGCTCGAACAGCGCGAGCAGCCGCTCCCGCACCCGGTCGCGGTCGGAACCCGCCGTACGACGAACCAGCGCGACCAACCGGTCGATCCCGCGCTGCGCCTCGCCGACGACCATGTCGACGTCGGCCGCGGTCAGTTGCGCGTCGACGTCGTCCGGTGCGGCGTCCGCGGCTTGCTGCACCTGTGCCGGGTCGAGGCCCTGGGTGCGAACCAGCAACTCGATCCGGGCCAGCGACAGCCGAGCCTGCTCGTCGTTGGGATCCTTCGCCAGCAGGTCGCGGAAGACGGCCGCTGCCGCGGCGAGGTCGCCCCGGTCGAGCGCCGCCTGCGCCGTGTCGTACGCCGCCATCCGCGCGTCGGCGACCGGATCGGCGCTGCTCGCCGGCATCTCGGAGCCGGCGCCGCCCGCGGCACCGTCGTGCCGGCCGGTCAACCCGTTGGCCGCGGCCACCCGGAGCACCTCGTCGAGCACCGGACGGATCTGCGCCTCGGGCAAGGCCCCCTGGAACAGCGGTACTGGCTGGCCGGCGATAACCGCGAAGACGGCCGGGATGCTCTGCACCTGGAAGGCCGCGGCCAGCCGTTGCTCGGCGTCGCAGTCGATCTTCGCCAGCACCCACGCGCCGCCATCGGCCGCCGCCATGGCTTCCAGCACCGGCGACAGTTGCTTGCACGGCCCGCACCACGACGCCCAGAAGTCGAGCACGACGGGGACGGTCATCGACTGCTCGATCACGGCCGTCTCGAAGTCGGCCTCGGTCACATCGATCACGTGACCTGTCCCGCCACCCGGAGCCGGCTCGCGCGGTGGCGCGGGCGGTGCGGTCGCGCGGGCCTTGAGTCCGGACAGGTCGACGGCACCGGGCAACCGGAAGTCGGTGGGACGCATGCTCACGACGCCCAGCCTAGGTTGCGCCGATTCGCCCGGTCTGGGGTCTAGGCTCCCGCGACATGGAACCCACCCCGGAAACGGCGCGCGGTCGAGGACCCAGCGGACTCGCGATCGTCCTGATGATCGCTCTACTGCTGCTCGTAGTCATCTCGATCTGGCTGCTCGTCGTCCGCCTCGATCGGGCGTCGTACGTCTCCGGTCTCATCGACCACACCCGCGACTTCGTCGAGAGCGAAGCGTCGCACCAGGACGACCGGGTCGGCGGTGCGTTCGCGGCGCTCCTGCTCACCTCGCTTGCCACGGCCGCGCTGTTCATCACCTGGTTGGGCATGCTGGTCCACCGGCTGCACGACGCCCGGCCGGACAAGTTCCGCTACGCCTGGGGCTGGGCGATCGGCGCGTGGTTCATCCCGTTGTTCAACCTGGTCCGGCCGAAGCAGATGATCGACGACGCCTGGCGCGCAACCGCGGAGGACCGCCCGAACGTGCCGCTCGTCTTCCACCTGTGGTGGGCGGCCGCGATCATCGGCTACTTCGGCACGGGCGTCGCGCGCGCCGTCAGCCGGGGCAGCTCCGCCGATGCGAGCAGGCTCGTTAACGCCGACCGGATCGGCGCCGCGGCGGCGGCGATCCTCGGCATCGCGGCCGTCCTCGGCATGATCGTCGTGGCCCGGCTCGACGTCGCGGCCCGGCGGGTCGCGCCGTCTCCGTACGCCCCCGGCGGCTGGCCGCCGTCGGTACCCGGTAGCTGGCCACCCGCCGCTGCGCCCGCTGGCGCGCCAGCCACCGTCCCCGCCGGGGCGCCGCCCACGACCGCGATGGCGTTCAACCCGCCCCCGGGATGGCCGGTGCCACCCCCCGGCTGGGTGCCGCCGCCTGGCTGGCAGCCGGACCCCGCCTGGCCGGCGCCGCCGGAGGGCTGGCAATACTGGGTGCCCGCCGGCCCGGCCGGCCCTGAGTAAGGGGTTTCTTCCCGGCGGTAACGGGGTAGATTTCGGCGCAAAATGCCTGCTGCCCGCCCAATGCCGGAGGCCCGACCCATGCGCGCCACCCCTCGACTCTGCGTTGCTCTAGCGTCGCTCGCCCTGGCCGGCGGGGCGGCGATCACCAGCGCGCCGGCCGGCGCGACCCCGGGCGGCGGCGGCTGCTCGCTGTCCGGTACGGCGAAGTTCGCCGGCGGCCCGAACATGACCGCGCCGCACGCGTTCACCTACACGTTCACCGGAACGCTGTCTAACTGCCAGAGCACCATGGGCACTCCGGTGAGCGCCACGATCGCGACGCTGGTCCCGGCCAAGGGCGGCGGCGGTTGCCCGAGCAGCAGCACCAGCGGCGTGGCGCTGGTCACCTGGGCCGACCGGAGCACGACGATCATCAGCTACACGACCCAGGACATCGGCGCCGCGGTCACCCTCAACGGCAAGGTCCTCCCGTCGTACAAGGTCCGCAAGAAGGTCTACCGGACCACCCGCGGCAAGGACTACAACCCGTACGGCTACTTGGTGTTCGGCGCGAGCCCGGTCGAGTGCGCTGGCGCCGGCGTGACCACCGCGACGATCGCCGGGGTGGCCGGGCTGCAGCGAAACAGCTAGAACCGCGGCGGCTCGAGGTAGCTGCCCCACACCCCGCGCAGCGCGTCGCAGATCTCGCCGAGGGTCGCCTCAACCCGGGCGGCGTCGAGCATCGCCGGGACCATGTTCTCGTCGGTCCGCGCCACGTCGACCAGGTGCGCAATCGCTCGCTGCACGGCATCGTTGTCCCGAGCCGCGCGCCGGGATCCGAGCTCCCGATTCTGCTCCCGCTCGACCTCGTGCGACACCCGCATGATCTCGAGGGGCTGCTCGACCGTCGAGGTGTGCGCGTTGACCCCGACGATCCGCTTGTCGCCCTTTTCTAGCTTCACCTGATAGGTGAACGCGGCTTCGGCGATCTCGGACATGAACCAGCCGTCTTCGATGCCGCGCAGGATGCCGCTGGTCATCGAGCCGTCACTGCTCATGCTCTTGATCCGGGCGAAGATCTCCTCGGCCTGCCGCTCCATCTCGTCGGTCAGCGCCTCGACGTACCACGAACCGCCGAGCGGATCCGCGACGTTCGCGACGCCGGTCTCTTCCATCAGCACCTGCTGCGTGCGCAGCGCGATCTCCGCGGCCTTCTCCGACGGCAGCGCGAGGACCTCGTCCAAAGCGTTGGTGTGCAAGGAATTCGTGCCACCGAGCACGGCCGACAGCGCCTCGACCGCAGTCCGGACGATGTTGTTGTCCGGCTGCTGCGCGGTCAGCGACACCCCGGCGGTCTGGGTGTGGAACCGCAGCCACTGCGCCCGCTCATCCGTCGCGCCGTACACGTCGCGCAGCCAGCGGGCCCAGATCCGGCGAGCGGCACGGAACTTCGCGATCTCTTCGAAGAAGTCGATGTGCGCGTCGAAGAAGAACGACAGGCCGGGCGCGAACCGGTTCACGTCGAGCCCGCGCGACAGGCCGAGCTCGACGTAGCCAAAGCCGTCGGCCAGCGTGAACGCGAGCTCCTGCGCGGCGGTCGAACCGGCTTCGCGGATGTGGTAGCCGGACACCGAGAGCGGCTTGTACCGCGGGATCTCGGCGTAGCAGTAAGCCATCAGGTCGCCGATGAGGCGCAGGTGCGGCTCGGGCGAGAACAGCCACTCCTTCTGCGCGATGTACTCCTTGAAGATGTCGGTCTGCAACGTGCCGTCGAGCTTCGAGATGTCGGCGCCCTGGCGTTCGGCGGCGACGAGGTACATGCAGAAGATCGGCACGGCCGGGCCGTTGATCGTCATGGAGGTGGTGACGTCCTGCAGCGGGATGCCGTCGAACAGCACGTCCATGTCGGCGGCGCTGTCGATCGCGACGCCGCAGTGGCCGACCTCGCCGAGCGAGCGCGGGTCGTCGCTGTCGCGGCCCATCAGCGTCGGCATGTCGAACGCGACCGACAGGCCGCTGCCGCCGGCGCCGAGGATCATCTTGTAGCGCTCGTTGGTCTGTTTCGCGTTGCCGAAGCCGGCGAACTGCCGGATGGTCCAGGTCTTGCCGCGGTAGCCGGTCGCGTAGAGGCCACGGGTGAACGGGAACTCGCCCGGCCAGCCAATCCGATCGAACCCG
This sequence comes from Frankiaceae bacterium, assembly GCA_030840585.1. Lineage (GTDB taxonomy): Bacteria > Actinomycetota > Actinomycetes > JAFAQI01 > JAFAQI01 > BP-197. Next base: position 3,553 of record JAVEEG010000164.1, on the reverse strand, counting down.
TCGTACGACGACTCGTCGGCCGGGCCGTACACCGGCTGGACCTCGACGCCGGACAGCGTGGTGAAGTCGGCGTCACGCGTGCGCGCCGCGTCGTACCGCTGCTGCCAACGTTCGCGCCCGCTGTTCGTCGCCATACCTAGATAGTAGGACGTCCTACTAACTCTGCCCAGGATGGTTACGCCCGCCCACGGTGGCCGTACTCCAGGACATGAGACGCCTCGCCCTCCTTGCCGTCGTGGCGGCGGTCGTTACGGGTGCCCCCGCGGTCGCCGCCACGAACCACATGCCCAAGCCGCAGATCCAGGACGGCGCGGGCGACTGGGCCGTGCCCAGCCAGGACATCCTCGACGGCACCATCACCGCGAACGCGAAGACGATCACGGCGACCATCCGGCTCAGCGCCGCGCCGGTGCCTGGGTTGGCCACCCAGTACTACGTCGCCTTCTCCGTCGGCTGCAAGGGCTACGTCGCGACGTATCACTGGACCGGCGTGCCGCAGACCGAGCAGGCGTCGTTCGACGAGTACGCCTGCCCGACCGCCTCCAGCACCCCGGCGCTGCCGGACAAGCCGATCGCGACTCACCCGGCCACGGTGACGGTCGCCGGCAACACGATCCAGATCACGTTCGGGACGCTGCGTGCGCTGCGGCCCGGGGTCCGGGTGTACGCCGCCGCAATCGCCTACACCTACGCGATGGTCTCGACGAACACCGAGCCCTGGAAGGGCGGCACCGGCGGCGACATGGCGATCTCGAAGCAGTTCACCCTCGGCAAGTAGGTCCAGCCGGCGGGCGCCAGAAGTCAAAAGTCGCCGGCCTCGACCCGCAGCGTGCGGAGCAGGTCGAACAGGTCCCGTAGCTGCGCGTCGTCGTACGCCTTCAGCCCGAAGCCGTCGGCCATCAGGTCTGCCGTCGCGCGCTCGACCAGCGCCCGGCCCGCCGGGGTCAGCGCCGCCAGCACCCCGCGGCCGTCGCGCGGGTTCGGCCGCCGCTCGACCAGACCTTGCGTGGCCAGCCGGTCGACGATGTTCGTGACGCTGGTCGGATGCACCATCAGCCGCTCGCCGATGATCGACAACGGCAGTTCGCCGCGGCGGCTGAACCGCAACAGCACCAACGCCTCGTACCGCGCGAACGTCAGCCGGTGCGGCTTGAGGATGCCGTCAAGGCGAGACAGCAGCAACTGGTGCGCGCGCATGATCGACGTCGCCGCGCGCATGGCATCGGCCGGCCCGAAATGCTCGCCCCACAGCTCACCGGCCCGGGCGATCGGGTCGAACGGAAGTCCGAGCGGACGCGGCACGGCGCCACGGTAGTCCGGCCGCGACTCGGCAGACTGTCGGCGTGGACTGGAGCCTTCGCGGGTGCAGCCGGCAGGGCCATGCGACGTACGCGCCGGACGAGCCGAACCTGCGCGACCGGCTGAAGGCCGAGACCGCACTCGGCGAGGCTTGGCGCTGCCTGCGCTGCGGCGACTTCGTCCCCGGCCCGCCGCACGGCCACGGCCCGGCCGACGAGGCACCGATCGTGTTGCGCGGCAAGGCATTGCGCGAGGCGTTCGTGCTGCGCATCCTCGCGATCGAGCGCTGGTTCCGCGCGGCGCTGCTGGCCGCGCTGGCCGCGGCGGTCTTTTACTTCGAGAGCTCGCAGACGTCGCTGCAGCAGTTGTTCGAGCACGCGTTGCCGCGGTTCGCTTCGGCGGCTAAGTCGTTCAACTACGACTTGTCGAAGAGCCCGACCCTCGCCGAGGTCGAGAAGCTGTTGCATTCCAAGCACAGCACGCTGCACCTGGTCGAGGCGTTCCTGATCGGCTATGCGCTGCTGCAGCTCGCCGAGGGCATCGGCCTGTGGAGCCTCAAGCGATGGGGCGAGTACGTCGCCGTCGTCGGCACCAGCATCTTCCTGCCGCTTGAGGTCTACGAGCTGACGAAGCACATCACCATCGTCAAGATCGTCGCCCTGGTCATCAACCTGCTGCTGGTGCTCTACCTGATCGTGAGCAAGCGGTTGTTCGGGGTCCGTGGCGGCGGCCGAGCGGCACACGCGAAACGGCAGGAAGAGTCGCTGCTCGAGGTCGAAGCGGCGGTTGTGCAGCGCGGGAGTCCGGCCGCGGATTAGGGTCTGGGCTCGTGGCGGGTACCCACGCAGCCCGGCCGCTGGCGCTCGGCCTTGCCGTGCTGCTCACGGTCGCGATCGCCGGCTGCAACGGCGACAAGCACCGGAGCGCGTCCGCCAACCCATCGGGTACGGCGACCTTCGCCACCCCGCCGCCGCCCGCGGTGTGGCTCTGCCGGCCGGACCGCGAATCGGACCTGTGCACGAGTGACCGCACCGCGACGGTGATCGACGTCTCCGGCACCCGGCGGGTCGACCAGGCGCCCAGCGAGGGCCAGCCGGTCGACTGCTTTTACGTGTATCCGACGGTGAGCAAGGAATCGACCGCGAACGCCGACCTCGCGATCGAGCCGGAGGAGACCGCGGCCGCGATCGCGCAGGCGTCGCGGTTCTCCCAGGTGTGCCGGGTGTGGGCGCCGATGTACCGGCAGCGAACGCTGACCGACCTGCTCAATCTCGCCGACGGCTGGGCCGACTCCAAGCCCAACCGGATCGCCTACGGCAGCCTGCTCGCGGCCTGGCGGGACTACCTCGCGCACGACAACCACGGCCGCCGGATCGTGTTCATCGGGCACTCCCAGGGCGCGGCGATGTTGGTCCGGCTGCTGCGCCAGCAGGTCGACCCGAACCCCGCGTTACGACGGAAAGTCGTGCTCGCGATCCTGCTCGGCGCGAACGTCACGACCCCGACCGGCAAGCTCGTCGGCGGCAGCTTCGCGCACCTGCCGTTGTGCTCCCGGGTCGGTGAAGCCGGCTGCGTGATCGCCTACTCGAGCTTCCCGTCGCAGCCGCCGCCGCTCGCGCTGTTCGGCCGGCCCGGCGTCGGGGTGTCCGCGCTGTCCGGCGAGACCGGCAAGGCCGGCCTGACGGTCGCCTGCGTCAACCCGGTCGACTTCGGCGCGCGAACCCGCCCGCTGCACCCGTACGTGCCGAGCAGCATCCTGCCGATCGCCGGCGTGACGACGCCGTGGGTCGGGGCGACCGGGCGCTACACCGCGACCTGCCGGCACGGCGGCGGTGCGAGCTGGCTGGAGGTCGTGCCGCGGCCGGGCGTCGCCGACCCGCACGCGTTGCTGTCGCAGTCGCTCGGACCAGCCTGGGGCTACCACACCGTCGACGTGTCGATCGCCCTCGGCGATCTCGTCGCCGACGTCCACGTCGCCGCGAACGGCCGCCCTACGTCGTAAGCCCGTTGAGCAGCGCGTCGGCGGCGGAGTAGGGGTCTAGGTCGCCGCCGACGACCCGGCCGGCCAACTCGTCGAGCAGCGACCCGCCGCGCAGGTCGCCCATCCGCTCGCGCAGTGCAGTCACCGCGATTGCCTCGATCTCGTCGGCGGCCCGGATGCGCCGCTTCGCGTCGAGCCGCCCGGACCCGACCAGCCACTCGTGATGCTTGTCGAGCGCGGCGACCACGTCGTCAATGCCTTCGCCGCGCGCGG
>JAVEEG010000152.1 GCA_030840585.1 Frankiaceae bacterium | reverse complement strand
GGAGCGGAGCTGACGCTACGGCGCGGCGGCTCGATCGTCCCGATCCGCAAGGACTTCGAGCACGCCCTCGTGGTGATCGACGGCGAGGTCGCGGTGGGGGAGAGCGCCGTCCGGCCGGGCCAGCTGGGCTACGTCGGCCCGGGCCGCGATGAGCTGCCGCTGGCAAGTGTCGACGGCGCGCGGCTGCTGTTGCTCGGCGGCGTGCCGTTCCCCGAGCCGATCGTCATGTGGTGGAACTTCGTCGGCCGGACCAAGGAGGAAATGGCCCAGGCGCGCACGCAATGGGCGACCGGGGACGAACGGTTCGGCGCGGTCGAGACCTCGCTGCCGCGGATCCCGGCACCGCCGGCACTGTAAGTTCACCCGCCGTACAGCAGGAGGTTCCGGTGCTTTCCGCGTAACTCTCCTAGGTGAAGAAATTCCGCAAGCTACTCGTGCTCGCCGCCGCCGCGACGACGACCGCGACGGTTGCCTACAGCGTCACATCGAGCGGCGTCATCGGCCCGGGCCTGCACGAGCTCGGCAACGGCCGGGTGCTCAGCCCCGCGGGCGACATGGTCCCGGTCGGCAACTTTCCGACCGGTGGTGCGCTGACGCCCGACGGCCGGTACTACTGGGCGGTCTCGACCGGCCGCGGCCAGAACGACATCCGCATCGTCGACGTCGCGCGGGCCACAGTGGTGCAGACGATCGTCGTGCCGGGCGCGTCCGGTGGCATCGTGATGGACCCGACGAAGCCGGTCGCATACCTGTCCGGCGTCGCGAACTCGCCACACACTGACGAGTCACACCCGAACCTGCCCGGCGCGCAGGGCGACGTCGTCGAGGCGTTCGCATACGACCCGACGACCGGGCTGGCGCACTACGACCACCTCGTCGCGGTCCCGCCGCCGCCCGGCTCGCCGATCCCGCAGGGCATCGCCGACGTACCCGGTCTCGAAGGCCCGCCGCAGAGCTTCCCGCCGACCAACCAGACCCGGCTGTCCTGGCCGGATCGGCTTGCGGTCTCGCCGGACGGCGGCACGTTGCTGGTGCCGCTCAACCTTGCCGATCACGCGGCGATCATTTCGACGGCGACGAACGCGGTGAAGTACGTCGCAGTCGGGCACTATCCGTACGGCGCGTCGATCCTGCCGGACGGCAAGACCGGGCTGGTGAGCAACGAGACCGACGGCACCGTGTCGTTCATCGACCTCGCGTCCGGCACGAAGACCGCGGATGTGACCGTCGGTCCGAAGCTCTCGCACCCCGAGGCCATCACCGTCGACCGGCGCACCGGTCGCGCGTACATCGCACTCGCGAACACCGACCACGTCGCGGTCATGGACGCCACGACCCGCACGGTCATTGGTGACGTCTCGCTCGAACGTACGCAGGGACTCGGCACCGCGCCGGTCGCCCTTGCGTTGGACGCGGCGCACGACCGGCTCTATGTCGCGGAAGAAGGCGGCGACGACCTCGCGGTGCTCGACGTACATGCCGCGACGCCGAAGCTCGTCGGCCGGGTGCCGACCGCGGAGTTCCCGACCGATGCCGCGGTGCACGGCAACACGCTGGTGTGGCTGTCGGCGAAGGGCTTCGGCGCCGGGCCGGATCCGAATGGACCCAACCCGCTCGACCCGCGCGACAGTGACAACCAGATCAACTCCTTCTATTACCTGCCGTCGTCGATCCTCGGCAGCGTCGGCGTGCTCCGGGTGCCGAAGGAGTCGCAGCTGGCGAAGTACACCGCGACCGCCAACCGTCAGGTGGTTCCGGTCGACACGACGGCCGCGCCGGCCGGGACGCCGTTGCGGCCTGGTGGCCCGATCAAGCACGTGTTCTTCGTAGTACGGGAGAACCGTACGTACGACCAGATCCTCGGCGATGTCGCGAAGGGTGACGGCGATCCGTCGCTGGAACTGTTCGGCCCGTCGGTCACGCCGAACATCCATGCGCTGGTCAACCGGTTCCCGTTGCTCGACCACGTGTACGCGAACTCTGAGGCGTCGATCGACGGGCACTTCTGGACGAGTGCGGCGAGTGTGTCCGACTACGTGCAGAAGAACTGGATGCAGAACTACGCCGGCCGCGGCCGCCCGTACGACTTCGGTGTCTTCGCGGTGACGTGGCCGGGCAACGGCTTCCTGTTCGACCAAGCGCAGCGCCAAGGCATCCCGTACTTCAACTACGGCGAGGCGATTGCCGGCGACGTGCCGTTCCCGGACAAGGACCGTGACGCGGCGGCGACGGCCGAGGTGCTGGCGAAGTTTGCCCACTCCGACCTCGGTGCCGGCGGCCCGACCGGTGTCGGCGCAACGCCGGCCGGCGAGTGCTACCCGAACGACGCCGACATCGAGACCGACGCGATCACGCAGAACCCGACCTGGGACTCGACGCCGACCGCAAGCGCGCCGAAGAACGCCGAGTCGCGGGCCGACTGTTTCAAGGCTCACTTCAACAGCCAGGTCGCGAGCGGCACGGTGCCGGCGTTCAACTACCTCGTACTGCCCAATGACCACACCGTCGGTACGACGCCGGGCAAGCGGACGCCGCAGGCGATGATCGCCGACAACGACTACGGCCTCGGCGAGATCGTCGACACGATCAGCCACTCGTCGATCTGGTCGTCGTCGGCCATCTTCGTCGTCGAGGACGACTCGCAGGACGGCGCCGATCACGTCGACGCGCACCGGATCCCGGCCGCGGTGATCAGCCCGTACACGCCGGTCGGTGCGGTGGTCGATCGCCGCTACGACTTCGCCTCGGTGATCCACTCGATGGAACTCATCCTCGGGATGGAACCGATGGGGCTGTTCGACGGGCTCGCGGTGCCGATGTACGACGCGTTCACGTCGGCGCCGGTGAACGTTGCGCCGTACAGCGCTCTGGTGCCGGCGTATCCGCGGGACGCGGTCAACTCCGCGACCGCGCCGGACGCAGCGGTGTCGAAGTCGCTCGACTTCAGCGCGATCGACCAGGTGCCGCAGCGCCAGCTCGACGTGATCCTGTGGCACGCGGTGCACGGCGAGGGCTCCAGGCCGCCGGCGCCGGGGCCGAACGCGGAGGACGACAGCCGCTGAGGTGCGCGTGGTTTCCGTGTGTCGCTGCGCGGTGATCGGCGACACGTGGACGAAAATGGTGCGAGGCCCCTCCATGTATGAGATGGAGGGGCCTCGCGTGGTCTCGATGCACCGACTGCGGATCGCTCCGCGGTCTTGCGTCTCGAGTCCCCGTCGCCGGTTCTCGTCAGACCCGTCGATCGCTCCTGGTCCCCTTGCGGTTTCCTCGGGCGACCAGCCGCCACCTTGCGGTGACCTCCGGTGCCCGCGCCGCCTTGCGGCGGCCGAAGCGTCCTGCGGTGCGAAAGTTGCCTTCCGCGTGTCTGTCGTCTCTCGGCGACAGACGTATGTGTAGTGCCTCGGTGGGCAGGTGCACAAGGGCTTTCGGCCAGTATTTTCAGGGATTTTCGGCTGTGCACATCATGTCCACATTCGAGGACCGGTTATCCCCGGATCCGGCCGGTTTCCCACGGACTCATCCACCGATCCGTCCACAGCCCGGGGGACGCGTTAGGTGCCGGGTTCGCTGGGGCAGGACTCCGCCGTGCCCAAGATCGTGGTGCGGCTGACGGCGGACGAGATCGCCGTGCTGTGCAACTGCATCAACGAGACGCTCGACACCCTCGACGACGGCGAGCTGGACGCCAGGGTCGGCATCGACCGGCAACATGCGCGCGCGCTGCTGGGCCGGCTGAGCGAGAAGCGCGCCGACGCCCGCCGCCTCAACGGCGCCTAGGTCTCGCGGCGCCGCGGTATCGCCACTGATCTTGCATCACGGAGGCGGCGGCGTGTAGCCGACGGCGACGGTCTTGCAGGTCCGCGGCAATGGCGTGCCACCGGAAAACGTGACCTGCTGGCAGAGCGTGATCACGGCGGTGGCGTCGGCGTAGAAGGCATCGGGCTTCCCGCCCGACTGCGAGCCGGTCCCGCTCGCCGTGTAGTCGCTCGAAGGCGTCGGGATCCCGTCGATCTCAACCTGGCAGAAGACGGTGGCCGCGACCGGCGCGCCGCTGCTGTCCTGCGTCGTGGAGCTCACGCCCATGAAGTCGACGTACCGGCCCGGACCGTTCGACGGGTCGGCCTGCAACATGAGCCAGCAGCCGCCGTGCATCGTGTTGCTCGCGCTGGCCGGCCCGGCCAGGCCAGCGACAGCGGCGGCGGCGAGTAGTACCGGGAGAGCCCGTCGCAAAGGAGGTCTCATGCACTGCGGTACTGCACTCGATTCAGATTCCTTACGGTTGGATTTGCTCGGTGCTGTGGGGAACATCGCCAGGTCAGCAGAGCGGGGCGGAGCGGCCGGACTTTTCTTCCAGCGCGCGTCAGTCGTCCCGTTTGACCGCTTCCAACTGAAAAGATGCCTGCTACCTGCCTTGTGCAATCTCGATGTGGTCCGGTATGAATGCGCCACAAGTCAGCACTTTCCGTGAGCCGTCGATAAGCGTGGTCACGGGGAAGGTGCCGAGGCTCACTGGGCAATACGAACGGGGGGACCAAAATGCCTGCTTCCCATCACATTGGCGGACGACTTGTCCGCGCTCTGGTGGCCACTGCGGTCGTCTTGACGGTCGGGTTCTCATCTTCATCTCATGCTGCGACCGTTGCCACCGACTTCATGGGGCCGCACTGGCAAGGCACCAGCCACAGTGCTCCTGCTACGGGTCATGAGATTGACTGCTCCTACACGAATGCCGAGTGGACCAACAATGGGTGTGTCGTCAGCATCTACACGATTACGAGCGGCGCGAACTGCTACTTCGAGATCATCAGCAGCCCGACGAGCGGTACGAGCGGAGCGAGCTACTACCCCAATACGCAGTGCCAGATTCATCTTGACGGCCTCGCAACTTGGAAGACCGATTCAACCGGTAGCTGCGCCTACTCCCTGAGTCTCCAGGCGTCTTGGACGAGCGGGGTGAACAGCACGCTTTTCAATGGCAGTGCCTACAGCACCCGATCAGTCATGACCCATGCGAGCGGCGGCACGTACCACTTGGCCGTGACGGCCGACGTCGGCAATCTGCCGCAGCACACTCTCCACATGATGGACCACTTCGTAGTCAACTTCCCGACCGCAGGCTGCCCCAGGACTGTTCAGGGTGGGATACGCGGCAACGTTTACGACCCGGCCGCGGACGCGGTAACCAGTGGAACTGCGGGCTACTTCCAAGACAGCATCGCCGCGGCGTGACCTGCTTCAGCCCGCGCCCAACGCAAGACACAGGAGCCGACACATGAGAACCCGAATCATTCTGTCCGTCCTCGCAGCGGCAGCCCTCCCTGTCACACAGCTGCTGGCTGCCGCACCCGCGGCCGCGGTTACGACGTGCGAGGTCTCGGATGCCGTGCCGTGTGTCCAGGTGGGTTTACCCGTCGACCCTGACTTCCTCGCTGGGGACGATGACGTCGACATGCCGAGCGGTGGCAGCCTGACGATCCTGCCGGCCGCCTTGGTTCCCAGCACCAGTACTGCAGCTGTCGATGGCTCGCCGTTCGGCTCGGTCACTGAGAGCGGTGTATCGCTCGACAACTTCGCGGACCCAGGCTGGACAGCAAACCCTCGTGGCATGACAGTCCTGCCGGCGGATTACCAGAGTGGGCCGGTCCAACTCACGGGGAGCACGTGCACGCCGCCGTGGGATACGAAAGAGTTCACGGCCCACGGATGCATGACCATCTACCGCCTGACTAATGAATCTGACCCGGACAAGAGCTACTTCGTCCATGATTTCCAAGCGACCGGCAATGCCAAAGGCAACTACAAGTTGTACCGACTGAAGTGGCGCGACGAGAGTGGTAAGACGAAGTCGGGCAACTACGTTTACACCGAGCTGAAGCGCAGCCCCAACGGGAATGAGGACCAAGGTTCGTGCTTCACCGCGAGCGCCTCCTTGCCCGTACTTGGCGCGAGCTTTGGCGCCTCGTGGCAAGTCTGCGCGGCCTATATCCACCCATGGAACTCAGCTACTTTGTTCCACAGTTCCTGGATTTCGCACACGCAGGGTCAGCAGGGCTCGAACCCCCAGGCGGAGACGGACGGCGACTCTGAGTGGTCCGGGCCGAACGCTGACACCAAGGGGTATGCCGTCAACGACTCGTTGTGGGTTTACATCAATTCGTGATTGGACCGACTATGCATTCCACGATGAGGGCCGCCCGCTGGGCGGTCCTCATCGTGGTTGCCGCCGCCAGCCTCGTGGCCTGTAGCGGCTCCACGCATCCGAAGGCTCATGTCGTAGCGAATCCCAATGGAACACCGCCCGCTACGGTGACGCAGGCGATGTATGCGCGGGTGAAGCCCAATCAAGACGCCATCGCAATCAACACCTTTGTCGACACCAAGATCGAGGTTGACCCGGCGTCCGACGGCCTCTACTACCGGGTTCCGGAAAGACTCGTCGCGATTTACCTCCGCCCCGGGTCGACCAAGGCGCAGATCGACGCCCTGAAAGCACGGCTCGAAGCCACCGGATGGTTCTCGAAGATTGTCATCGGCGGACCCACGAAAGTGCCCGATTCGCTGTTCGACTCAGGGTCTAACGCCTGAACGGACCGCTGGCGTGCGCTTTCATCGCACCAGCCGCCTCAGCTGCGTTACGCGCGAGGCAGCTGATCGTTAGGTGAGATAGGCAGGGATGCGTCGGTCTCTGCCGAAGGTGCCTAAGCACCCCGGAATCTTGGGGGAGGGACGATGCGAAAGACCCAGGCGACCGCAGTGGCGGCGGCGCTTTGCTTCGCGATGCCCTCCGCCCAGGCCACTACCGTCCCGGAGCTGTCTGCTTGCTCCAACTTGGTACTGTCCCCGAATTTCACGGCTGACCAGACGGCCTTTTGCGCCGGCGTCGACCCCAACGGCGGCACCAGCGGAGCACTCCGCCTCTATACGACGCGTAATGGTGGCAAGAGCTGGACCTCGCTGGCGCCTACGGGCGTGACCGTTACGAGCCCCCTGCCGCTTCGAGACTTCCTCGTTTCGCCTGATTTCGTAACCGATCACCTCCTAGTCCTTCAGCTGTCGTCGAGCGAGCTGTTCTACAGCCGAGATGGCGGCAGCACCTTTACTGAGTTGCCCATTGCGGCCGCCCTCGGCGCCGCTCGGGTCGCTCTCGTTCCGGCGACCGTGTCCTCCCTGCCCATGCCGAGTGCGGTCTCCCTGGCGCACGCCGACATATTGGTTGCTAATCCGGGCCCCGCGGCTGGGGGAACCGGAAGCTACCTGTTCGACCCGGTCGCCCTGTCCTGGCAGCCAATTGTGGGGACATCGGACGCGGACCAGGCCTTCTTTGTGTCGCCGACCTACGCGGCCGATCAGGTGGCGTTTGCCGCCGGGGTTGCCAGTGGGGGGTCGGCGTCGAGCGCTCACGCCGATCTATTCGCCTGCGACACCACCTTCCGGTGCGGGACCAAACTGGCATCGCTGCCGAACGGGTACTCATGGGTGGACCAAGTTCGCTTGGCTAGTGACTATTCACATAGCGGGACGATCGTCCTCACCGCGGCGAAGTCGAGTAATCGCTACGACGTCTTCGTGTCCCACGACCGCGGACGTACGTTCAGTGTTGCGGCACCCATCCAGAAAGCGCTGACGGCGCTCTACCGTGCCGGCACACAGCCATCGATCGCTGTAGCTTCTGGGTCGCCTGGGTCGCGAATCTTGTTTGTCCGCCTATCGGGAGGCGTGGCAGCGGCAAATCCGCCGTCTGAACAACTATTCCGCTCGTCCGACGATGGTCGGACCTGGTCAGTGGCGGCTTACGGACGCACACCGTTCGCTCACGGTTCGCGCGGGACGATGCCCTATGGCTACCTGCACACAGGACGGTGGGGGTCGGTCACCCCGGCCGGGACCCTGACCTCGGCCGGACAGCGCCTTCTCATGACCGCGGATTGGTGGCCGACGATTCGTGCCAACCCGTTCGTGACGGTGTGGTGTTCAACGACAGATGGACGCACTTGGGCTACGTCTTGCAGATGAAGCCGCAAGCGTTCGGCTGGTTCTCGGCCGCCGCCACGCCGGCACCCAGTCCGGCTACTCCTCCCGAACTACACAGACAAGCCACAGCACTGACAGCGCATCACGTCAGTGCCCCCGGCAGGATTCGAACCTGCGACGCACGGTTTAGGAAACCGATGCTCTATCCCCTGAGCTACGAGGGCGCACGACAAGGCTACGGATGGTGACACCCGTTGAGTGAGACGTTGTTGGGCGAAATCGCGGCGAGAATGCCCGACAACGTCTCACTCGACCGCGGCTCAGAGTGGGTCAGGCGAAGTGCACGACGCTCACGATGCCGGCGATCAGGCAGTAGATGCCGAACGGCCGCAGGCTGCGGTTCTCGAAGTACCGCGTCAGGAAGCGAACCGCGACGTACGACGCCAACCCGGCGAGCACCGCGCCGACCACCGTCGGCCCACGGATCCCCGCCGCGGCCGGCTTGGCGAGCTCGGGCAGCTTCAGCCCACCGGCGGCGAGGATCACCGGGGTCGCGAGCAGGAACGCGAAATTGGCCGCCGACTCGCGGTCGAGGCCGCGGACGAGACCGGCGACCATCGTGGTGCCGGAACGGCTGATGCCAGCGAGCAAGGCGAGGCTCTGCGCGAGCCCCACCGCGACCGCGTCCCGCCAGCCGACCCGCGCGACGAGCACCTCCTCGTCCTGCTGCACGCGTTGCGATCCCGCATCTGCGGCGCGGGTCCGGGCAGCGGCTACAGGCCGGTCGCGGTCCCCACGCGATCGACGCAGCATCTGCTCACCGGCGAGCAGGATGATCCCGTTGATCGTGAGGAACACCGCGGCCGCGAGCGGCTTCGCGAACAGCACGCGCAGCGGATGCTCCAACGCCAAGCCGAGGATCCCGACCGGGATCGTCGCGACAACGATCAGCCAGCCGAGCCGTTCGGTCGGCGTCTCAATCGACCGTCGGCGCAGGCTGGTCCAGAGGCCGGCCACAATTCGCAGCCACGCGCGCAGGTAGAACACGATCAACGCGATCGCGGTTGCGACGTGCGTGGCGACGATGAAGGCGAGGTACGGCGAGGACTCGCTCGCCTTCGTCGACTGCTCGGTGACGAGGTGGCCCCAGCTGCCGCCGACCCAGGCCGGCACCAGGATCGAGTGGCCGAGACTGGACACCGGAAACAACTCGGTCACGCCTTGAAGCAGTCCGATCGTGGCTGCCTGCAGATAGCTGAGATCGGACACGAGGCTCCCTCGACAGACGCAACAGGATCACCTGCACGGTACCGAGCGGGTTTCGGCGTACGCCGGACGCTGCGGGTTTCGCGCCGTACGGTGAGGATCGAATCGACCGACGGGGAGGCGTGGTGCTGGGCGAGCTCAAGGTGCGGCCTGAGGTCACTGTCCTCGTGCTGCACGGCGAACTCGACATCGTCACCGTTGCCGACGTGCGCGCCTTGCTCGACGAGGCGGCCGCGACCGGTTGCCAGCGGCTCGTCATCGATCTGAATGACGTGCCGTTCGTCGACGTTCTGTGCCTGTCCGCCATCCTCGCGACCGTCGACCGGATGCGGGAGATGGGCGGCGAGGCGGCGGTCATCGGGGCGAGCAAGCCGGTCCGCCGGATGTGCGTGCTCCTCGGCGCCGAGGACGCTTTGGTGCTGCAGATTCCCGAGCAGCGCACCGCCGTCTGACCCCCTGCCACCGGCGCCGGGGCCACCCGCGGCGTTGACGTTGGGCAGACTGGAGCCGTGACCGACGAGACCGTGCCCTGGCGGCTGGGCGATGACGGCGAACGCGTCCTCGATGGCCGCTACCGGATGGGAGCGCGTCTCGGTGGCGGCGGCGCCGCCGATGTCTATCGCGCCGAGGACGAACGGCTGGCCCGACCGGTCGCGGTGAAGCTGTTCCGTGGCGACGCGGCCGAGCAGCTGCAGCGGCACGAGGCCGAGATGCGGACGCTGGCCAGCCTCGAGCACCCCAACCTCGTCAGCGTCTACGACGCCGGCACGACCGACGACACCGACCAGCCCTACCTCGTCATGCAGCTGATTGATGGCCGCACCCTCGGCGAGGAGCTGAGTGACGGCCCGCTGCCGGCGGAGCGGACGGCCCGTTACGGCGCCGCGCTCGCCGATGCGCTGGCGTACGTGCACGCGCAGGGTTTCGTGCACCGCGACGTGAAGCCGGCGAACGTGCTCATCGCGGCCGACGGCCGCGTGCACCTCGCCGACTTCGGCATCGCCCGGCTGGTCGACTCCGCGCACACCACCCGGACCGGCGAGGTGCTCGGCACCCCGGCGTACTTCGCGCCCGAGCAGGTCGCCGGTGAGCCGCTCGGCTCGGCGGTCGACGTGTACAGCCTCGGCATGGTGTTGCTCGAATGCCTGACCGGCCAGCGCGCGTTCGAAGGCACCGCAATGGAGGTCGCGGTGGCCCGGCTGGCTCGAGATCCCGAGGTACCGCAACGGCTTCCCGCCCCGTGGCGCCGGTTGCTCGCCGCCATGACCGCACGCGATCCGGCGCACCGGCCAACGGCGGCGCAGGTGGGCGAAGCGTTGCGCGCGATCGCGGCCGGCGGTGAGGACCGCACGGTCATCCTCGCGCCGCCGGCGCAGGCGACAACGGTGATGCCCACCGCGACGACAGTCCTGCCCGCAACGACCGCGGCGGGCGAGCCGATCATCCGGCGTACGACGACGGCGCCGGCGCGGCGGTTCAACCCGGCGTTCGTCGTCGTCGCGTTGCTCGTCGCGGTCGCGGCGGCGATCGGGATCGGTGTCGCGATTGCGCGTAACCAGAACGGCACGCCCGCGTCGTACCAACCGGGCAAACCCGCGTTGCACGAACCGCTCGAGTCGCACATGGAAGACCTCGAGAAGTTGGTGCGGCCATGAGGGCGCGGGCGCTGGTCGCGGTCGCCGTCGCGATCGCCGCATTGGTCACAGCCGGCTGCTCCAACCGGCCGGGCGACCTCACGCCGGCCGCCGAGCGGGTGCTCGCACCAAAGGTCGAGCAGGTTCGCCAGATCGCCTCGACCGGCAACTACGAACGATTGGCGCAGGCGGTCGAGCAGCTAAAAGCGTTGGTGGAGAAGGAAAAATCGCTCGGTCAGGTCAGCGGGCAGCGGGCGGTCGCGATCGAGGACGCCGCCGACACGCTGCTCAACGACCTCACGCCGGCGAAGCCGAGCGAGTCACCGACACCTACGCCTACGCCGACCCCCACGGCGACTCCCACACCGACGCCCACGCCGACACCGACTCCCACGCCAACTCCGACACCAACGCCGACGCCCACTCCGACCGGGACGCCCACCCCGTTGGTGTCGATCAGCGGTTAGTCCGGCAGCAGCTTGCCGGGATTGAGCACGCCGCGCGGGTCGACGGCCTGCTTGACCGCGCGCAGCATCGCGACACCGACCGGACCGCCGAGGTCGGGTTCGACGTAATCGCGATGCGCGGTGCCGACGGCGTGATGGTGCGTGATCGTGCCGCCGGCCGACACGATCGCTTCGTTCACCGCGTTCTTCGCCTCGATCCACTGTTCGATCCGGCGGTCCGGATCGGCTGCGGCGATGATGGTGAAGTACAGCGACGCGCCGGTCGGGTAGATGTGCGAGACGTGACAACCGACGACCGCGCCGTCACCGAGGCTGGTCCGTAGCGATCCGCGCACCGCTTCGTACACCGCCGGCAGGTGCGTCCACGTCGCCGCGGTTTCCAGTGTCTCGGCCAGCGCACCCGCGTCGAGCAACGTGTCGCGCAGCATCGGCGCGGCGAACCGGTTGTGTTCCCACGCATGTCCGGCGCGCTTCCCGAGTGGTGCGCACCGGCTCGCGCGCAACGTCTCGGCGACGTACTCGCGCCGGTGCCGGACGTCGTCCGCGGTCCCGTCGAACCCGACGATGACGAGGCAGCCGTTCCGCACCCGCCGGGCGCGAAGGTACGCCGACAGCAACCGCTTCACGGCCGGGCCGGCGCTCGACATCGTCATAGAGACCTGCGTCTCGTTCGGATCGGACAGCCGGATGATGTCGGGGTGCGGGCCGTCCTGCGCGATCCGCCGTAACCCAGCGAGGCCGGCGTCCCACGACGGCGCCATCCAGCCCTCGTACTTGCGCACCGCGGGGATCCGCCGGACCCGCACGGTCACCTCGGTGACGACGCCCAGCGTTCCCTCCGAGCCGAGGACAAGCCGGCGGAGATCGGGTCCGGCGGCGCTCCCGCCGATCGGTTCGAGCACCAGTTCACCAACCGGTGTGGCCAGCCGCAGCCCGGCGACCAGATCGTCGAACCGGCCTACACCGGTCGAGGCCTGACCGGCGGACCTCGTGACGGCATAACCACCAAGCGACGCGCGCTCGAAGCTCTGCGGCACGTGCCCGAGGGTCAGCCCGTGTTCGGCAAGCAGCCGCTCGGCTTCGGGGGTGCGGATGCCCGGTTCGAACGTCGCCAGCATCGACGTCGGATCGACTGACAGCAGCCGGTCGAGCCGGGACAGATCGAGTGCGATCAGCCCGGTGCAGCCGCCGCGCTCGGCGTCGAGCCCGCCGACGACGCTGGTGCCGCCGCCCCACGGAACAACCGCGACGTAGTCGTCGGTGCAGATGCGCAGCACCTCGGCGACCGCTGCTGCGTCGCGTGGGACCACCACGGCGTCCGGCGCCTGCGCGGCGTCGCCGGCCCGACGGCGGATGAGATCGGCGTATGCCTGGCCACCGGCGTGCCGGGCCCGCGCGGCGTCGTCGACCAAGACGCCCTCGTCGCCGACCGCTTCGATCAGCCGGGTGAGGACGGTACGGCGCAACCGCGACGGTGGTAACTCGGCGGTCTCGATCGCCGCCGGCACCGACGGGGTGAGTTCGCCGAGCCGTGACTGGAGCAACGCTTGTGCGGCGGGCGGTAGCTCCGGCTGCGTCGTACCCCAGGATGTCCAGCTCGGCTCCATGCGCTACAGTGTGACATATGACGTCTCAACGTCACAAGCAAGAGCCGGTAGCGCGCGAGGTCCCGGAAAACATCCTCGATGCGACCCGGGCCGCCGTGCTTGCGGTCGGGGTCCGGCGTACGACGCTGACAGACGTCGCGCGCCGAGCCGGGGTCAGCCGGATGACCGTTTACCGGTTGGTGCCCGACGTCAACACGTTGATCCTCGAAGTGATGACGCGTGACCTCGGCGCGGTCTTCGCCGCGGCCGAGCAGGCGGCGCACCGCCGCCGGACCGCGCGCAGCCGGCTGGTCGCGGTCGTCGTGGATCTGTGCAGTCGACTGCCGCGCGAACCATTGCTCCGCCGGGTGCTCGACGTTGATCCCGAGTTGCTGCTGCCCTACCTCACCGACCGGTGGGGGTCGACGCAGCAGCTCGCGGTCGGCCACGTGCGGCGCAGCATCATCGAGGGCCAGGCGGACGGATCGATCCGCCGTGGCGACGCGGACACGATGGCCCGGATGCTGGTATTGCTGACGACGCCGTATGTCATCTCGGCCGGGCTGATGAAGGACCTCGACGCGGACGTCGTACCGGCGGAGTTGGAGCGACTGGTCGACCGGTGGCTACGGCCGTGAGCAACCAACTCAACGCCGCGCGGCGGCAACGCGAGCTCGACGCGCTGCCGGGTGAGGTGGTCGACCTGCTCGTCGTCGGTGGCGGCGTCACCGGCGCGGGCGTTGCCCTGGATGCAGCGGCGCGCGGACTTTCCGTTGCGTTGGTCGACAAATCCGACCTCGCCGCTGGCACCAGCCGGTGGTCGAGCAAACTCGCGCACGGCGGCTTGCGGTACATCGTGGCCGGCCAGATCGGCGTCGCCTGGGAGTCCGCGGTCGAGCGCAACCACTTGGTCCGGACGATCGCGCCGCACCTCGTGCAGCCGATGCCATTCGTGATCCCGGACCTGCCCGGGTACCCGCGCGGCAACAAGGCGCTCGCGCGCACCGGCTTCGGCATCGCTGACGTGCTGCGGGTTGCCTCCCGGACGCCGCGGCAGTTGCCGCGAACCCGATGGGTCGACGCGACCGAGACGGCTCGGCTGGTGCCGTCGATGCGGGCGGACGCGCGCGGTGCGTTCGTCAGCGTCGACGGATCGTTGGAAGACGACGCGCGCCTCGTCGTCGCGATCGCTCGGACCGCGGCGTCGTACGGCGCCCGCATCCTCACCCACTGCCGGGCGATCGACGTGCAACGCGACGGCGCGCGGCTGCGCGACGAACTCACCGGCACCGAGCTCGACGTCAGCGCGCGGGCCGTTGTCGTCGCCGCCGGCGTGTGGTCCGGGGGACTTGTCGACGGCGTCCAACTACAACCGAGCAAGGGCGCGCACGTGTTGGTGACCGCCGAAGCGCTGGGTTCGCCGGCGTGCGCGTTCAACGTGTTGGTGCCGGGCAGCCGCAACCGGTTCGTGTTCGCGGTACCGCGGCCGGACGGGACCGTGCAGGTCGGCCTCACCGACGACGCGGTCGACGACATCGTGGACGAACCCGACGTGACCGGGGCCGAAGAGTCGTTCCTGCTCGACACGTTGAGCTCGGGGTTGCGCCGGCCGGTGACGAGTGCGGACGTGGTCGGCCGGTTTGCCGGGCTGCGGCCACTGCTCGGACATGCGCACGGCAGCAGCGGCGCGGACCTGTCCCGCCGGCACGCGCTGCTGGAGCGCGACGGGGTGTGGGTGCTCGTCGGCGGCAAGCTCACGACGTACCGGCGGATGGCGCAGGACGCGGTTGACGCGGTCACCCGCTCGCTGGGGATCGAGCGGCCGTGCCCGACGGCGACGCTGCCACTCGTTGGCGCCGGCGCGACACCACTCGACCGCAGCGACCGGTTGGCCCGGCGGTTCGGGGTCGAGGCGGCGTCGGTAGCGGCGGCCGGCGAGCAGGAGCCGATCGCGGCCGGCGTACCGGCGTTGCGGTGCGAGGCGGACTGGGCCGTACGGGCCGAAGGTGCGGTTACCGCCGAGGATGTGGAGCGGCGGTTGCGACTCGACCTGGTCCCGGCGTGGGCGACGGCGGCCCGGCCGTACGTGGACGCGGTCGCGTCAGCCGACTGAGACGCTGTCGTTCTCGGGCTGGCGCTGCACCGGCGGGCGCCACACGCCCGACCGGACTCGCATGGCCCCGACCGCGCGGTCGACGTCTTCGTCGTCGGGGCCGGAGAGCATGCCGACCGGGCGCAGCATCTTGTTGCTGCAGACCAGGGTGACGGTGCGCGGCGTGACCATGCCCCAGAGCAGGAACCGGATCGGGCCGTTCGACGGCTCGACCTGAACGCTGTGCAGGTCGGCCCACGGGATGTCGGCGTCGTACATGACGCCGCGGACGTGCACGCCGCCCTCGCCGACGGTCAGCGACGCGGTGAGCAACCGGTACGCCGTCCAGCACGCGAGCGCGATGACGGCGGCGGCGACCATCCGGACGGGGATGGGCGGGGTGGCAAGGGTGAGCACCCGTACGCAGGCGGCGACGACGAGTCCGGGCAGGACTGCGAGTGCGCGCGGCACGGTGCGGTGAGTGACGGCGATCTCAGGCATGGAACGAGTGTCGGCGTTGGCGGGCACCCGCGCCTCGTACTTTCGGACAAATCGTCCGAACGTATGACTGACTCGCCCATGCCGCGCCGCCACGGGGCAATCGCGCGCCTGTTCGCTTCTAGGCGAACCAGCGCGCGATTGCGGGTATCCGGCGGCGGCTAGCGGATGTAGGTGCCGCTGATCGCTCGCGCGATCACCAGGCGCTGGATCTCCGACGTGCCTTCGAAGATCGTGTAGATCTTCGCGTCGCGGTGCATCCGCTCGACCGGGTACTCGCGGGTGTAGCCATTGCCACCGAGGATCTGGATCGCCTGCTCCGTCACCCAGACCGCGGTCTCGCCGGCGAACAGCTTGCACTGCGAGCCCTCGGCCGCGTCGAACGACTTGCCCTGCCGCGCCATCCACGCTGCCCGCCACACCAGCAGCCGGGACGCGTCGATGCGAGTCTTCATGTCAGCGAGCTTGAACGCGATGCCCTGGTTCTCGATGATCGGCCGGCCGAACTGCACTCGCGTCTTCGCGTAATCCAACGCGACCTCGTACGCCGCCCGGGCGATGCCGACCGCCTGCGCGCCGACCGTCGGGCGGGTGCGCTCGAACGTCGCCATCGACGGCTGCGACCGCCCGGTGCGCAAGCCCTCGCGCGCGCGGTTCAGCCGGTCGTCGAGCTTCTCCTTGCCGCCGAGCAGGTACTTGCCCGGCAGCCGCAGGTTGTCGATGACGACCTCGGCCGTGTGCGACGCGCGGATGCCGTGCTTCTTGAACTTCTGGCCCTGGGTCAGCCCCTTGCCCTTGAACTCGGGCGGTACGACGAACGACACCTGACCGCGAGTACCGAGCTCCGGATCGACCGTTGCGACGATCACGTGCCAGTCCGCGATGCCACCGTTGGTGGCCCAGGTCTTCGTGCCGTTGAGCACCCACTCGTCCGACGCCTCGTCGTACACGGCCCGGGTCTTCATCGCGCCGACGTCGCTGCCGGCGTCCGGCTCGGACGAGCAGAACGCGCCGAGCTTCGGGTCGTCCGGCGTGCCGTACATCGCCGGGATGAACTCGCCCATCTGCTCGTTGGTGCCGTTCGCGGAGACGGCCGCGGCGGCGAGGCCGGTGCCCATGATTGCGAGGCCGATGCCGGCGTCGCCCCAGAACAGCTCCTCCTGCGCGATCACCATGCCGAGCCCGCTGTCGTCGAACCACTGCTGGGCCATGAAGTCCAGCGAGTAGATGCCGACCTTGGCGGCCTCCTTGATGATCGGCCAGGGCGTCTCCTCGCGCTCGTCCCACTCGTGCGCGGCCGGCCGGATCACCTCGGCGGCGAACTCGTGCAGCCACTTGCGCAGCTCCACCTGGTCTTCGGTGAGGTCGAGCGAGAACAACGCAGCGTCAGCCATGGCGCCATGGTGTTACCGCTGGTAACGTCCTGTCAAGGCGAGCCCGGTTAGGAGGCGGTGCGACATGGATCTCAGTGACCCGGCTGCCGACCGCCGCGAGCAGCTGCTCGAGGCCGCCGACCGGGTGGTCCAGCGCGAGGGCTCGGCCGCCTCGATGAACCTCATCGCCGCCGAGGCCGGCATCACCAAGCCGATCCTCTACCGCCACTTCGGCGACAAGGGCGGGCTCTACCGGGCACTCGCCGCCCGGCACACCGACCGGCTGCTCCTCCGGCTCCGGGCGGCGCTCACCACCCGCGGCGGCCTGACCGCCCGGACCCGCGCGACCGTCGAGGCCTACCTCGCCGCGGTCGAGGAGCAGCCGCAGGTCTACCGCTTCCTGATGGAGCGCGCCGCGGCTGAAGACATCGACGTACGCGGCCAGGTGCTCGGCTTCGTCCGGCGCTTCGGCGACGAGCTCGCCGCGGGCCTGCGCGCGGAGCCCACGCTCATCCCGATCAGCCCGGCCCGGGCGCAGGTTTGGGCGCACGGCATCGCCGGGATGGTGCAGGCCGCCGGGGACTGGTGGCTCGACCATCCGGACGTGCCGCGCGAGGTGGTCGCGGACGAGCTGATCGCGCTGATGTTTGGCGAGTTCGGGCTGGGTACGCCCTCGGCGTGATCTTGCCCAGCCCGCGACGGCTGCACGCCGTTGACCGCCGCGTGTTCGCCGCGGCCGCCGGCCGGCCGAGCCCGGTGCTCGACCGCTTCATCCCGCCCCTGACCCACTCCGCCGACCACGGCCTGCTGTGGTTCGCGACCGCCGCGGCGCTCGCCGCGACCGGGGAGCGCGGCCGGCGCGCGGCGCTGCGCGGCCTCGTCTCGCTGACGGTCGCGAGCGCGGTCGCGAACGGCCCGCTCAAGTGGGTGGTACGACGCCCGCGCCCCGGGCTCGACGCCGTACCGCTGGTCCGGCAGCTGAAGATCCAGCCGGGCACGTCGTCGTTCCCGAGTGGCCACTCCGCCTCGGCCGCGGCGTTCGCCACCGGCGCGCTGCTCGAGTCGCCGGCTCGGGCGGTGCCGGTGGTCGCCGCCGCCGCTGGCGTCGCGTACGGCCGGGTGCACACCGGCGTGCATTACCCCGGGGACGTGCTCGCCGGCGTGGCCCTCGGGGTCGGGTGCGCGCTGCTCGTACGGCGGTCCTGGCCGCCGCGCCGCGAAGATCCGGACGCAGCGGCCGCGTCGACGGTGGACGCGCCGGCCGCCCCCGACGGCGACGGTCTCGTGGTCGTGGTCAACGCCGCAGCGGCGTCGGTCGCGGACAGCGCGGCGGAGTTACGCGACCAGATCCTGTCGCGGTTGCCGCGGGCCGATGTGGTGCTCTGCGACGACGCGGAGGCCATCGGCGACACGCTCGCTGACGCGGCGGCGCGGGCGCGGATCCTCGGCGTGGCCGGCGGCGACGGCACGGTCAACTGCGCCGCGGGCGTCGCGCTGGAGTACGACCGGCCGCTGGCCGTCTTCCCGGCCGGGACGCTCAACCACTTCGCCGGCGACCTCGGCATCGACGATGTCGACGAGGTCTTGCGTAGCGTCGCCGAGGGCAGCGCCGTCGAGATCTGTGTCGCGACCGCCGGCAAGGGCCTGCACTTCCTGAACACGTTCTCCATCGGGCTCTACCCCGAACTCGTCCGCCGCCGGGAAGCGCGCGAGCGGGTGATCGGCAAGTGGCCGGCGCTGGCGGTCGCGCTCACCGAGGTCCTCGGTCGGGCCGAGCCGACCGAGCTGGAGGTCGACGGTGAGCGGCGGCGGGTCTGGCTGTTGTTCGGCGGCAATGGCCGGTTCCACCCGCTCGGGTTCGCGCCGTCGTGGCGGGAGCGGCTCGACGAGGGCGTCGTCGACGTACGCATCGTCGATGCGACGAGTCCGTTCGCCCGCACCCGACTCGTCGCGGCGGTGCTGACCGGCGGCCTCGCCCGCTCCCGGGTCTACCAGGAGAGCGTCGTCGAGCGGATGGACGTGCGGGTGCTCGACGGCGACCCCGAACTCGCCCGCGATGGCGAGTCCGAGCCGGTGCCAGGTGATCTGGTCCTCGAGGTCGACGAGCGTCGACTCACGGTGTACCGGCCGGACAGTTCGTGAGCCGCCGGCGCGCGCTCGCGGCCGGGCTGGTCGCACTGTTGTTGCTGCCGCTGGCGATCGCGGTACGGATCGGCTGGCAGCCGATCGCCGGACCGGACCGGAGGGCGGACGACCGGGCGCACGAGTTGGTCCGGTCGAGCTCCGGCCTGCTGTCGGTAACCCGCGCGGTCACCCATCTCGGTGATCCACTCGTGGTGACGCTGCTCGCGGTCGTCGGTGCGCTGGTGTGCTGGTTGCTCGGGCGCAGGCGAGACGCGATCTACCTGATCGCCGTCCGGCTCGTGGTGGTCGCCATCGGTTACGCGGTCAAGGAACTCGTCGGTCGGGCCCGGCCGGCGCTGGCGCAACCCGTGGCGCATGCCGGCGGCTACTCGTTCCCGTCCGGGCACGCGCTCGGTGCCGCGGCGCTCTACAC
>JAVEEG010000144.1 GCA_030840585.1 Frankiaceae bacterium | reverse complement strand
ACTTCACTCCTTCCGGCCGGAATTGTTGCGATCGAGGGTGATTTCGTCGCCGGGGATCCGGTGGAACTTATCGACGAAAACGGCCACGCGATTGCCCGCGGGCTGGTCAACTACGACGCAGGGGAGCTACCTGCGCTGTTGGGTCGATCGACCCGGGACCTGACGGCGACGCTCGGACCGGCGTATCACCGGGAGGTCGTGCACCGCGACGACCTGGTGGTGTTGCCGCGCTGACCGCGGAGGGAGGCGGGCCATGCAGCAGATGTGGCACGTTTGCCTCACCGTCGGCGGCGACCGGCACGAGCCCGCCGAGGTGCTGGCCGCGCTCGAGCGGCTGTCGCATGAGCGCCCGTTCCTGATGTCCGGCCGGTATGACGGCGAGCGAGCGGAGGTCAGGTACTGGGAAGAGGCCGAGGACTGCGGCGACGCGTGCGCGCTCGCACTGCGGCTGTGGGGCGAGCACCGGCAGAGCGCGGGCCTGCCAGCGTGGCGGGTGATCGGCCTCGCCGTGGTGTCGCAGGAAGAGCACACGCGACGCGAGGATCTACCGCTCGCCGCGGCCGGTGGCTGGCGCCCGTTCTAGGGTTGGCTTCTCGTGCGCTTTCTCACTGACCCGCCACCGGCGTGGGACCTCACCTACGACGACGTGTTCATGGTGCCGTCGCGCTCCGCCGTCACCTCCCGACTCGACGTCGACCTGTCGACGCAAGACGGCAGCGGTACGACGATCCCGGTGATCGCGGCGAACATGACCGCGGTGTCCGGCCGGCGGATGGCCGAGACGCTGGCCCGCCGCGGCGGCCTCGCCGTGATCCCGCAGGACATCCCGCTCGACGTGGTCGCCGATGTCGTCGGGTTCGTGAAGAGCCGCGACCTCGTGCACGAGACCGCGATCACGATGGCGCCGACCGACACCGTCGGCGAGGCGCTCAACCTGCTGCCGAAACGAGCGCACGGCGCGATCGTCGTCGTCGACGCGGCCGGCGTACCGGTTGGCGTCGTCACCGAAGCCGACTGCCTCGGTGTGGACCGGTTCGCGCAGCTGCACCGGGTGATGTCCAGCGACCTGCTGACGGTGCCGGCGGGGATCGATCCGCGCGCGGCGTTCGACCGCTTGCACGAGGGCCGGCATCGACTCGCGCCGGTCGTCGATGGCGACGGTTGCTTGGTCGGGATCCTCACCCGTACGGCGGCGCTGCGCGCGACGCTCTACCGGCCGGCCGTCGACGGGTCCGGACGGTTGCGGGTCGCGGCCGCCATCGGCCTCAACGGTGACGTCGCGGCCAAGGCCGAGTCGCTGTTGAGCGCGGGCATCGACCTGCTCGTCATCGACACCGCGCACGGGCATCAGGAACGGATGATCGAGGCGTTGCGGTTGGTGCGCAAGTTGGATCCGTCGGTGCCGGTCGCGGCCGGCAACGTCGTGTCGGCCGCGGGTGTTCGCGACCTCGTCGAGGCGGGTGCGGACATCGTCAAGGTCGGCGTCGGCCCGGGTGCGATGTGCACCACCCGGATGATGACCGGCGTCGGCCGGCCGCAGTTCTCCGCCGTACTCGAATGTGCGACCGAGGCGCGCCGGCTCGGCGCGCACGTGTGGGCCGACGGCGGGATCCGGCATCCGCGCGACGTCGCGCTGGCACTCGCCGCGGGGGCCGGCAACGTGATGGTCGGGTCGTGGTTCGCCGGCACTCACGAGTCACCGGGAGACGTGCACCGCGACGCCGACGGCCGGTTGTTTAAGGAGTCGTTCGGGATGGCGTCGGCGCGCGCGGTCCGGGGCCGGACCGAGGGGGAGTCGGCGTTCGACCGGGCGCGCAAGGGTTTGTTCGAGGAAGGCATCTCGACCGCGCGGATGTACCTCGACCCGGCGCTGCCCGGCGTCGAGGATCTGCTCGACCGGATCGTCGCCGGGTTGCGCAGTGCGTGCACGTACGCCGGCGCTCGCACACTGGCCGAGTTCGCCGACCGCGCGGTGGTCGGCGTGCAGAGCGCGGCCGGTTACGCCGAAGGTCAACCGCTGTTCCGGTCCTGGTAGCGACGTAGGCTTTTCCCATGACCACGGCGGAAGAGATCGCCGAACTCGGCAAACGGGCGCGCACCGCCGCGATCGGACTCGCCCCGCTGCCGCGCTCGCGCAAGGACGCGGCGCTGCTCGCGATGGCCGACGCGCTGGTTGCCGCGACCGACCGGGTTCTCGTTGCGAATGCTGAGGATCTGGCGCGCGGGCGCGAGTCCGGAATGGCCGAGGGAATGCTCGACCGGCTCGCTCTCGACGGTTCTCGCGTCGCCGCGATGGCCGACGGGTTGCGCCAGGTCGCCGGGTTGCCGGATCCGGTTGGCGAGGTCGTGCGCGGATCGACGCTGCCGAACGGTCTGGAGCTGCGGCAGGTCCGCGTCCCGCTCGGGGTCGTCGGCATCATCTACGAGGCCCGGCCGAACGTGACTGTCGACGCCGCCGGCTTGTGCCTCAAGAGCGGCAATGCCGTGCTGTTGCGTGGATCGTCGAGTGCCCGGTCGTCCAACGAGGCACTGGTCGCGGTGCTCGCGGAGGCGGCGACCGCGGCCGGTCTTCCGCCGTACGCCGTGCAACTCGTGCCCGGCATCGATCACGAGTCGACGAAGCATCTGATGCGGGCGCGCGGGCTGGTCGACGTACTGATCCCGCGCGGTGGTGCCGGCCTGATCCGCAGCGTCGTCGAGGAGTCGACGGTGCCGGTGATCGAAACCGGTGTCGGCAACTGCCATGTGTACGTCGACGCGGACGCGGACCTCGAGATGGCGCTCGCGATCACGTTGAACGCGAAGGTGCAGCGGCCGAGTGTCTGCAACGCGGCCGAGACGTTGCTGGTGCATCGCGCGATCGCCGACGACTTCCTGCCGCGAGTGCTCGCTGCTCTTGCAGCGGAAGGCGTGACCGTGCACGGCGATGCTCAGGTCGTGACGGCCGGCGGCGGGGCGGGCGTCGTACCGGCAACCGACGAGGACTGGGCGGCGGAGTACAACTCGCTCGACCTCGCCGTCGGTGTCGTCGATTCGGTCGAGGACGCGATCGCGCACATCCGGCAGTGGGGGAGCGGTCACACCGAGGCGATCGTCACGAGGTCGCTGCCGGCGTCCCAGCAGTTCGTGGCGGGCCTGGACTCCGCGGCGGTGATGATCAACGCCTCGACCCGGTTCACCGACGGCGAGCAGTTCGGGATGGGGGCGGAGATCGGGATCTCCAATCAG
>JAVEEG010000128.1 GCA_030840585.1 Frankiaceae bacterium | reverse complement strand
CGCAATGCAATCGGTCAAAGCATTGCTACCGGAACTCTTGTCAACGGAATCTTCCGTTCAAGTCTTCTCTGACGTCGTGACAGCCGTCGAAATGACCGCGACCGACTGGTTCCGCGGATACCCCGACGAGGTGCTCGTGCTCGCCTATGCATTGGGCGCGCTGACCGTGGCCCGAAGTGCGAGTGCGCTAGTGCCATGGGCGGAACGTCCCGTCGAATTGATGGGCGATCTTGGTCGCATTACCAGCGCGCTGCACATCGACGACTCGGACGATCTCGCCGCTCTGAAGGCGTTCTTGGCTAGCGTCAAGCTAGACGCTCAACTGACCGCGTTGCTCCCGGGGGTGACCGCTCGTCACCAGACGACGCTTCTCGTTTCCTTGTTATGGGGTATCGCTCAGTTAACACTATGCATCGACAGCCCATCGGTGATCGAATCGGACGGGGACTTACACGAGAGCCGAACGGGCAATGTTGTAACGGTAGTCGGCGAGCCGGACCGGGGCATTATCATCTCGACTCGCACGTCATCGCGCTCCGAGTTTCTGCAGATCATCGAAGCAAAACACGCCATCGATCGCTACTTTCAGTCAGTCGAAGACCTTTGGCGCAAAGTTGGTCTTTTAACGGCGCCTTTTCGTGTCGATGTGCGGTTTCCGATGTGGCGCGGTAGGACGTTGGATTCGCACCTTCTCAGTGTCGATACGAAGCCGATATCTCAATTACTCATGGGCACCGCGCTCTACGGAGATCGGGAACATGTGTGGCTTCGTGAGCTGATTCAGAATTCGGTCGACGCCACCGAGATGCGCCGCTACGAGAGTCCCTCAGCACCTACACCGCCTTACGAACCGCAGATCAGTATCGAGTTGGATGCTCCGGACCGCGTTCGCGTCAGAGACAACGGTATCGGAATGAGCTATCAACACGTAGTACGTTATCTCGCAACGCTGGGCCGCTCCGGATGGCGAAGCATTAGCACCCAAAACCCTGAGACACTTGAGGGCTCGTACTTCGGTCGCTTTGGCATTGGGTTCGCGTCGGTCTTTCCAGTCTCTCGCGCGATATCTGTTAGGACTCGTCATGCGGCTACGCGACCGATTGACGGACTCCGCGTAACTTTCACGGGGCCCGATCGGCCGTACTTCACTGAGGCGATTTCGTGCGCAGTCGGTACTGAGGTTACGCTCGACCTCGCTGAGCCTTTAACGTTGGGCGATCTGCGTAACGCGCTGCTCAGCAATTTTGTGTATGTGCCCACAGCTCTGGATTTGCCCGCCGAACTCACAATGCCAGCATCGTTGGATGAGTACACCGCTATTTCGCGTATGGAGCCGCCACCACGTCTAGACGCGACCGCGTCGACCGTGCGCTCCGTGAGGTTCGCCGGTTTCAACGCAGCAGTGAAGTGTGAGTTGCTGATTCCGCCGCGAAGTGATCGCCCGAGTGAAGTCGAATGGCCGCGTTCGGCGCCGAAACGGGGAGTCGATGTGGCAATCGACGGTGTAAGGGTGTTTCGGCGCAACGATTTCGCGACGGTGCCGTTCGAGAAGAAGAAAGCGTTCCGGGAACGTTCCTGGATGAGCGATCTTGAACTCGACGGCGTCTTCATCACCTTGAACTTCGACCGCAACGAGGCTCCCGTGTTCGCGTCTAGAGATCGTCTGGACCTTGACGAAGCTGCTGGCTCCGCATTTGAGGAATTGGTCGTCGAAAGCGTCGCTGCCACGATCGAGGGTTTGTTCGATGGCCCGCCAGACGATTCACCGCTATCTCGCCAAGCGTCGCGCGCGCGATTCCTTCACATTGCGAGCTTCGTTGTGAAGCCGTACCACGTTTCGACCACCAAGGGCTTCTCCTCGGCGCTGGTGTCCCCGTTAAAGCGAAAGCTAAGCGACCTGTACCGGTTGTACTGCCCAATCGAAATTCATACAGAAGGGTCCGGCGAGCCGGAGTGGCGCACATTTGACGAGCTGACGCTCGATCGTGCGGTAACAGCCGTGAGGTCTGGCGTCGCCGGGGCCCGCGCATTCGAGATTTACGCGCAGGATGTAGGTCTCACATCCTGGTTGGTCGTTGCAAGTGCACTTGAGTCTGAACTCTTGCGGGCTACTTGGCCGAATGGAGCGCGACTTCGCATTCTCGGTCACCCGGAAGACCTATTGCGGTTTCTTGACGAGGTTGCAAAGGAGGTCCGGGAAATGGAGATCGTGTCGCTATTGCGTGGTGACTACGCCGTTATGCGAAGCAGGATGTTCGGCGACGGGCTCTTCTTCAAGGTTCCCTCGACCGTGAGTCGGCACCGCGGGGCGTCGGTTCGCCGATCGGCGATCGATCGGTCGGTTCGACCAAGGGTCGCACTCAATGCCGAGCACCCCGTCGTTACTGCGCTCGAAACGTTCTTAGGCACCGCGTCGGAGAGTGATCGAGACCAAATTGGGTCATGGCTCGACTCGTTCTGCGATGGTGTAGTCGAGGACAAGACGAAACTCGCGCCCGCGGCGAGGTGGGATCAGCTTCGGCGCGATCTTCTCAAGCGAACGGGCATCGATCTTCGCGATAGCACCTTCGAAACGCTGCGAGTAACATTCTAGCGCGTTCGTACTCTGCGCCCGATCCATGAGACACCGACCTATGTAGGAACGTGTGGTGGACGTGAAGATTCTCCGAATCTCCATATTGACGCTCCGATGGCTGATGGCAAGACGATCGTCAGCGAGACCCGCGGTCGATTTCGCGGGCTAACGACCCCGCTGCGTCGTCTCCCTCTGTTCGGTGTAGCTGTCTCGGCGTTGCTGAAGACGCGCGCGGGAGACCTTCACGCCCGGGCGCGTAACGAGCTGTCTCGGTGAGGCATCGCTGACCCGACCCAAGACGTCACAGTCACTCGGACGCGAGCCGCGGGAAGTCCGGCGCGCGGCCTTCGAGGTAGCTGACGATGCCCTCTTTGAGATCCGGGCGGTCGAAGGAGGCGAGCATCAGCTTCTCGGTCCGCTCCCACGACTCGACCAGTGAACCCACGGCGTCGGCCCACACCTGCCGCTTCATGTCCGCCATCGACGCCGGCGAGCAGTGCGTCGCCAGTTCGTGCGCATAGGACATCGCCGCCTCGACGACGTCGCCGTCGACCACGCGATTGACCAAGCCGAGCGACAACGCCTCCTCGGCCAGGAACACCCGGCCGGACAGCAGGACGTCAAGCGACCGCGACATCCCGACCAACCGAGGCATCAGCCACGACAGCCCGTACTCCGCCACCAGGCCGCGTCGCGCGAAGGCGGTGGTGAACTTCGCGCCGGCCGCCGCGAACCGGATGTCACAGAACATCGCCCGGACGAAACCGAGACCCGCGCACGGCCCGTTGACCGCCGCGATCACCGGCTTCGGCACCGCCGGTTCCATCTGCGCCGGTTCGCGGTCGCCGCCGCCGACCCGTACGCCGTTGTCGGCGAGGTCGCCGAGCAGATCCATGTCCGCACCGGCGCAGAACCCGCGGCCGGCACCGGTGAGCACGATCGCCCGTACCTCCGGATCGGCGGTCGCGTTGTCGAGCGCCTCGCGGTAGCCGGCCGACATGGCCGGCGTCCACGCGTTCAGCTTCGCCGGCCGGTTCAACGTCACCAACGCGACCCGGTCGCGGACGTCGTACAGCACCTCGGACATCGTTACCTCCCGAGCATCTTCACGGCATCGGGCGCGGGTACGCCGACCGGCAACAGCGCAATGATCGGCGTCGTGATGCCGGCGTCGACATAGGCCTGCACCCGCTCCCGGCAGTACTCCGGCGCACCGTGCACGACGAGGTCGTCGACGACCGAGTCCGGGATCGACTCGACCGCGGCCTTGCGGTCACCGGCCGCCCACGCGTCCCACATCGGCTGCAGCAACTCGGTCCGGCCCATCCATTCGTGGAACGCGCGGTACACCGGAACGGTCATGTACGCCGCGATCGCGAACTTGGCGATCCCGCGCGCGGTCTCGGCGTCGGTCGTCGGCGCCACGAAGATCCGCGCGGCTACTTCCTTGCCCGGCCCGCCCTCGTGCACGTACGGCGCGACGGTACGCACGTCGTCCGGCGACAGCCAGTTGAGGATCGCACCATCGGCATCGCGACCGGCCAACCGGAGCATGCCGCTGCGCAACGCGGCGACCAGGATCGGCGGTGGCTCCGGCGGCACGAAACCGAGCCGAAAGCCTTGCACCGCAAAGGTTTCGTAGGTCTCGGTGACCTTCTCACCGGTCAGCGCCGAACGCAGGAACCGGACGGTGTCGCGCACCTTCGCGAGCGGAGTGACGAACGGGATGTCGTTCCACCGCTCGACGATGACGTTCGACGACGTACCGACACCGAGGACGAACCGGCCGGGCGCCGCCGCCGCCAGCGTCGCCGCGCACATCGCCAGCGTCGCCGGACCGCGGGTGTACGCCGGCACGATTGCGGTGCCGAGCCGCAACGACGGCGCCCACACCGACGCCAGCGCGAGCGGCGTGAACGCGTCGGCCCCGTTGGATTCCGCCGACCAGACGTCGGTGTAACCGAGATCCGGCAGCGACTCAATGATGCTGCGTTGCTCCGCGAGCGGGATTCCCTCGAACGGGATCGTGATGCCGTAGCGGCCGGCGTTCGTCACCGGCGCACGTTACCGCGCTAGTGCGTGCCCGTGGCCCTTGCCCTTGCCCTTGCCGCGACCCTTGCCGTGGCCATCGCCGTCACCGTCGCCCGAAGAGCGCAGCGGCAACAGGCCTTCGAGGTTGCGCCACTGACCGCCGACCTGAGCGTACGCCAGCCAAGTCGGAGCACCCGAAACCGATGCGATCGGCAGCAGGGTGTCGTCGTAACCGTTGGTCGGTACGGCGAACCGCGACCCGGGGAACTCGGCCGCGCAGGCGTCCGGCCCGTTCCGCCACGGTCCGGTCGCGACCGTCGCGTGCCACCCGCCGGCGCTGTCGCGGCAGGCGTAGCGGTGTGCCGCGCCGCAGTCGGCCGAAACGAAGCGGCCGCCGATCGTCGCGGTCGCGCAACCGCCACTCGCGGGCTGACCGGGCGCCCACGACCACACCAGCGCGGCCAGCCGCGGGTCGTCGGTCGTCAGTTGATCCATGCCGATGATGTTCACGCCGCAGCGCACCATCATCGCGGCCGTCGAATCGGTGATCTGCGTCGTCGACTGCCGCGCCGCTGCGAGCACCGTCGAGTCCTCGAAGAACCGCCGGAACCTCGAATCGCCCGCACTCCCGGCGCGATCGCGCGCACAGTCCGAAGCGGAGTACGCATTCGGAGTGCCGCTCTCGTCCCACTTCGACCCGCGGGTGAACACCCACGACGGCCACGCGGTGCCGGGGCCGCAGTTGCCGACCAGCACCATCCGGGCGCCATGCGCGCGCATCGCAGCAACACTCGTGCTCCACGGCGCGTCCGCGCAGTGACCGTCCGACGTGCCCTGCGGCCGGTAGACCAGTGACCCAAGCTGCTGCTGGATCAGCGACGCCGCGGTGTCGTGGCCGAGCTTCGCCGAGGCGACCGGCGAGCCGTCGTACAGCTGGTTTTCGAGGTACACGAAGACGAACTCGCTCGGGTGCGCGACGAGCCAGCGCTTGAGTTCGGCGAAGCCGTCCTGCGCGGGCCGGTCGGCGGTGCAACCGACGTGCACCCAGGTGCCGGTGGCGGGCGCCTGCTGGCCGTCGCCATGGCACAGCGTCACCCAGTAGCCGTTGGTCGCGGCCGTTCCGTACGGGCTCGGCACCCAGTGCAGGTCCATCTCGATGAACCGCACGTCCATGTTCAGCTGGTCGGTGATCGAGTAGACCTGATTCGGATCCTGGTTGGTCAGCGTTGCGTAGTACGACGGCGGTTGGGTGCCGTTAAGCGCGTACGCCGACGCGTTGAACGAGTTGTGCGTGTGCACGATCTGGGTGTCGATGACCGGCGCGCGCTCGCCGAGTTGCCGCTGCAACGACAGCGCCCGGTGCACCCACGATCGCTGGTACGCCGCAATCTGGGCCGGGCTGATCGCGCGGCCGTCGATCGGCTGGCAACTGCCGTCGGTCACGACGGTCCGGCAGGCCGCGCCGGCCTGGCGATCGGCCTGCTGGCCGACCCGGCAGGGCACCCGCTGCGGGCTGTTCAGCGTCGCCGCGCCCGGCACGTTGTCGTAGCAGGCCTGGGCGGCGTCACCGCCACTCGGACTCGCGGCGACGGCCGTGCCGCCGCCGAGCACCGCGACGGCGAGCGCGAGCGAGCTGAGATGACGACGCATGACCAGAGACATTCGCGATCCGTACCTCCGTTCCCTGCCACCCCGGGTCTGGGACAGAATGGCGTTCGGTTACCCCCCGGGCGTGGAGGCGAAGCGGTGGATCTGACCTACAGCGAGGCGGACGAGCAGTTCCGCGCGGAGTTCCGCGGTTGGCTCGACGCGAACCTGCCGGCCGAGTGGCGCGAACGCGGCTTCTGGGCCCGCCAGGACCGCGACGAGGGCTTCCAGATGCGCCGCGAGTGGGAGGCGGAGAAGGCCCGGGCGGGCTTCGCCGGCATCCAGTGGCCGACCGAGTTCGGCGGCCGCGGCGGCACCCCGGCACAGCGGGCGATCTACGACGAGGAGATGGTGCGTTACCGCGCGCCGCTGACCGTCAACGGGCTCGGCCTGACGTTCCTCGCGCCGACCATCATGGTGATCGGCAGCGACGAGCAGAAGCGCGACATCATCAAGCCGCTGTTGCACAACGAGGTCATCTGGTGCCAGGGCTTCTCCGAGCCGAACGCCGGCAGCGACCTGGCCGCGTTGCAGTGCCGGGCCGAGTCCGACGGCGACGAATACGTCATCAACGGGCAGAAGATCTGGACCTCACAGGCGATGCACGCCGACAAGATGTTCGGCCTGTTCCGCACCAGCACCGAAGACAAGAAGCACCGCGGCATCACGATGCTGATCGTCGACCTTCGCAGTCCGGGGGTGGAGATCCGCCCGTTGAAGCAGATGACCGGCGCACTCGACTTCGGCGAGGTCTTCTTCACCGACGTACGGGTGCCGAAGACCGACGTGATCGGCGTCGAAGGCGGCGGCTGGGACGTCGCGATGCTGCTGCTGTCGTTCGAGCGTGGCGCGTCGGCGATGCCGCAGTACACCGCGTTCCGGCGCGAGCTCGACGACGTCGTCGGCCTCGCCCGCGACCTCGGCAAGGACAAGAATTCGTTGCTGCGCCAGCGGATCGCGAGCTCCGTCGTCGAGCTGGAATGCCTGAAGTACCACTCGCTGCACATCCTCACCCAGGTCGAGCAGGGCAAGGAACTCGGTGCCGCGTCGAGCATGACGAAGCTCCAGTGGAGCGAGACGCATCAGGACATCGGCGAGTTGTTCGCCGACGTCGCCGGCATCGCACATCAGATCACCGGGGACGGTGTCGACGACCTGCAGCGGTCGTTCCTCTGGTCACGGTCGGAGACCATCTGGGGCGGCTCGTCCCAGGTACAGCGCAACATCGTCGCCGAGCGCGTGCTCGGACTACCGCGATAGGGGCCGGGCGTGTTCTTCTCTCTCACTGACGAGCAGCGCGCGTTGCGATCCACCGTGCGCGAGTTCCTCGCCGACCGGTTCCCGCTCTCCGCCGTACGGGCGCTGTACGACGACGACACCGACGGCGATCCGGCCGAGCTGTGGAAGGCCATCGGTGAGCAGGGCTGGCTCGCCGTACTGATCCCGGAGCAGTACGACGGGCTGGGCCTCGGCCTGCTCGACGCCGCCGTGCTCGCCCGATGCTGGGGCGAGGGTTGCGTGCCCGGGCCGTTCCTGCCGACCCTCGTTGCGGCCGAAGCGATCCGGCTCGGTGGCACCGACCCGCAGAAGTCCGAGTGGCTGCCGCGGGTCGCGGCCGGCGACGCCAAGCTCGCCCTCGCCTACGGCGGCCGGGTTACGCAGAACGACGGCAAGCTGTCCGGGACCGTGCGTTACGTCGAGTACGCGCACGTCGCCGACGCGCTTGTGGTCGCGGCCGACGGCGGCCGGTTGTGGCTGGTCGATCCGCGCGGCGCCGGCGTCTCGGTGACCGTGACCGACGCGCTCGACCGGAGCACGGTCCTGACCA
>JAVEEG010000375.1 GCA_030840585.1 Frankiaceae bacterium | reverse complement strand
GCGCCGGGCTCGCGGCGATCGCCGGTCGAGGCGCTAGGCAGTGGCTGAGACGGCGGCCGCCGGAGCGCCGTCGGGGCGCCGCAGGCCACCGCTGCGCGCCGCGCGCCAGATCCAGATCGAGCCGGCGACCATCATCACGAGGCTCAGAAGCTGGGCCTCGGTGAGCCCGACGGCGACGGGCGCGTTGCGGCGCACGAACTCGACGAGCAGGCGCTCGGTGCCTGCTCCGACCAGGTAGAAGGCGAACAGCACGCCGGGTCTGAAGGTGTTGCGGGCGCGCCACAGCGCCCAGGCGAGCAGGCCCATCGAGAGCGTCTCGTAGATCGGCGTCGGATGGACGACCTGGGTCGTCGGCACGACGCCGTGGGGGTAGGCCATGCCCCAGGGCAGGTCGGTCGGCTGGCCGTAGTCGCCGTCGCCCGAGATCTGGCAGCCGATGCGACCGACCGCGTAGCCCATCGCCAGCGCGGGCGAGCAGATGTCGAGCAGCAGGAGGTTGAACATCCCCTTGCGGTAGGCCCACAGCAGGACGCCCGCCGCGCCGCCGAGCGCGCCGCCGTACCAGACGAGGCCGGAGCCGCCGAAGATACTCCCGAGCGGGTCGCCGCTGACCTCGCTCGTGTGGCCGAGCAGCCAGTACCCGCGCGCCCCGACGAGCCCGCCGACGAGCGCCGCGAAGACCATCTCGTAGGCCCAGTCGGGCGGCTTGCCGAGCTCCTTCAGGCGCCGGGCGACGATCGCGCCGGAGACGACGAACGCCAGGCCGAAGCAGAGCCCGAAGGTCTTGAGGGAGAGGCCGAGGAGGTCGATCGTGGGCTGCACGCGGTCCCTTAGAGATAGCCGAGCGGGTTCACCGGCGCGCCGTTGACCCGGACCTCGAAGTGCAGGTGCGCCCCGAAGGAGTTCCCGGTGTTGCCGACGAGACCGATGACCTGGCCCTTGTTCACGGCGGCGCCGACGCTCGTGCCGAACTGCGACTGGTGCGCGTAGCACGTCGAGAGGCTCGCGCTGTGCTGGACGCAGGTGTAGTTCCCGTAGCCGCCGGAGGCGCCGACGCCCTGCATGAGCACGACGCGGCCGTCGTCGGCGGCGTGGATCGGCGTGCCGATCGGCGCCGCGATGTCGACGCCGGCGTGGATGTGCCCGGGCCGCTGCTCGCCGAAGGCGCCGGTGATCGGGCCGTTGACGGGCCAGATCATGCTGCCCGAGCCCTGGCGGATCGGGAAGTCGCCGGACTGCTGGACCTGGTTGAGCTGCGCGGCGATCCTGTTCGACGCGGCCTCGAGGTCGTCGACGTGGCTCTGGAGGCTCTTGCGGTCCTCGCGGACCTTGCTCAGCGCGGCCGCCTTGCCGGACTTCGTCTTCGCGTAGCCGACGCGCGTGCCGATGAGCTGCATCTTCACGTCGGCGATCTCGTCGCGCCGGCGCTGGACGATCTGCGTGACGGTCTGCTGGCGCGTCTCGAGGCGGTTCAGGCGCCGCTCGCTGCGCGTCGAGTCGGCCTTCGCGTCGCGGACGAGCGTGACGATCCTGCGGTCCTGGTCGGAGATGCGCTTGATGAACTCGCTGCGCTCGAGCAGGTCGGCGAAGCCGTCGGAGTTCAGGATGACCGTGACGAGGTCGGGCTTGCCGGCCTTGTAGATCTCGATGAGCCGCGTGCGCAGCATGGCGCGGGTCACGGCGAAGCGCTTGCGCAGCCGCATGAGCCGCGCGCGCTCGCCGCGCAGCTCCGTGCGCAGGGACTCCAGCTCGGCGCGCTTGGCGTCGAGGTCGGCCTGGATGCGCTCCTGGCGCGTGCCGAGCGTCGTGATTCGGCCCTCCAGGCGGTTGATGCGCTGCGTGTAGCCGGCGATCTGGCTCGTGAGCACGCGCTCGGTGCCCTTCTTGCGCCCGATCCTCTTGCGCGCCTGGTCGATGCGGTTATGGAGCTTGTTCAGCTCCTGCTGCTTGGACTGCCCGGAGGAGGGCAGCGGCAGCGCGGCCCACAGAAGAAGGGGCAGCGCGATCGCTGCGAGGAGGACGCGGGCGCGCATGCAGCCGCCCAGTCTAGGTTCGCTCGGCACGGCGGATCAAACCTGCACGGACGCTACCAGCGGGGTAGGCGGCGAGCTGGCGTCATGGGTTTGTCAGAATGGATCCATGGCCGCCACCAAGACCCAGTTCGGACGCGACCCTGGCCTCCAGGCGCGGATGCTGCTCACGATGTTCCTCCTCGGCGCGTTGTACGTCGCGTTCGTCGGCGTGCTGTTCGCGTTCGGCGTCCACGCCGGGTTCATCGTGGTCATCGCGGTGGGGCTGGCGGCGGCGCAGCTGTTCACCTCCGACAAGCTGGCGCTGCACGCGATGGGCGCCCGCCAGGTGACGCCGCAGGAGGCGCCCGAGCTGCACGCGATGATCGAGCGCCTCTGCATCCAGGCCGACCTGCCCAAGCCGAAGATCGCCGTCGCGCAGACGGACATGCCCAACGCCTTCGCGCTCGGGCGCTCACAGAAGAACGCCACGGTCTGCGCGACGACCGGCATCATGAACCTCCTCTCGCCGAGCGAGCTCGAGGGCGTCATGGCGCACGAGCTCACGCACGTGAAGAACCGCGACGTGATGATCATGACCATCGCCTCGTTCTTCGCCTCCGTGGCGTCGATGATCCTGCAGTTCGGGTTCTTCTTCGGCGGCGGCGGCGACAGCGACGACGACGGGCCCGGCATCTTCGCCATCATCGCCGTCTCGGCGCTCGTCTACGCGATCTCCTTCTTCCTCATGATGGCCCTCTCGCGCTACCGCGAGTTCTCCGCCGACCGCGGCGCCGCGCTCATCACCGGCCGGCCGAGCGCGCTGGCGTCGGCGCTGCAGAAGATCGCCTCCGGCATGGGCCGCCTGCCCCAGCAGGACCTGCGCGTGGCCAGCGAGCTGAGCGCCTTCTACATCTTCCCCCCGGGCGTGAAGAAGGGCCTCATGGGCCTGTTCGCGACGCACCCGCCGATGGAGCAGCGCATCGAGCGGCTCATGACGTACGAGCGCGAGCT
>JAVEEG010000117.1 GCA_030840585.1 Frankiaceae bacterium | reverse complement strand
GTGCACTGGCGGCGAGGTCGGCCGCGACCGTCTGCGGGTCGGCGACCAGGTCGGCCTTCGTGAGGACGACGACCGGCGTCGCGCCGCTGTCCCATGCAAGCGCGACCATCCGCTCGACCATGCCGATACGCGGCTCCGGGATGGCGGGTACGGCGACGAGGACGACGTCGATGTTCGCGGCGACGACTTGCGCGTGCGACTCACCGCTGACGACCGCGCGGCGGATCGCGCCGCGTCTGGGCAGCAATGTCTCGACCGACCAGCGCCGGTCGTCGGTCGCCACCAGCGCGACCCAGTCGCCGACGGCGAGCGGCTCGTCATCACTGTTCGTTGTAACGCGGACGGGGTTGTCGGCGGTCAGGACATCGACGGCGCCGCGGTCAACGCGGACTACGCGGCCGGGGACGGCGACGTCGGCGTACGGCTCGAATTCAGTGCGGTAGTGCGCGTCCCAACCGAGGGACGCAAGGGTGAGCTGAGTCAACGGAGGACCTTTCGGAAAAGAGCGAGGACGGGAACCGGGCATGCGTCAGGCAGGCCATGTCACTCACCCCCTCCGAATCGATGCGGTCGCCGTGACCGTACGACGACGCGGGCTCAGAGTCCTAGTGGTTTTTCAAGGCCGACGGTCAAACCGGGATGCTCGGTCACCCAGCGGACACCGAGCAGCACGCCGGGCATGAACGACTCGCGGGACAGCGAGTCGTGCCGCAATGTCAACGTCTCGCCGTGCCCGCCCAGCAGTACCTCCTGGTGCGCGACCAACCCGGCGAGCCGGACCGCGTGCACTCGCACTCCCTCGACGTCACTGCCACGGGCACCATCGAGTGATTCGGTCGTCGCGTCCGGCGACGGCCGGCCTTTGCGCGCGGCCGCGATGAGTTCGGCGGTACGGCGCGCGGTGCCGCTAGGTGCGTCAACTTTGTTCGGGTGGTGTAGCTCGACGATCTCGACCGATTCGAAGTACGGCGCCGCGGTCGCGGCGAACTTCATCATCAGCACCGCGGCGATGCCGAAGTTCGGCGCGACGAGGACTCCGAGTTCCGGCGCGGCGCTGAGCCAGTCGCGTACCTGACCCAGCTTGGCGTCGTCGAAGCCCGTCGTGCCGACGACGACATGCAGCCCGTGCTCGACACACCACCGCACGTTGTCCATGACCGCGCCCGGAGTGGTGAAGTCGACCACGACCTGTGCAGCGGTGAGCGCGTCTCGGTCGTCGCCGTCGTCAATGGCCGCGACGAGGTCCATGTCGTCGGCGGCCTCGACCGCGCGGCACACCTCGGACCCCATGCGCCCGCGAGCGCCGATGACACCAACCTGGATCACGAGGATCAACCTATCGACGGCGAGTTGTCAGCGGCTCATGTGGCTATAGCCGCACCAGCTGCTGACAAGTCGGGAGATGCCGGTTACGCGACCAGCGAGGTGTCGCCGTCGTAGGGGCCGACCGCGGCGATCGCCTGCGGCGCGGCGAACAATGCCATCGCCACCTCGTGCACGTCGTCGAGGGTCACCGCGTCGATCGCGGCGAGGATCTCGTCGATGGTCATCAGCTCGCCGTAGACCAGCTCGGCTTTGCCCAGCCGGGACATCCGCGAGCCGGTGTCTTCGAGGCCGAGGACGAGGCCGCCGCGCATCTGTCCCTTGCCGCGGTCGAGCTCCTCGGCGGTCAGGCCGGCAGTACCGACCAGATGCAGCTGCTCACGGCAGATGTCGAGCACCTCGCGCGCCTTCGCCGGTGCACAACCGGCGTACACGCCCACCAGGCCGGTGTCGGCGTAGTGCGACGTGAACGAGTAGACGGAGTAGGCGAGGCCGCGCTTCTCCCGCACCTCCTGGAACAGCCGCGACGACATGCCGCCGCCGAGCGCGGCGTTCAGCACGCCGAGCGCGAACCGCCGGTCGTCGAGCCGGGAGATACCGGGACTGCCGAGGATGATGTTGGCCTGCTCGGTCGGCCGGGCGACAACGGTCTTCGCCGGCGCGAACATCGGCGCCGCGCCACCCACCCGCACCGCCGCCGGCTCAGCCGAATCGTCGACGGCTATGTCAGCGAACGCACGCTTCACCAGCCGGACCAGCGCGCCGTGATCGACGTTGCCGGCCGCCGCGATCACCAGGTTGCCGGGCCGGTAGCGACGGCGGTAGTAGCCCGCGATCGACGACCGGCTCATCGCGGTGATGCTGTCGACCGTGCCGAGCACCGGGCGGCCGAGCGGCGAGCCCGGCCACACCGAGGCAGCAAAGATGTCGTGCACCGCGTCACCCGGATCGTCGTCGTGCATCGCGATCTCTTCGAGGATGACGCTGCGCTCACCGTCGACGTCGCGTGTGGTTACCAACGACGACGTGACCATGTCGCAGATCACGTCGACCGCGAGCGGAAGGTCGTTGTCGAGCACCCGCGCGTAGTAGCAGGTGTATTCCTTTGCGGTGAACGCGTTCAGCTCGCCGCCGACCGCTTCCAGCTCGGCCGCGATCGCCAGCGCATCCCTACGCCGGGTGCCTTTGAACAGCAGGTGTTCGAGGTAGTGCGACGCCCCCGCGAGCGCCGGCGTCTCGTCCCGCGAACCGACCCCGACCCACACGCCGAACGCCACCGAACGCACCCCGGGGACGGCTTCGGAGATCACCCGCAAGCCGCCGGGCAGCACGGTACGGCGAACGACACCGCCGTCCGGACTCGACGTGAGAGTTCGAGTGCGGCCGGGCGCCTGCGCGCGCCCGGCCAGCTCGATCGGCACTACTCCGCCGCTGAGTCCGCCGCAGAGTCCGCAGAGTCCGCGGCCGGCTCGGCAGCGCCATCTTCGCCCTCGAGAACGGGGACGAGCGAGAGCTTGCCGCGCGGGTCGATCTCCGCGATCTGCACCTGAACCTTGCTGCCGACCGGCAGCACGTCCTCGACGTTCTCGACCCGCTTGCCGCCCACGATCTTGCGGATCTGCGAGATGTGCAGCAGCCCGTCCTTGCCCGGCGTCAGCGACACGAACGCGCCGAACGTCGTGGTCTTCACGACGGTGCCGAGGTAACGCTCGCCGATCTCCGGCAACTGCGGCGACACGATCGAACGGATCGCGCGCAACGCGGCCTCGGCCTTGTCGCCGTCGACCGCCGCGATGTAGATCGTGCCGTCGTCCTCGACGGTGAGATCGGCACCGGTGTCGGCCTGAATCTGGTTGATGATCTTGCCCTTCGGCCCGATCACCTCGCCGATCTTGTCGACCGGGATCTTCTCGGTGATGATCCGCGGCGCGAACGGCGACATCTCGCCCGGCTCCGCAATCGCAGTGGCCATCACGTCGAGGATCGTCTGGCGGGCGTCGTACGCCTGCTTGAGCGCGGCGGCGAGGACCGACGCGGGAATGCCGTCGAGCTTCGTGTCGAGCTGCAACGCGGTGACGAACTCACGGGTGCCGGCGACCTTGAAGTCCATGTCGCCGAACGCGTCCTCGGCACCGAGGATGTCGGTCAACGTGACGTAGTCAGAGCCTTCGTTGATCAGGCCCATCGCGATGCCCGCGACCGCGCCCTTCAACGGCACGCCCGCCGCCATCAGCGACAAGGTCGACGCGCACACCGAACCCATCGACGTAGAGCCGTTGGAGCCGAGCGCTTCGGACACCGCACGGATCGCGTACGGGAAGTCTTCCTTGCTCGGCAGCACCGGAACGAGGGCCCGCTCGGCGAGCGCGCCGTGGCCGATCTCGCGCCGCTTCGGCGAACCGACCCGGCCGGTCTCACCGGTCGAGTACGGCGGGAAGTTGTAGTGGTGCATGTAGCGCTTGCGAGTGTCCGGCGACAGCGTGTCGATCATCTGCTCCATGCGCAGCATGTTCAGCGTCGCGACGTTGAGGATCTGCGTCTCGCCGCGCTCGAACAGCGCCGAGCCGTGCACGCGCGGTACGACGTTGATCCGTGCCGACAGCGACCGGATGTCGGTCAGCCCGCGGCCGTCGATCCGTACGCCTTCGCTGATGATCCGCTGGCGGACCAGCTTCTTCGTCAGCGAGCGGTACGCCGCGGAGATTTCCTTCTCCCGGCCGTCGAAGTCCGCGCCGACCTTCTCCTTGGCGAGGTCCTTCACCCGGTCGAGTTCGGTCTCGCGCTGCTGCTTGTCCGCGATGGTGAGCGCGGACGCGAGCTCGTCGCGGACCGCGGCGGTGACGGCTTCGAGCACGTCGTCGCCGTAGTCGAGGAAGACCGGGAACTCGCGGGTCGGCTTGGCTGCCTTGGAAGCGAGCTCCTGCTGGGCTTCGGCGATCTGCTTGAGGAAGGGCTTCGCGGCGTCGAGCCCGCCGGCGACGACCTCCTCAGTCGGCGCCTGCGCGCCACCGCGGACGAGTTCGACGGTGTTCTCGGTGGCCTCGGCCTCGACCATCATGATGGCGACATCGCCGCCCTCGACGACGCGACCGGCGACGACCATGTCGAACACCGCGCGCTCGAGCTCACTGTGGGTCGGGAACGGCACCCACTCGCCGTCGATCAGCGCGATCCGGATGCCCGCGACGGGGCCGCTGAACGGCAGTCCGGCGAGCAGCACGCTCGCGGCGGCGGAGTTGATCGCGACGACGTCGTAGAGCTCGTCGGGGTCGAGCGCCATGATCGTCGAGACGATCTGGATCTCGTTGCGCAGGCCCTTCGCGAACGACGGGCGCAGCGGTCGGTCGGTGAGCCGGCAGGTGAGGATTGCGTCCTCACTCGGCCGGCCTTCGCGGCGGAAGAACGAGCCGGGGATCTTGCCCGCGGCGTACTGACGTTCTTCGACGTCAACGGTCAGCGGGAAGAAGTCGAGCTGGTCCTTCGGGTTCTTCGACGCGGTCGTCGCGGACAGCACCATCGTGTCGCCGTTGAGGTAGGTGACGACGGAGCCGGCGGCTTGCTGGGCCAGGTGGCCCGCCTCGAACCGAAGGGTGCGCTCACCGAGGCTGGACTTGAGAGTGGTCTCGGCGAATGTGACGTTGGGGCCCTCCATGGGCGCCTCCTGTCTGACTGGGGCGCTGCGCGGCGGAGTGCGGCCGGTCTTCGATCGAAGCACCCGGACCCGTCAGGGTTCGGGAGCCACTACCGAGGACCG
Organism: Frankiaceae bacterium; assembly: GCA_030840585.1. GTDB lineage: Bacteria > Actinomycetota > Actinomycetes > JAFAQI01 > JAFAQI01 > BP-197. The sequence goes on along the minus strand of JAVEEG010000117.1, from coordinate 4,485 downwards.
GCGCTCGCCATCGGCCGAGCAGCGGCCCACGAGGTCGCCGACCCGGGCGGGCCGGCGAGTACAGCTAGCGGCGCAGGCCCAAGCGCTCGATGAGCGAGCGGTAACGCGCCACGTCCTTCTGCTCCAGGTAGCGCAGCAGCCGCCGGCGGCGGCCGACGAGCTGCAGCAACCCACGCTGGGTGTGGAAGTCGTGGCGATGCGCCTTCATGTGCTCGGTGAGGTCGTTGATGCGCCGCGTCAGCAGCGCGACCTGCACCTCGGGAGACCCGGTGTCACCGTCGCCGGTTCCGTAGTCACTGATGATCTGTTGCTTGACGGCGGCGTCGAGCGGCACGAAGAGTCTCCTGAGTCATCCGGCCCGAGGGGCTGTACTCCCGGACGGGAGCCTGGCCACGGCGGGCAGACGGTCCTTACCTGCGCCAGTGTAGCGGAGCGACCCTTACCCTCGCGAAACCGTCCGCCGCACCTCGGCGACGTCGTCGGTCATCTGCGCGACCAGATCGTCGATCGAGTCGAACCGCACCATGCCACGCAACCGGTCGGCGAACTCGATCGTGATCCGTTCGTCGTAGAGGTCGAAGTCCGCGTCGAGGGCATACGCCTCGACCCGACGGTCGACGCCGTCGAACGTCGGGTTGGAGCCGACCGAGATCGCCGCGGGCCAGCGCGACCCGTCGGCGCGCACCAGCCAGCCGGCGTAGACACCGTCCGAGGGCACCGCGACACCGGCCGGTACGGCGATGTTCGCGGTCGGGAAGCCGAGCTCGCGACCGCGCGCGTCACCGCGGACGACCACGCCGCTCACGCCGTACGGGCGGCCGAGCGCGTCGGCCGCCGCCGCGACCGAACCGTCCGCGATCAAGCCGCGGATCAGCGTCGACGACACCGCGTCGTCGGCACCACCGACCAGCGACACCGCGTCGACGTCGAAGCCGGCCGAAGACCCCAGCCGGTTCAGTAGCGCGACGTCACCGAGCGCGCGATTGCCGAACCGGAAGTTTTCCCCGACGACGACGCGGCACGCGTGCAGCCGATCGACGAGCAGCCGTTGTACGAACTCCTCGGCCGACCACGACGCCAGCTCCCGGTCGAACGGCAACACCAACGTCGCGTCGACTCCCAACGACGACAGCAGGTCGAGGCGCTGCGACACATCGCTCAGCAACAACGGCGCGGCGTCCGGCCGGACGACACTCGCCGGATGCGGATCGAACGTGACGACGACCGACGACGCATGCATCGATGCCGCCGCAGCGGTGGCGCGGGCGACGATCGCGCGGTGCCCGAGGTGCACGCCGTCGAACACGCCGATCGCGACCACGCTGCGCCCCCACTGCTCGGGCACTTCGGCCGGATCCCGCCAACGCTGCACGCGAGCCACACTACGTAGCGGGCGCGAACACCACGAGCGACCGCACCCGACCGTCCTGTTGCTCCAGCAAGGCCACCGCGGATCCGTCCGGTCCGAACGCCGCGACCGGGCCGGCCGGCATTTCGGCATCCTCGATCCGCTGGCCGCGCGCCACCCGGAAGACCTCGTCGTCAGTGAGCAGCCGCACCGGGAACGTCGCCCGCAACGCCGCGTCGAGCGGGATGACCTCGAATTGCGTGGCGAGGTGGTCCAGCGTCGCGGCGTCGTCGATCCGGAAGCCGCCGATCCGGGTACGGCGCAACGCGGTCAGGTGCGCGCCGACGCCGAGGGAGGCACCGAGGTCGCGGGCCAGCGCGCGCACGTACGTTCCGGTCGAGCAGGTGACCGCGACGTCGAGTTCGTCGCCGCGGCGGGCCAGCAAGTCAAATCGCTCGACGTGCACCGGTCGCGCCGCGAGCTCGACCGACTCCCCCGCGCGCGTTCGCGCATATGCCCGCTTGCCGTCCACCTTGATGGCCGACACCGACGACGGGACTTGCATCAGTTCGCCGGTCAGTGCTGCCATCGCGGTTGCGAGCGAAGCGTCGGACACAGCGCTCGCGTCAACGACGTCGACGACCTCACCCTCGGCGTCGTCGGTGACAGTCGTGACACCGAGCCGGATCGAGGCGAGGTAGTCCTTGTCGTGCAACGCAAGATGGCCGAGCAACCGGGTGGCCCGCTCGACGCCGACGATTAGCAGGCCGGTCGCCATCGGATCGAGCGTCCCCGCATGACCCACCCGGCGGGTGCCGGCCAACCGGCGGATCCGCGCGACGACGTCGTGCGACGTCCACCCGGCCGGCTTGTCGACCAGCACCAGACCTTCGGTCACAATTGGGGTGCCGTCTCCAGCGCGGCCAGCAGTTTGCGCGCCGTCGTCTCGGCGTCGTCGTACGACGTGTATCCGGCCGCCAGCCGGTGGCCGCCACCGCCGAGACCAGCACACACCGCGCCGACGTCGGTACCGCCGCGCGATCGGGTGGACACCCGGAACGTGCCGTCCGCGTCCTGTTTGAACACCGCCGCGACATCGGCCTCGCGAGTCGCGCGGACGGCCTCGATCACCGGCTCGATCTCGTCGAGTGTGAGCCCGGCCGCGGCGAGGTCGTCGGTCGTCGTCCACGTCCACACCAGGCCGCGGCCGCCCACCGCCGCGGGCTCGAGCGACAGCCGCGACAGCGCGGCGCCGAGCACTTGCGCGAACCCGAACGGCCGGCTGCCCCACAACTGCTGCGCGACCGCATCCGGCCGGGCACCGGCGGCGAGCAACCGGCCGGCGACCGCATGCACCGCCGGCGTCGTGACCGAGTGCTGGAAGCTGCCGGTGTCGGTGACGAGCCCGACGTAGAGCAACGTCGCGGTGTCGGCATCGATCGCGGGGACGAGGCGCCGTACCAACTCTTCGACGACCACGGCGGTCGCGGCCGCGGCGGGATCGATCAGCTGCACGCCGTCGAGGCCGCTGTTGTGCGCGTGATGGTCGATGACGACCAGCGAGCCCGCGGCGTCGGCCAGCGGTCCGAGCACGCCGAGCCGATCGCGGCTCGCGGTGTCCAGGACGACCAGCAACGACGGCGCGGCGCGCACCCGCGACGGCGGCACCACCGTGTCGATGTCCGGCAACCAGGTGTACGACGACGGCACCGCCCAGCGCTCGTCGCCCCACGTACAGGTGATGTCGAGCCCCCGGGCACGGAGCACCCGGGCCAACCCGAGCATCGAGCCGAGCGCGTCGCCGTCGGGCGCGACATGGCAGACGAGCGTCGCGTCGGGGGCAGCGTCGATCAGCGCGACGGCGGCGGCCCAGCGATCCTCGGGCAGGGTGACGGCAGCAGTCACGCTTCTGCGTCGGCCTCGTCGATCGCGTCCTCGACACCCGAATGGCGGTACGGGTCCGCGTCGCCCGCCGGGTGAGCACCGGCGGCGAGCTGGTGCAGTTCCTCGTCGGCCGCGCGGGCCCGTTCGAGCAGCTCGTCGATGTGCCGCGCGTTGTCCGGCAACGCGTCATGGATGAACGCGAGCGACGGGGTGTGCTTGAGGCCGGTACCGCGACCGACCGCGGACCGGATCAGGCCCTTGGCACTGTCCAGTGCGGCCGCGGTCTCGGCCCGCACCTCGTCGTCGCCCCAGACCGTGTAGAACACCGTCGCCTCGCGCAGGTCAGGTGTCAGCCGCGCGTCGGTCACCGTGACCATGCCGAGGCGCGGGTCTTTGACCTGGCGCTCGATGAACTCGGCGATGATCTCGCGCACCCGCACGCTCATCCGCCGGATCCTCGCCTCGTCCGCCATCCCCGTTTCCCTCTCGCCCGGTCTAGTCGTCGTCGCCGTACATGCGCGAACGCGCGGACAGCAGCTCGACCTCCGGCCGGGCCGCGACCAGGCGTTCGCACGCGTCGAGCACGTCGCGGCAGTGCGCCGCGTCCGCCGCGACGGTCGCGACACCGACGAGCGACCGGCGGTGCAACTCGACGTGGCCAGCTTCGGCCGCGGCTACGTCGAACCGCCGGCGCAACTCCGCGACGATCGGGCGCACCACCGAACGCTTCTCCTTCAACGAGTGCACGTCACCTAGCAGCAAGTCGAGCTGCAACGTCCCGACGTACATCAGGTTCTGGGCTTCTCCCGCAACTCGAAGGTCTCAATGACGTCGTCGACCGCGATGTCGTTGTAGTTGCCGAGTGAGATACCGCACTCGAACCCTTCCCGCACCTCGGTCGCGTCGTCTTTGAACCGGCGCAGCCCGGTGATCGTCAGGTTGTCCGCGACCACGACGCCGTCGCGCACCAACCGCGCCTTCGAGTTACGCACGATCGTGCCGGACCGTACGACGCAACCGGCGATGTTGCCGAACTTCGACGACCGGAACACTTCGCGGATCTCCGCCGTACCGAGTTGGGCTTCCTCGAACTCCGGCTTGAGCATGCCGCGCAGTGCCTGCTCGACGTCCTCGATCGCCTGGTAGATGACCGAGTAGTAACGGACGTCGACCTTCTCCCGGTCGGCGAGCTCGCGCGCCTTGCCTTCGGGCCGGACGTTGAAGCCGATGATGACCGCGTCGGATGCCTTGGC
>JAVEEG010000376.1 GCA_030840585.1 Frankiaceae bacterium | reverse complement strand
CTCGCGCTCGGCGCCGGGCTGCTCGCCGCCGTACAGCGACGCCGACACCGTCCTGACGGGCGGCTGATCGTGATGCTGCGCCGAGTGGCGCAAGCCTGCGCGGTGCTCGCGCTCGGCGCCGGGCTGTTCGCCGGCCCCGCGCCGGCGGCCGCCGCGATCACGCCCGAGCAGGAGGGCGTCGAGGTCGGCATCGCCGACCAGAAGCCCGACATGTTCACCGACTCGCGCTTCACGGCGCTCGGCATCCGCTACGCCCGCTTCTCCATGGCCTGGGACGCGCTGACGAGCCCCTGGCAGACCGACGAGCTCGACACCTGGCTGCAGGCCGCGCGGGACGCCGGGGTCCAGCCGCTCGTGAGCTTCGCGCACTCGCGCACGAACCGCCGCGCCAAGCCGACGCCCGAGCGGCTGAAGTACGAGTTCCGCCGCTTCCGCCAGCGCTACCCCTGGGTCACGACGTTCGCGACGTGGAACGAGGCCAACCTCTGCGGCGAGCCGACCTGCAACCGGCCGTCGCTCGCCGCCGGGTACTACCGCGCGCTGCGCAAGGAGTGCCCGAGCTGCACGATCCTCGCTCCCGAGCTGCTGGACATGCCGAACATGGTCCAGTGGGCGCGGGACTTCCGCCGCGCGGTCGGCTACGTCCCCAAGCTCTGGGGCGTGCACAACTACGTCGAGGCCAACCGCTTCAAGCAGGTGCGCCTGCGCAGGTTCCTCCGCGCGATGCCGGGGGCGAAGATCTGGCTCACGGAGACCGGCGGCCTCGTCCGCCGCGACAACGCCAGCACGACCGACATCCCCGAGGGCCCGCGCCACGCCGGCGAGGTCACGCGCTACATCTTCGATCGCATCCTGCCGACCAACCCGGAGATCGAGCGCGTCTACATCTACCACTGGAATGCCGGGCCGGCGAGCGTCACCTGGGACTCGGGCCTCATCAACCCCTCCGGGGGCGAGCGCTCGGCGCTCTTCGTGCTCGCGCGCGTGCTGCGCTTCGGCCTGCGCCCGCAGGCGCCGTTTCGCTCACAGGGCGTCGGCGCAGCCGGGTAGCGTGGTCGGCGTGATCGTCGACTGCGCGCACTACAAGGACGGCAGCCGGCAGAACGAGGAACCGCTGGCGCTCGACGAGGCGGCGCGGCGCTGCGACGAGGACGAGGGCTTCGTCTGGCTCGGGCTGCACGACCCCGGCCCGGAGGAGCTGCGCGACGTCGCCGAGCGCTTCGACCTGCCCCCGCTGGCGGTCGAGGACGCGATGCAGGCCCACCAGCGCCCGAAGCTCGAGGACTACGCCGACGGCGGCTACTTCCTCGTCCTGCACACCGCGCGCTACCTCGACGACGTCGAGGTGGTCGAGTTCGGCGAGGTGCACGTCTTCACGGGCGCCGGCTACGTCATCGTCGTGCGCCACGGCAAGGCGAGCGAGCTCAGCCCGGCGCGCGAGCGCCTCGAGGACAACGCCGAGCTGCTGAAGGAGGGCCCGGCGGCGGCCGTCTGGGCGATCATCGACAAGATCGTCGACGACTACGAGCCCGTCATGGCCGGCCTCGAGAACGACGTCGAGGAGGTCGAGGTCGAGGTCTTCGGCGACGCTCCCAGCGACCAGACGCGCCGGAACTACTTCCTGCGCCGCGAGCTCGCGGAGTTCTACCGCGCCGTCCATCCGCTCCTGCAGCCGCTGGAGGAGCTCGTCTCCAAGGAGCATCCGGAGATCGACGGCACGCTGCGCGAGCACTTCCGCGACGTCGCCGACCACGTCAAGCGCGTCGAGGACGCCGTCGCCACCCAGCGCGAGCTGCTGACGAGCATCCTGCAGGCGAACCTCGCGGTGATCTCCGTGCGCCAGAACGACATCGTCAAGCAGATCTCGGGCTGGGCGGCGATCGTCGCGGTCCCGACGTTCGTCGCAAGCGTCTACGGGATGAACTTCGAACACATGCCCGAGCTCAGATGGGAGTACGGGTATCCGGCGTCGCTCGCGGTGATGTTCGGTCTCGGCGCCGGCCTGCACCGCATCCTGCGCCGCGCGGGCTGGCTGTAGCAAGATCCCGCGATGGGACACGAGGGGACGTTCATCCTGGCTGCGGGAGCGCTGCTCGCGCTGGGCCTCGTGGCGTCCCTGCTGGCCGGGCGGCTGCGCATCCCCGGGCTCGTGCTGTTCCTCGGCCTCGGCATGGCCGTCGGCTCGGACGGCCTCGGCCTCATCGCGTTCGGCAACTACGAGCTCGCGCGCACGATCGGGATCATCGCCCTCGCGCTGATTCTCTTCGAGGGCGGCCTCGCCGCCGGCCTGCCGGAGATCCGGCCGGTGCTCGGCTCGGCGCTGAGCCTCGCGCTGCTCGGCACGCTGCTCACGGCGCTCGTCACGGGCCTCGCCGCCGCGTGGGTGCTGAACCTCGGGACGCTCGAGGGCCTGCTCGTCGGCGCGATCGTCTCGGCGACGGACGGCGCGGCGATCTTCGCGCTGCTGCGCGGCTCCACGCTCAAGCGCCGCCTTGCTCGC
>JAVEEG010000058.1 GCA_030840585.1 Frankiaceae bacterium | reverse complement strand
TCGCGCGTCATCGCGAGGATCAGGTCGGCCGACTCCGCGACCGACCGGCCGAGGTCACGCGCGGCGAACCGCGCGGCGTCGACACCGGCGTCGGTGAGCAGCCGCGCGGCGTCCGGGTAGATGGGCTCGCCGACCAACGCGCCGGTGCCCGCACTCGTCACGTCGAACGGCATCGACGGGCCGAGCCGGGCACGTAGTCGATGCACGAGCAGGCGTTCGGCCGTCGGTGACCGGCAGATGTTGCCGGTGCAGACGAACAACACGGCGAACCGGCTGTCGGTCTGCATAGAGTGGAGTCAAGCAGACTGCACGGGAATCCTTGCCCCGCCAACGTGGAGCGGCTGATGGCGAAGAGCGCCCTGATCACCGGCATCACCGGCCAGGACGGCTCCTATCTCGCCGAACTGTTGCTCGGCAAGGGTTACGAGGTGCACGGCATCATCCGCCGCGCGTCGACGTTCAACACCGAACGGCTCGACGACATCTACCAAGACCCGCACGTCACCGGCCGCCGGTTGTTGTTGCACTACGGCGATCTCACCGACTCGGTCTCGCTGGTCAACTTGTTGCGCGACGTGGCGCCCGACGAGGTCTACCACCTCGGCGCGCAGAGCCACGTCAAGGTGAGCTTCGAGATCCCGGAGTACACCGCCGAGGCCACCGGGCTCGCGACGATCCGGTTGCTCGAGGCGATCCGCGCGTCGCGGATCGACACTCGCTTCTATCAAGCGTCGAGCTCGGAGATGTTCGGCTCGACGCCGCCACCGCAGAACGAGACGACGCCGTTCCATCCGCGCTCGCCGTACGGCGCCGCGAAGGTGTTCGGTTACTGGGCCACGGTCAACTACCGCGAGGCCTATGACTTGTTCGCGGTCAACGGCATCTTGTTCAACCACGAAAGCCCGCGCCGCGGCGAGACGTTCGTGACCCGCAAGATCACCCGCGCGGTCGCGCGGATCAAGCACGGGCTGCAGACGAAGGTCTACCTCGGCAATCTCGACGCCCGGCGCGACTGGGGCTTTGCACCCGAGTACGTCGAGGGCATGTTTCGGATGCTGCAGGCGGATGCGCCGACCGACTACGTGCTCGCGACCGGGGTGGGTGCGTCGGTGCGCGACTTCGTCGAGACGTCGTTCCGGCACGCCGGGCTCGACTGGGAAGAGCATGTCGAGATCGATCGCAACTACCTGCGCCCCACCGAGGTCGACGACCTGCTCGGGGACGCGTCGAAGGCCAGGGAAACGCTCGGTTGGCAAGCGGCGACGCAGTGGGACGCGTTGGCGAAGCTGATGACTGACGCTGACGTGAAGGCGGTCGAGGATCAGCTCGCCGGCCGGTCGGTCCGCATCGACCGGTAGTCGGTCACCGTCGACTCGATGCCGGACCGCAGGTCGATGCTCGGTTCCCATCCCAGCGCGCGCAGCCGGGAGACGTCGAGCAACTTGCGCGGCGTGCCGTCCGGCTTGTTGGTGTCCCACTCCAGCCGTCCTTCGTAGCCGACGACCGACGCGACGAGTTCGGCCAGCTCGCGGATCGACAGGTCGGTGCCGACACCGACGTTCACCGGCATCGGATCGTCGTAGCGTTCGAGCAGGACGAGGCAGGCGCGGGCGAGATCGTCGACGTGCAGGAACTCGCGGCGTGGTGTGCCACTGCCCCACAACGTGACCGCCGGTTGCTTCATCGCCGCTGCATCGTCGAACCGCCGGATCATCGCCGGCAGCACGTGCGACGTTTCGAGGTCGTAGTTGTCGCCCGGGCCGTAGAGGTTCGTCGGCATCGCCGAGACGAACGAGCAGCCGTGCTCCCGCCGCAACGCCTGGACGTGCAGCACGCCGGCGATCTTCGCGATGGCATACGCGTCGTTGGTCGGCTCGAGCGGCCCGGTGAGGAGGTATTCCTCCTTGATCGGCTGCGGCGCGAGCTTCGGGTAGATGCACGAAGATCCCAGGAACAGCAAGCGTTTCACGCCGGTGCGGGCCGCCGCGTCCAGCACGTTGACCTGGATCCGCAAGTTGTCGGACAGGAACTCCGCCGGCTGGGTCGCGTTCGCGAGGATGCCGCCGACCTTCGCGGCCGCGAGCACGACGTACGCCGGTCGGGTCTCGGCGTAGAACTCGTCGACGGCGCCGCGATCGCGCAGGTCGAGCTCCGCCGATGTGCGGCCGACGAGGTTGGTGAACCCCTCGGCTTCGAGATGGCGCCAGACCGCACTGCCGACCATGCCGCGGTGTCCGGCGACATGCATGACCGCGTCGCGTGGCAGCTGGTGCGAGAACGGCATCAACCGACTGTAAACGTCGTGGCGATCGCGGCGTAGTCGGTCTTGCCCGGGACCGTCGCGACCAGCACCGAGGTCACGACGAGGACGGCGACGGCGGTGGCGACCTCGGCCATCAATGCGCGGCGGATCGGCAGCGTGCCGCGAAGCACGGACCGGCGAGCGAGATAGCCCAGCCCGACGACGAGCAGCAGCCCGGCGATCTTCGCGAGGATCAACCGCCCGTACGTCGTATCCACCAGCGCCGGCCAGTAGCCGACGTTGCGGATCGCCTGATAGGCACCGGTCCCCGCGATCACCGTGATGCAGCCGAGCGCGACCCGGGAGAAGCGCGGCAACAGCGCCGGTAACGCGCCCGGGTCGCAGCGCAAGACGACGGCGACCAGCAAGACGAGGCCACCGAGCCACGTCGTCATTGCCAGCACGTGGGCGCCGTCGGACAGCAGCGCCAGCCCGTAGTTGTCGTTGATCGAGGAGTGGCCGGCATCGGCGAACGTGTCCGCGAGCACGACCGCGATCCCCGCCACCGACATCGGATAGCCGTACGGCCCGCGGTCGAGCAAGACGCGATAGAGCACGACGATCAGGCCGACCACGACGACTCGCATGATCAGCGCGACGCCGAAGTGCGAGGTCACGACGGTCGACATCGTCCGCCCGTCGAGGATCGAACCCCAGCCGGTGCCGGCGACGTACGGCCCTTCCAGGAACAGGGCGGCGATCGATCCGGCGAACAACGCGATCAGCCCGCCGCGGACGACGTAGCGAGCGCTGTGGTCGCGCCGGCCGGCCGGCCAGAGGGCGAGGAAGATCAGCCCGCCCAACCCGACCGCAAGGCCTGCGTACTCGACGAACCGCGCGGCGCCGAGCCCGAGGCCGACGGTGCGGCTGCCGCCGGTGACGTCGCCGACCGAACCGCGCACTGTGCTGGGCGCGCCGACCGAGAACGTGAACGCTCCGGCGACCGGATGCGAGTCGCCGGACACGACGCGAAACGTCACCGTGTACGTGCCGCTCCCGAGGTTCGGTTGCACCCGTACGCCAACGGTGTCGCGATGACCGGTGAGGTGGCCGGCGCGGCCGTCGTCGACCCGGCGCAACCGGTCGTCGTACACCCGCACGCCGGCGGGGGTGAGGTCGACCGGTTCCTGGAAGCGCAACGTCACCTGCGCGGGCGCGGTCGCCACCACCGAGCCCGCGGCCGGGGTCATGCTGATCAACACGGCGTGCGCGGACGCCGCGGGGGCACCGACGAGCAACAAGGCAAAAGCGATGCCGCCGACGATGCGTGTCCTCATCCGGCCTTCAGGTGCAAACGAGCGCCAATCCCTATGATCGGCGCACCATGAGGATCCTGGCCCATGCGTTCGGGAAACGCTACGAACTGCCGATCCCGCTCATCCTCTTTGTGGTGGGTGGCGCGCTCGTCGTCATCGTGTCGTTCTTGCTCGTCGCCGGCCGGACCGGCCAGGCCGAGCGCACCGATGTCGAGGACATCCCGAACCGCCGCCGGTGGTCGATGTTGTGGTCGCCGTTGAGTTTCGTCGTACTCGCCGGGTTGATCGCCTGCGGGCTGCTCGGCAACCAGGAAGTACCCGAGAACATCCTGCCGACATCGTTCTGGATCCTGATCTGGATCGCGGTGCCGCTGACCGTCGGCATCCTCGGCGACTGGACCGGACCAGTGAATCCGTACGGCTGGATCAGCCGGTTCGCCGACTCGCGCCGGTTGCGGCAAGCAGTCCTCGGCAGCCCGGAACCGTTGCGCTGGCCGCAGCGACTCGGCTGGTGGCCGGCGGTCGTCCTGTTCTTCGTCATGGCGTGCGGCGAGCTGGTGTTCAACCTCACCGCGACGGTGCCGCAGAACACCGCGCTCGCACTGCTGCTCTACGCCGTCTTCTGCGCGGTGTGCGGGGTGCTGTTCGGCGCCGAATGGTTCAACCGCGGCGAAGTCTTCACGGTGCTGTTCGACACCTGGGGCCGGCTCGGCTACTTCCGGTTCGGCGCACCCGGACGGCGTGGTTTCGCCGGCGGGCTCGAGGT
>JAVEEG010000347.1 GCA_030840585.1 Frankiaceae bacterium | reverse complement strand
CAGCCGCGGCGGGATCGGCGCGGACGAGCCGATGTTGCCGGCCTGATCGCGGACGCGGACGACGACGACGTAGGTCCCGGCCGCGACCCGGCGCCCGTCGACCGTCCCGTCCCAGGTCCAGCGCTGCGCGGCGTCGGCGAGGGCGATGGGCGCGGGGAAGACCGCCCGCAGCGGCCGGACGTCCGTGCGGTAGACGAGCACCTCCTTGTGATGGCCCGCGGCCCGGAAGGAGACGCGGACCGGCTCGCCCTTCGGGTTGGGGAAGAGCTCCGGGCGCGGCAGCTTGTCGCGCAGCGGGCCGATCGACGTGACGAGGACGTCGGGCGGCTTGGTGTCCTTGCGGACGTTCTGCGGCAGGAGCACCGCGCGGTTCTGGCGGCGCAGGTTGACGCGGAAGCGGTAGATCCCGTCGGCGACCGTGTGCCCGGCGCCGTCCTTCCCGTCCCAGACGAGGCGCATGCGGCGGCGGGCGCGCAGCCGCGTGTTGTCGCGCAGCGGGCGGACCTCGTCGCCCGCGCGGTCGATGACCGTCACGGTGACGTCGTCGGTGCGCTTGAGGTCGAACGATGCGCGGGCGCGGTCGAAGCGCCCGTCGCGGTTGGGCGAGAAGAACGGTGTGACCGTCACGTGCTGGACGAGCGGCGGCGTGCTCTTGAGCTCCTGAGCGACGAAGAACGCCGCGAACGTCGCGCAGACGAGCAGCGCGAACGCGATCCGCGGCGCGGCGCTCACGACGTCGTCGGGAGCGGCGCCGGCACGCGGAACAGGGCGCAGTTGGGGACGCTCCCGCCCGGGAGCTCGAGCCCCTCGACGGCGCGGATCGCGCCGCCGTGGGTCACGACGAGCGCCGGCAGCGGCCCGGCGGCGACGTCGAGCAGCGCTGCCGCGACGCGCGCGTCCTGCTCCTCGACCGACTCGCCGCCGGGAAAGCGGAACCCGGGCCGGCGGGCGCGCCAGGCGGCGAACGCGTCGGCGTCCGCCGCGATGATGTCGGCGCTCAGCATGCCCGACCACGCGCCGGCGTCGGCCTCCATGAGGCGGGGGTCCAGGACGAGCGCGAGGCCGAGCTGCTCGCCGACGATCTCGGCCGTCTCGCGGGCCCGGGCGAGCGGGCTGGAGTACAGCGCGCGCAGGCCCTCGCCCGCGAGCGCGCCGGCGAGCGCGCGCGACTGCTCGCGGCCGCGGTCGTTCAGCGGCGTGTCGATGCGGCCCTGGAAGCGAGCGGCCGCGTTGTCGTCGGTCTCCCCGTGGCGCACGAGCAGGACCTCATTCGCCCCGGCCACGTCGACCCCTGGGCCACTATCCGATTTTGTCGGCGCCGACGATGACGACGACGTCGGCGTCCGCGGCGGCCGACGAGTTCGCATCGACGGGCTGGACGGAGCCGGTGCCGACCCCGATGACCTGGGCGACGATCTGCGCCGCGCGCTGGCTGCCGTCGCGGTAGGCGACGGTCGTCGTCGGCACGGCCTGGTCGGCGTTCGTCGCGGTGGCGGCGATCGTGAAGCGCGCCTTCTCCACCTGGTCGGCGACCGCGCGGGCCAGGCCCGTCTGCGTCGTCCCGTTGAGCACGGCGACGCGGGTGCCGCGACGGTCGACGGCCGGCGCCGCCGTGGCGTTCGTCGACGTCCCGTTCGGCGCCGGCAACGCGGGCGACGCGGCCGCCGGCTGCGTGACGACGCCGAGCTCGTTGGGCTTGCTCGGGCTGTCGTTGCCCTGGTTCAGGGCGACCATGAGGACGACCGCCACGAGCACCGCCGCGACCGCGCCGCCGATGATCGCCCCGGTGCGCCCGGGCGAGAAGCCGAAGCCGCCGTCGTCGTCCTCGTCGTCGAAGCTCGCCACGGGCAGCGGGCCCTCGAGCGGGTCCGGCTTGGCCGCGGGCGACTCGTGCGTGTCCTGGCCGCCGGCGCCGTTGGCGAACGCCGAGGGCGGCGCGGCGGCAGCCGCGGCAGCCGCCGCCGGCGTGACGGCGCCCGGGCCGGTGGTCGCGGCGGGCGCCGGCGTGGTCGCGGCGGGCGCCGAAGTGGTCGTGCCGGGCGCCGGCGTGGTCGTGCCGGGGGCGGTCGCCTGCGCCGGCAGCGCGCCAGGAACGACCGGCGGCCGCGCGAGCTGCCCGGGCGGGCCGACGAGCGGCGCGGGCGGCGGCGGCGGTGCCGGGACCTTGGCGTAGAGCGCCGCGGCGGCGGCGGTGCGCGCGGCCTCGGCCTGCTGGGCGGCCGTCGTCGCGGGCGCCATCGGCGTCGCGACGACGCGGCGCTGGGCGTCGGACTGCACGCGCAGGGCGAGCTCGGCGTCGCGCTCGGGCGCGCGGCCGGCCCATTCGCGCAGTCGCCGGACCTCCCGCGCCTGCGCGAAGTACAGCAGCGACAGCACGCCGAGGCCGATGATCGCGGCGTAGCCGAAGTACGAGCCGAAGCGCTCGATCTCGTCTCCGAGCGCGACTGCGGCGGTGGGCAGGGCATTCACGACCGCAGGATCCTAGTGGTTCGGCCACCTGCCGCCTCGCCCGTCGGCCAGCCCTCCGGGACCGCGGACAGCTCCGACACCTTCGCCGCCAGGCCGGCCGCGTCGCCCTCCAGCACGAGCAGTCCGATCTGGTCGAACATCTCGTCGAC
>JAVEEG010000047.1 GCA_030840585.1 Frankiaceae bacterium | reverse complement strand
GTGTCGGTCTGCGGGACGTACGCCTCGGGCTGGTAGTAGTCGTAGTAGGAGACGAAGTATTCGACCGCGTTCTCCGGGAACAGCTCGCGGAACTCGTTGGCGAGCTGCGCGGCCAGCGTCTTGTTGGGCGCCATCACCAGCGTCGGCCGCTGCAGCCGCTCGACCAGCCAGGCGGTGGTCGCGGACTTGCCGGTGCCGGTCGCGCCGAGCAGCACGGTGTGGCGGTCGCCACGCCGGACCCGGCGGGCGAGGTCGTCGATCGCCGTCGGCTGGTCACCGGAAGGCTGGAAGTCGGACTGCACCCGGAAGGTGCCGGCGCGCGGCCGGATCGCTGTCGTAGTCATCGCTGCTTAGAACGTACGCCGGGGCCCCGACAATTTCCGATCAGCGTCGGGGGAACAGCCGGCTGGCCGACTTCAGCGCCCGCCAAGTCGCGGTCGGCGCGCTCTGCCACGACCACAGGCTGACCGCGCGGGCGCCCATCCGGTGCGCGGTGGCGAAGAACGCCGGGACCTGCTTCGCCAGGTTGTTGTGCGGCAGGTAAGGAACGTCGAGCCGGCCGTCGTAACCCTGGCCCACCGGCATGACCGGCCGGTGGAACCGGCGCAGGTATTTCACCGACGCGGCCGTCACCGCGGACGGCGAGTTGTTGTACCAGTAGGCCATCGGCAGCAGCGCGTCGCTGTGCGCGGCGACGGTCGCGTACGGGTAGTGGCCGACCCGCGCGGACGACGGCCACGGCACGGTCGCGAGGATGGCGACATTGGCCGGCAGTGCCTTGCGCAGCGCTTTCAGGTAAATCCGGACGGCGCGCGGACTGCTGCTCGTTCCCTCGGCAGGAGTCTCGATGTCAGGGGCAACTGCAGACACTCGAGCACCACCGTGTACGACGAACCGCGCGGCCTTCGCCAGCCGGCGCGCGTCGGCGATCGGGTGGTCGAGCTCCGGGAAGTCCCAGGCGATGACCTTGAGATGCGCCTTGCTGGCCGCTGGAAGCACGGCGCGCAGCACCCCGGCGCCGGTGAAGCCGTCGTGCGAGGAGCCGGTCCGGACGAACAGATGCGTGAGGCCGACGACCTTGGCCCGCTTCATCACCGCGGTCGGCCGTCCACCGTTGCTGTGATCCCACTGGTATATCCACATGCCGGTGCCGCTCGGTAGCCACTTCGCCGGCGCGCTCGCACGATGGATAGATGCGGCAGCGACCGGTGCGGTACGGCGAGCGGGCTCGACTCGCCGCCGGGCAGGCGCGGCCACCGCCGGCCCGCCATCGTGCTCGACGACATCCGCGCGCAGGTGGACCGGCGCGGCGATCGGGCGGGTCTGGGCCGCGAGCGGGGCCAAGCCGGTGTCCGCGGCGAGCCGGGTGCCGGCGATGGTGGCCGACAGCGCGATCATCCCGATCGCTCCGACGGCGAGCAAGGCGACCGCCTGGCTCAGCGCGGTCGGCATGACCGAGCCGGTGACGGCTCGGTGCGCTGGGCTGTGGAGGCTGCGGCGGAAATCCTGGGTACGTCGCGGCACGCAGTGACGCTAGGTGAGCGGGTGCCCGATTCGTGCCCGTTCCGGAGCGAATGAGCCGAAGATGCTACGCACGCATCGTCCGTCCGGCCCTCGCCGCGAGGTGAGCCCAGACTTGCTCCACCTGGGCGTCGAGCGCGTCGAGGTCGCCGTCGTTGCGGACGACGTAGTCGGCTACGGCGAGCTTGTCCGCGAGCGGCGCCTGGGCAGCGATCCGGGCATCGGCGTCGGCCGGAGCCATGCCGCGTTGCTCGACCAGCCGGCGCCGCTGGGTCGCCGGGTCGGCGGCGACCACGACGATCGCGTCGTAGTGGCCGGCCGCGGCCAGGCCGGTCTCGACGAGCAGCGGTACGTCGTTGACGACGACGGCGTGCGGGTCGGCGTCCGCCGCGGCGATCACGAGCTCGGCGGTGCGGGCGCGGACCAGCGGGTGCACGATCGCGTTGAGCCGGGCCCTGGCGTCGGGATCGGTAAAGACGACCGCGGCTACCCGGTCGCGGTCGAGCCGGCCGTCGGCGGTCAGCACGCCGGGGCCAAACGCCGCGACGACCTGGTCGAGACCGGACGTCCCGGGCTCGACGACCTCGCGCGCGATCGCGTCGGCATCCACGATGACCGCGCCGAGTGCCGCCAACCGGCGGGCGACCTCGGTCTTGCCGGAACCGATGCCTCCGGTCAGCCCGACGAGCAGCACCGGCTCAGCCCGGCAATCGCGCGTTGGTTCGCCTAGAAGCGAACATGCGCGCGATTGCTCACTCGGCGGACGGCTCGGCCTCGGCCTCGGGGGCAGCGGCCTCGGTGGCACCGGCGTCGGTGGCAGCGGCGTCGGTGGCCTCGGCCGCGTCCGGCTCGGCAACGGTCGCCTCGTGCGCGGAGTCGGTCACGGTGGCCTCGGCCGCAGCTGCGGTCGGCTCGGCATCGGCATCGGCCTCGGACGACTCCGCCGCGACGGCCTCGGCCGGCTCGTCGCCGCCGGTCAGCTTGCGGCGCAACTCGGCCAGCGCCTCGTCACTCGCCAGCGTGCCGCCAGCCTCCGGGGCGTCCGACGCGGCGGAGGGCTCGGACGTGTAGGACGTCTGGCCTTCGTCCGCGGCGGCCGCGGCCTCGGCGGCCTGGGCCTCGGCGATCTGCTTCTGGTGGGCCTCCCAGCGGGCCTGGGCGGCGGCGTACTGCGCCTCCCACTCGGCCTGCTGCGCCTCGAAGCCGGGCTTCCACTCGCCGGTGTCGGCGTCGAAGCCCTCCGGGTAGATGTAGTTGCC
>JAVEEG010000015.1 GCA_030840585.1 Frankiaceae bacterium | reverse complement strand
CGCCGCCGCATCAGCTAGACGCGGCTAGCACGGAACCAGCGCCCGATTAGGGTGGGCGCAATGGCCTACGACGAGCACGACCGCGCCCGCTGGGTGGTCGAGCCGCCGAAGGCCGGCGGGGCGCCGCGGGATGACTTCCAGCGGGATCGCGCCCGGGTGCTGCACTCGGCGGCCTTGCGCCGGCTGGCCGCGAAGACCCAGGTCGTACTCGTCGGCACCAGCGACTTCCCGCGTACCCGGCTGACCCACTCGCTCGAGTGCGCGCAGATCGGCCGCGAGCTGGGCGCCGCACTCGGCGCCGACCCCGATCTCGTCGACGCCGCCTGCCTCGCGCACGACCTCGGCCACCCGCCGTTCGGGCACAACGGCGAAGCCGCGCTCGATCTCGTGGCGCGCGATTGTGGCGGGTTCGAGGGCAACGCGCAGAGCCTGCGGGTGCTCACCCGGCTGGAAGCCAAGACCCTTTCCGCTGACGGCCGCAGCGCCGGGCTCAACCTCACCCGTGCCGCACTCGATGCGGCGACGAAGTACCCGTGGCCCCGGAGCGAGGGCACCGCCAAGTTCGGCGTGTACGCCGACGACATCGAGGTCTTCGAGTGGGTCCGCGCGGGTGCGCCGGGTGACCGCCGGTGCCTGGAAGCACAAGTCATGGACTGGGCCGACGATGTCGCGTACTCGGTGCACGACCTCGAAGACGGCCTGCACTCCGGGCAGGTCCCGCCGGGGGCACTGGCGGACGCGGCTGAGCGCACCGACATCGTTGACGTCGCGGCGTCGACGTACTTCCCGGACCGTGACGAGCTTGACGCGGCGGTCGAGCGACTGGTTGCGCTGCCCGCGTGGCTGTGCGGCTTCGATGGCTCGATGCGGGCCGTGGTCGAGGCCAAGCGGCTGACCAGCGAACTGATCGCCAGGCTCTCGGTCGCGGCGGTCGAGGCGACGCGGGCGGCGTACGGCGACGGGCCGTTGACCCGGTACGACGCCGACCTGCTGGTGCCGGATTGGGCCCGCGCGGAGTGCGCGATCCTCAAGGCGCTGGCGCACCGGTACGTGATGCGCCAAGAGGAGACGCTCGCGTTGCAGAGCTTGCAACGCGAGCAGCTGGAGGCGCTGGCCGCGGTGGTGCTGGCGAAGGCGCCGGATCCGCTCGAACCGTGGCTGCGGGAGGCGTGGCTTTCGGCGCCAGACGATGCGGCCCGGCTGCGGGTCGTGGTCGACCAGATCGCCTCGCTGACCGACACGTCGGCGGCGGCGTGGTACCGGCGCTGGGTGGCCGCGTGAGTTTGGTTGTCCGGCGGGCGCGGGTCGACGAGATCTTCCCGCTGCGCCACGCGGTGCTGCGGCCGGGCCGGCCAGTGACGTACTCGGTCTACAGCGAGGACGCGGGCGCCGTACATATCGGGGCGTGGGACGACGACGAGCTGGTCGGCTGCGCGACCGTGTTCCCGGACCCGTGGGCCGGCCCGGCGCCGCCGCCGGACGCCGCCGCCTGGCGGCTGCGCGGGATGGCGGTCGACCCGTCCCGGCAGGGCACCGGGGTCGGCGGCCTGGTGCTGGCGGAGGCGGTGTCGGCGGCCGTCGAGGGGGGCGCCCCGCTGCTGTGGGCCAACGCCCGGACGGCCGCACTGCGCTTCTACGCCCGCCACGGCTGGGTGGTCGCGGGCGAGGAGTTCGTGACGCCCGACACCGGCCTGTCGCACTTCCCGATAGTCCTGCGGCTCGGCTGATCCACCACCTCAGGCATTATCCCGAATGTTCGTCCGGTGCAGGCAGTGTCAGATACGCGTCAGCTAACGCGCCCAGATCTCGCACGTCAGACGTCGAATCGGCGGCACGTTCAATTGCACGCAGTAACGCCGCCTGAACATCGAGGTGCATTGCGCGTACATCAGGCCGGCGCAACTCGTTCTGCAGTCGGGCGAACAAGTCTTGGGTGTCAGCCAGGCCAGGCGACGGGCTTGCGTCTTCGGCGGGCCGGACCTCCAAACTGCCCACGTCGTTACCGAGTGCGAACATCAACCAAGCAGAATTCTCAGCTCCGACGACGAATCGTTCCCAAGCATCCTCAACGGATGGGTCGATTTCGACGGGCGGAGTCTCGAGCATGTAAGCGACGAGGCCGCGCCAATCCTCCGCCGTGCCCGTGAATCCGTCCGGTGGATCGAGGGCGGCTAGTCGCGCTGCTTGCCAATCTGCCAAGGCCACATCTTGACGGTAGATGAGTCTGGCCGAGGCTGGCGAAGGAGGCGCGCGTCGACCTTCCCGTTGACCGGGAAAGGCGGGTTCTTCATGTCCAGGGCTGCGCGGCCGGCAACGTGATCGGGCTTCCGATCAAGCGGCCCGCCGTCGAGCGTCTGGAGGCGCCCGGTCACCGGAAGCCGTGAAGTACACGCAGTGGTGTAACGGACGTCAGCGAACGCCGAACTGGCAAACTAGTGCCACTAGGTGGCCGTCAGCGCGACATAGAACTCGCGCAGGTGGCGATGATCTTGGCGTCGGGCCGCGGCGTTGCGGCGGAGACCTTACACTGAGCCCGGCGGTCCTTCCCCTCGCCGTGAGTCAGCGTGCGGCGAGGAGGTGAGCGTGACCGGTCGGATCCGCGAAGACGTTATTGTCGCGATCCGCGAGCGGCTGCCGCTCGACCAGGTCGTCTCCGACTACGTCGCCTTGCGGCCGGCCGGTGCCGGGCGGCTCAAGGGCCTGTGCCCCTTCCACGACGAGAAGACGCCGTCGTTCAACGTCAACGCCGCGCTCGGCTTCTACAAGTGCTTCGGCTGTTCGGCCAGCGGCGATGCGATCACCTTCGTCCGCGAGCTCGAGCACCTGTCGTTCACCGAAGCGGTCGAGGTGCTCGCGCGCAAGGCCGGCGTCGAGGTCACGTACGAGCAGGGCAGCGCCGCGCCGCGACAGCAGGGCTCGCAGCGGCAACGGCTGCTCGACGCGCACCGCGACGCGGCGGCGTACTACGTCGCGCAACTGCACGAATCGCCCGAGGCCGAGATCGGTCGCGCGTTCCTGCGCGAGCGCGGCTTCGACGAGACCGCGTGGTCGCACTTCGGCGTCGGCTACGCGCCGACCGGCTGGGAAGGCCTGACCACGCACCTTCGCGCCAAGGGCTTCACCAACGAGGAGATGCTCGCCGGCGGGCTCGCGTCCCAGGGCCAGCGGGGCACGCCGTACGACCGGTTCCGCGGCCGGCTCGTCTGGCCGATTCGCGACATGAAAGGCGACGTGATCGGCTTCGGCGCGCGGCGGCTGCGCGAGGACGACACCGGCCCCAAGTACCTGAACACTCCCGAGACGCCGCTGTACAAGAAGAGCCAGGTTCTCTACGGCGTGGACCTCGCGAAGAACGACATCGCGACCCGCTACAAGGCGGTCGTGGTCGAGGGCTACACCGACGTGATGGCGTGCCATCTCGCCGGGGAGACGACCGCGGTGGCGACCTGCGGTACGGCGTTCGGCCCCGAGCACGTGCAAGTGTTGCGGCGGCTGTTGATGGATCAGGACGAGTTCCGCGGCCGCGTCGTGTTCACCTTCGACGGCGACGACGCCGGGCAGAAGGCGGCGTTGAAGGCGTTCGACGACGACCAGCGGTTCGTCACGCAACTGTTCGTCGCGGTGCAGCCGGACGGGCTCGACCCGTGCGAGCTGCGCCAGCAACGCGGCGACCTCGCGGTGCGCGACCTGATCGCGTCGCACGTGCCACTCGCTGAGTTCGCGATCCGCTCAGCGCTCGCGCGCTTCGACCTCGAGATCCCGGAGGGCCGGGTGTCCGCGCTGGCGGCCGCCGCGCCGGTGGTCGCGACGCTGAAGGACTGGTCGCTGCGCGACGAGTACGCGCGCCGGCTGGCCGGATGGCTCGGCATGGACGAGCAGGCCGTGCTCGCCCGGGTGCGCGGTGGCGCCGCGCCGCAGTCCGAGTCCGGAGAACGTGCTCGGCGGCGCCCCGCGGCTCCGGCCCGCCCGGACCCGCGCGACCCGGGGCTCATCGTAGAGCGCGAGGTGATGAAGCTCGCCGTACAGCGCCCGGTGATGCTGGGGCCGGAGTTCGACGCGCTGGACACCGTCGTATTCACCGCGCCGGCGTACGCGGCGGTCCGCGCGGGCGTGGCGAAGGCCGGTGGTACGGCGACCGCTGTCGGCGGCAACGAGTGGGTGACGCGCGTGCGCGACGCGGTGGAGACCGACGCCGTACGGGATCTCGTGACCGAGCTCGCGGTCGAGCCGCTGCAGACCGTCGACGAGGAGGATCAGCGGTACGCGTCGTCGCTGGTCGCGCGGTTGGAAGAGATGGCGCTGACCCGCCAGATCCAGGAACTCAAGGGCCGGTTGCAGCGGCTCAATCCGGTCGACCAGGCGATCGAGTACAACCGCGCCTTCGGTGAATTGATCGTGCTGGAGCAGCGGAAGAAGGCGCTGCGCGAGCGGGGCGTGGGTGCCATCTGAATGTGGGGCACACTGAGGGTGTGACGACGCCGGCTGCGCCGCCAGCCGAGGCGCAGGTTGCCGAGGTCCGCGAGTTGCTCGAGCAAGGCAAACTCGCCGGCTTCGTCTCGTCCGAAGACGTGACGGCGGCGCTGATTGCCGCCGAGTTGCCGCCCGAGTCGATGGACGTCGTACTGCGAATGCTGGGGGAGCAGGGCGTACAGATCGTCGATGGCGCCGACGAGGACGACGAGGACGAAGCGGCGGCGAAAACCGCCGAGGGCGAGGCGGCCGCGGCCAAGGCGGCGGCGACCAGCGACCCGGTGCGGATGTACCTCAAGGAGATCGGTCGGGTCCCGTTGCTGTCGGCCGCCGAAGAGGTCGACCTGGCGAAGCGGGTCGAGGCGGGGCTATTCGCATCGGAGAAGTTGACGACCGTGCGCGACCTGCCGGTCGGGCTGGAACGTGAACTCGAACAGGTCGAACGCGACGGCCAGTTCGCTAAGAAGCGATTGATCGAGGCCAACTTGCGGTTGGTCGTGTCGATCGCGAAGCGTTACGTCGGTCGCGGCATGTTGTTCCTCGATCTGATCCAAGAGGGCAACCTCGGTCTGATCCGTGCGGTCGAGAAGTTCGACTACACGAAGGGCTACAAGTTCTCGACGTACGCGACATGGTGGATCCGGCAGGCGATCACCCGCGCGATCGCGGATCAGGCGCGGACGATTCGCATTCCGGTGCACATGGTCGAGACGATCAACAAGCTGCTGCGGGTACAGCGGCAAATGTTGCAGGACCTCGGCCGCGAGCCGACGCCGGAGGAGATCGGCGCGCAGATGGAGTTGCCGACCGAGCGGGTGCGCGAGATCCAGAAGCTTGCGCAGGAGCCGGTGTCGCTGGAGACGCCGATCGGCGAAGAGGAAGACTCCAACCTCGGTGACTTCATCGAGGACAGCGACGCGATCGTGCCGATCGACGCGGCCTCGTTCATCTTGTTGCAAGAGCAGCTCGACGCGATCCTGCACACGTTGTCGGAGCGGGAGAAGAAGGTCATCCAGCTGCGGTTCGGGTTGACCGACGGGCACGCGCGGACGCTGGAGGAAGTAGGCCGCGAGTTCGGCGTCACTCGCGAGCGCATCCGGCAAATCGAATCGAAGACGTTGTCGAAACTGCGGCACCCGTCCCGATCTCAACGGTTGCGCGACTACCTCGACGAGTAGGTGTGGCGGCTTGCGCTCCGGTTGTCGCAGGCGGAGGATTTGAACCGACACGGGGCCGTCGATGCGTAGGGGGTTGAGATGGCAGGGATCGACTTGGCTGACATGCCACGACGGGACCAAGCGTTCCTCGGCCTCGGAGTGCTCATCCTGATTCTGTCGTTCCTGCCGTGGTACGGCGGCGACGTGTCGGCGAACATCCTCGGCACGCACGTCAGCAGGGCGTGGTCGACGAACGCGTGGCACGGCTGGGCGGCGCTGGGTCTGATCCTCATGCTCATCGCGACGGCGATCGTCGCGACGGAGTTGCTGAGCGAGACGAAGCTGCCGGAGCTACGCGTGTCGTGGGCCATCGTCGTGTTCGCGCTGGATGTGGTCGGCGGGTTGCTGCTGGTGATCAAGAGCTTCAACCTGCCGTCGGCGAGCGGTACCGGTTTCAGCGTCGGCTTGCGGTGGGCTGGGTGGCTGCTGGTGATCGCCGCGATCGCGCAGGTCGTCGTAGCGGCGCTGCGGTTCCGCGCGTCGGGCGAGACGATGCCGTGCGCGGCACGCGACGCGGAGGCCGCGCCGGAGTAGGTCAACTTATGGATGGCTCACCAGTTGGCTGCGCGCGGTGTACACCGTGAGGGTGTACGGCTGGGTACGGGTGACCGTGCCGATGGCGTTGTACGGGCCGAAGGTGCGGCCGGCGACCGTGATCGTGTAGCTGCCGCCCCAGCGGGTGGTCAGAGTGCCGCGTGCAATGGTGCCGGTCGCGTACGTGTGGGTCACGGTGCCGCGCGGATAGGTGTCGCCGGGGTCGGTGATCCAGCCGCTGCTCTCGCCGTCGCCCCAATTCCAGTCG
>JAVEEG010000266.1 GCA_030840585.1 Frankiaceae bacterium | reverse complement strand
CCGGCTTCGCGCGCCTGCACGTTGGCCGAACGAATGGCATCGAGCAGCTTCGTCTTGCCGTGGTCGACGTGACCCATGACCGTGACGACCGGCGGCCGCGCGACGAGGTCTTCCTCGTCTTCGTCCGCGTCGAACTCGAGGTCGAAGCGGGCCAGGATCTCGGCGTCTTCCTCCTCCGGCGTAACGATTTTCACGTCGTAGCCGAGCTCGGTGCCGAGCAGCTGCAGCGTCTCCTCCGGAGCCGACTGGGTCGCCGTCACCATCTCGCCCATCTGGGTGAACACGACCTGCACGAGCGACGCCGGGTTCGCGCCGATCCGGTCGGCGAAGTCAGCGAGGCTGGCGCCACGGGGCAGCCGGATGACCTCACCGCTGCCGCGCGGGACCTGCACGCCGCCGATCGTCGGCGCCTGCATGTTGTCGAACTCTTGACGCCGCTGCTTCTTCGACTTGCGGCCACGAGTCGGCCGGCCACCGGGGCCACGACCGAACGCGCCCTGGGTCGGAGCACCGCGGCCACGACCGCCGGGGCCACCGCCGGGACGCCCACCGAAACCACCGGGACGGCCTGGTGCACCGACGCCACCGGGCCCACCGGGACCGCCACCGCCGGGCCGGCCGGCGCCGCCGTAACCGCCACCGGTCGGGCCACCCGCGCCGCGACCGGCACCGGGGCCGCCGGGTCGTGCGCCGAAACCGCCACCGCCGGGACGGCCAGCGCCGGGAGCACCCGGACGACCGGCACCTGGGCCACCGGCTCGCCCGACCCCGCCGGGCCGCGGCGGCATCATGCCGGGGCCGGGGCGCGGCGGCATGCCGGGCCGCGGCGGCATCCCGCCGGGTACGCCGGGACGCGGGGCCGCGCGGGGAACCGGGTCGCGAGTTGTGAAGGGGTTGTTGCCGGGTCGCGGGACGCCGGGGCGCGGGGCCGCGGGGCGGGGCGCCATCGGGCCGGCGGCGGCCGCGGGCTCTTCGTCTTCATCCAGGCGCACCGGCACCGGCTCGACCGGCGGGAACACGGTCTCGAGCGGGGTGTCGACGCTGGTTGGCGCGGGCGCCGCCTCGACCGGCTCGGGGGCTGCGGGAACGGCGGCAGCGGCGGCCTTCTTGGCCGCGGTCTTCTTGGCCGGTGCGGCGGCACCGTCGCCGCCGGCTACCTCGACCTTCGGGAAGGCGGCGAACACCTTCGCGACAACCGGGGCCTCGACGGTCGAGGAGGGAGTCTTGACGTACTCGCCGTTGTTGTTGAGCCAGTCAATGAGCTCTTTTGACGTCTTGCCGACCTGCTTCGCAAGCGCGGATACCCGCTCCTTGGCCACGAACTCTCCTTCGGTGGCCCGCGGGTGTTGCCGCAAGCCGTTGTCAGTGCACGGTGTTACTCATCGGTGCTGGCTCATCGAGCGCTCATCGCTGAGGTCCGCCCTCTCGGGGTTGGCTGGTGCATGTTCGGCCTGGTGCGCCTCGATCCATGCCTGCACCGCGGTCGCGTCGAGCGGTCCGTCGGCCCGTAGTGCCCGGCCGAAGGCCCGCCGCCGCTCGGCGAGTGCGAGGCACTCGGGGTCGGGATGCAGGTGCGCACCCCGGCCCGGCATCCGGCCTCGCGGGTCGGGCGTCAGAGTTCCTGACGCTCCGGCCGCGTTGGGTGGTTCAGCCACGATGCGCAGCAGGTCGGACTTGGCGCTCCGCTCCCGGCATCCCACACAGGTGCGCACGGGGACGGCCCGCCTCGTCACCGAGAGAGTCTAGCCCCGCGCCCGGGCGTGTCGCGACTTGGCGCCCACCGCGCCCGCCCGCCCGAGCCACCACTTCGGAGGGCTGGTGACCATTTTCGGGGCTGTTTTACGGCGTGTCGTGGTCGCCAGGCCTCCGAAGTGGCGGGTCTTCGGCGTCGGCCGGTGGTGGGTCGGCGGGGGCGGCGTCGCTGCGGATGTCGATCCGCCATCCGGTCAGCCGGGCGGCCAGCCGGGCGTTCTGCCCCTCCCGGCCGATCGCGAGCGAGAGCTGATAGTCGGGTACGACGACCCGGGCCGCCCGGGCGGCCGCATCCATCACCGTCACCGAGGTCACCTTGGCCGGCTGCAACGCCTCGGCCAGAAACTCGGCCGGGTCGGCGTGCCAGTCGACGATGTCGATCTTCTCGCCGTGCAGCTCGTTCATCACCGCTCGCGCCCGGGCGCCGAGCGGGCCGATGCACGCGCCTTTCGCCCGTACCGTCGGCACCTTCGAGGTGACCGCGATCTTGGTCCGGTGGCCGGCCTCGCGCGCGATCGCCGCGATCTCGACCGAGCCGTCGGCGATCTCGGGTACCTCCATCGCGAACAGCTTCTTCACCAGATTGGGGTGGCTGCGCGACAGCGTGATCTGCGGGCCGCGCATGCCGCGGTGCACCTGCACCACTAGGCAGCGCAGCCGCTCGCCGTGCACGTAGTTTTCGCCCGGCACCTGCTCGGCCGGCGGCAGCACGGCCTCGACGCCACCGCCGAGGTCGACGAACACCGGCCCGTCGGCGCGCACCCCCGCATGCGCCTGGACGACACCGCTGACGACGTCGCCTTCCTTGCCGGACCATTCGCCGTACGTCGATTCCTGGTGCGCGTCGCGCAGCCGGCTCATGATGACCTGCTTGGCCGTCATCGCGGCCACCCGGCCGAAGTCGTTCGGGGTGTCGTCCCACTCGCGCGCGGTCTCGCCCGACTCGTCGATCTCCTGCGCGTACACCCGTACCTCGCCGGTCTTGCGGTCGAGCTGGACGCGTGCGTGCGGGGCCGCGCCCTCGGTGTGGCTGTACGCCGCGAGCAACGCGGACTCGATCGCTTCGACGACGGTGTCGAAGGAGACATCCTTCTCCCGGACCAAGCTGCGCAGCGCGGCGACGTCGATGTTCACGAGAACTCGACCTGCACCTTGCCGGCGCCGAGATCGGCGTACGGGATCTCACGGGTCTCGCCGCCGTCGAGCTCGAACCGCACGCGGTCGTCGTCGGCGTCGAGGACGCGTCCGGTGACGCTGCCGGTCTTGACCAGCCGGCCGCGGGCGCGGCGCCAATGCCGCGGCTCGGTCAGCGGCCGGTCCACCCCGGGTGACGTGACTTCAAGGGTGTACGGCGCATCGCCGGTGGCGGCGCTGTCGTCGAGCGCGGCGGCGACGACCCGGGACACCTCGGCGACGGCGTCGAGGTCGAGGCCACCGTCACGGTCGACCACGACCTTTACGACGTGGCGGCGGCCGGCGGTGGTGACGGCGACATCTTCGAGGTCGAAGCCAGCCGCGGATACGACGGGAGCGAGGACGTCCCGGACCCGGTCACGGGAGACGGCTGACGACATCCGCACCTCCCGCTCTTCTCTTGTGGCCCTGCCTCGTGCTTCCGGTCGAAGGATAGTCGAACGCCGTGAAAGACTCGGTTTCGATGACCGTGAGCCGGCGCACGTTCCTGGCCGCGGTGCCGGTCAGTGCCGCCGCCGTCGCCTGCCGGGACAAGCCGCGCCCGGCGCCGGATCCCGACGCGGCCGCGCTCGCATCCGCTCGCGATACCGAACTGCGGTTGGTGCTGGCCTCCGACGGCCCGGCCCGTGACGCGCATCTCGCGCACCTGCGCGCGCTGGGCGGTACGCCGCCGACGGTCCTGCCGCCGTCCTCGCCGGCCACCGGCTTGCTGCACTCGTCGGCGGTGAAGCTGCAAGCGGCCGCGATCGGCGCGCACTCCGGTCAGGTCGCGGCGACGCTCGCGAGCATCGCCGCCGCCCACCTCGCCCGGCCATGACGATCGACGACGCGTTGCAGGCCGCGCTGTCGGTCGAGCATCAGGCCGTGTACGGCTACGGGCTAGCGGCGGCGCACCTGTCCGGGCCGCGCTACGCCGCCGTACTGGCCGCCTTGACCGATGCGGAGTCGCGGCGGGACCGGCTAGCCGATCTGTTGCGCCGGCGCGGTCAGGACCCGGCATTGGCCGCGCCGGGGTACCTGCCGCCGAGCCCAGTCACCGACGCCGCGGCGGCGGTCGCGTTGTGCCTCCGGCTGGAACATGCCGCCGAGGGCGCGGCCTGGGACCTGGTCGCCGCGGCTGCGCCGGGCGACGCCGTGCGCAAGCTCGGCGTGCAGTGGCTAGCGGTGGCGGCGGTCAGGGCCGCCAAGTGGGCTGGCGCCGCGGCGGCGGCCGAGCCGGCGCTACCCGGTCAGCCCTGACTCAGTTGCGCCGTCAGCGCGGCATAGAGGTCGCGGTAGCGGCGATGATCATGGGCAGGGTGACCAGCTCGGCCAGCGTGTCCACTACCGCGTCGGGCTCTACGTCGTACGGCGGCACTTCGTCGTTGCGGATCCAGACGGTGCGCATGCCGAGCCGGGCCGCGCCATACACGTCGTCCCACAGCCGGTCGCCGACGAACACCGCCTCGGCCGCGTCGACACCCACCGCGTCGAGCAGCGCGCGGAACGCGTCCTCGTGCGGCTTCACCACGTCGAGGTCGCTGGTGTAGACCCGCGCGTCGAGCAGGTCGAGCAGTCCGTCGCGAGCCAGCCACGACTCGTGCTGATCGCGCGGCCAGTGCGTGTTGGACAGCAGTCCGGTACGCAGGCCGCGCGATCGCAGCGCGTGCAACGTCTCGCGAGCCTCGGCCCGCGCGACCGTCGTCGGTGCCCAATGGTCGAGGTAGGACGCGACCGCGCGGTCGTGCAGCACCTCGTCGATCGGCAGGTTCACGGCCGCACTCGCGGTGCGCAACACTTCCGCCGTCGTCGCGCTGCGCAACGTGCTCGTGGTGCGCGCCCACACCTCTTGCTCGGCCGCGAGCAACGCCGCCGCGACCCGGTCAACATCTTCGGGTGCGAGCACCGACGCCGCGACCTTCCAGGCGTCGAGCATGTCGACGGAGTGGAACGTCGTCAGCGTTCCGCCCCAGTCGAACAGGACGGCCCGAATGAGGCTGGCCGAGCTCACCCCGCGAGCTCGGCGACCACGTGCGGCAGCGGGACCACCCGGCGTTCACCGGTACGCCGATCCTTCACCTCGACGTTGCCGTCGGCCAGCGCCTTGCCGACGACGACGATCGTCGGCATCCCGAGCAGGTCGGCGTCGGCGAACTTCTCCCCCGCGGTCGCGTTGCGGTCGTCGAGCAACACCCGCAACCCGGCCGCCTCGAACTCGCCGGCCAGTTGCGCCGCCGCGTTCAACTGCTCGTCGCCTTTACCGACCGGCACGAGATGCACGTCGTAGGGCGCGATCGATGCGGGCCAGCACAGGCCGGACGCGTCCGCGGTCTGCTCGGCAACCGCGGCGACGGCGCGGGAGACGCCGATGCCGTACGAGCCCATCGTGATCCGGATCGCTTCGCCGTCTGGACCTTGCGCGTCGAGACCGAACGCGTTGGCGTACTTGCGCCCCAACTGGAAGATGTGCCCGATCTCGATCCCGCGCGCGATCCGCAACGTGCTGCCGCAACGCGCGCACCGATCGCCGTCGCGGATCTCGACCGCACCGATCTCTCCGCTGGGCTCGAAGTCGCGACCGCGTACGACGAAGGCCGCGTGCTTGTCGTCTTCGTTCGCACCGGTGACCCAGGCGCTGCCCGGTACGACGAGCGGGTCGACGAGGTACTTGACGCCGATCGTCGCGAGTTGTTGCGGACCGATGTAGCCGCGACGCAACTCGGGCCACCGGTCGAAGTCCGCCGGCTCGGCCTGCGACACCTCGGTCGGCTCGAGCTGGCCCGCGACCCGCTTGAGATCGACCTCGCGATCGCCCGGCACCCCGACGATCAGCAGTTCCCAGTCACCGCCGGGTGCGCGCGTCTTCAGTACGACGTTCTTCAACGTGTCCGCACCGGTGAACGTCTTGCCGAGCCCCATGTCGTTGAGCCGCGCGACCAACGTGTCGATGGTCGGCGTATCGGGAGTGTCAAGCACCTGCGACGCCGGGTGCGCGGACGGATCCTGCTTAGCCGGCACCGCGATCTCGACCGCTTCGGTGTTCGCGGTGTAGTCGCACGACGTGCACTGCACGAACGTGTCCTCGCCGTACTCCGCCGGTGCGAGGAACTCCTCGCTCGCCGAACCACCCATCGCGCCGGACACCGCGAACGCGATCCGGTAGTCGAGACCCAGGCGCTCGAACGTGCGTTGATAGGCGACCCGGTGCGCGTCGTACGAACGCTGCAGGCCCTCGTCGTCGAGGTCGAACGAGTACGAGTCCTTCATCACGAACTCGCGACCGCGCAGCAGGCCCGCGCGCGGCCGCGCCTCGTCGCGGTACTTCGTCTGGATCTGGTACAGCGTCACCGGGTAGTCGCGGTAGGACGAGAACTCGCCCTTCACCAGTGTGGTGAACAGTTCCTCGTGGGTCGGGCCGAGCAGGTAGTCGGCACCCTTGCGGTCGTGCAACCGGAACAACGTGTCGCCGTACTCGGTCCACCGGCCGCTGGTCTCGTACAGCTCCTTCGGCAGCAGCGCGGGGAACAGCACCTCCTGCGCGCCGATCCGATCCATCTCCTCGCGGACGATCTGGCTGACCGCTTCGAGCATCCGCTTGCCGAGTGGCAGCCACGTGTAGATGCCCGGCGCGGTCCGGCGGATGTAGCCGGCGCGGACGAGCAGCCGGTGCGACGGCACCTCGGCGTCGGCCGGATCCTCGCGAAGGGTACGGAGGAACAGCTGCGACATCCGGGTGACCATGCGGGTCAGGTTACCGAGAGCAGGGTCAGAACAGCACGGACATAAAGGTGCCGATCGTGGAGAAGCCAACTCGCTCGTACGTACGCCGGGCCGCGGTGTTGTAGTCGTTGACGTACAAGCTGACCGCGGGCGCGATCGTGCGCAGGCACTCGTCAACGACCGCGGCCATCCCGGCGATCGACAGGCCCTGGCCGCGCAGCTCCGGGTCGACCCAGACGCCCTGGATCTGGCAGGCCGCCGCGGTCACCGCGCCGACCTCTGCCTTGAACACCACCCGGCCGTCCTCGATCCGGGCGAACGAGCGGCCGAGCTGGATCAGTTCGTTCACCCGGGACCGGTAGAGCGCGCCGCCGTCGGCCGCGACCGGCGAGACACCCACCTCCTCGGTGAACATCGCGATGCTGGCCGGCAGCAGTACGTCGATCTCGCCCGGCTGCACCCGCCGTACCCACGGGTCCGCCGGCACCGCGGGGGGTCGCGTCGTCACCATGAGCGGCTGGTCCGGCCGTACGTCGCGGGCCGGCCCCCACGCCGGTTCGAGCCGGCGCCACATCGGCTCGACCAAGTCATGCGGACCGACGATCGACGAGCACCGGCGGCCGTGCCGGCGAGCCCGATCGGTGAACACCGCGGTGCTCGCCGCATCGGCGCTGACGGGGACGAAGTTCGCGCCGGCGTAACAGAGCCCGACGAGATGGCCGTCGACCACGTGGCCCCACATCTCGGCGCCGAGCCGCCACGGATCGAGGCCGGCGGCTTCGACCCGGGACAGGACGAAGACGTTGGTAACGGGGTCGCGGGCGAGGATCTCCAGCACCTCGGGCACATCGCGGTCGTCGAGAACGCGGACCGCGGCCGAAGTGCGCACTGGTCGACGATGCCTGGGCAGTCAGGAGACCGCGACGACCGGCTCGCCGGACGCGGCGCCGGCTGCTTCCATCTCCTCGGCGATCCGCATCGCTTCTTCGACGAGCGTCTCGACGATGAGCGCCTCCGGCACGGTCTTCACCACCTCGCCCTTGACGAAGATCTGCCCTTTGCCGTTGCCGGACGCGACGCCGAGGTCGGCCTCGCGCGCTTCCCCGGGACCATTGACAACACAGCCCATGACGGCGACTCGCAACGGAACGGTGAGCCCTTCGAGGCCGGCCTGCACCCGCTCGGCGAGGGTGTAGACGTCGACCTGCGCGCGACCGCACGACGGGCAGGAGACGATCTCCAACCGGCGTTCCCGCAGGCCGAGCGATTCGAGGATCGCGATGCCGACCTTGACCTCTTCGACCGGCGGCGCGGACAGCGAGACGCGGATCGTGTCGCCGATGCCTTCGGCCAGCAACGCACCGAACGCGACCGCCGACTTGATCGTGCCCTGGAACGTCGGACCGGCCTCGGTGACGCCGAGGTGCAGCGGGTAGTCGCACTGCTGCGACAGCAACCGGTAGGCCTGGACCATCACGACGGGATCGTGGTGCTTCACCGAGATCTTGATGTCGCGGAACCCGTGCTCCTCGAACAGCGAGCACTCCCACAGCGCACTTTCGACCAAGGCTTCCGGTGTCGCTTTGCCGTACTTCTCCAGCAGCCGCTTGTCGAGCGATCCCGCGTTGACGCCGATCCGGATCGGTACGCCGGCCGCACCTGCGGCCTGCGCGATCTCTTTCACCTTGTCGTCGAACTGCTTGATGTTGCCGGGGTTGACCCGCACCGCCGCGCAGCCCGCGTCGATCGCGGCGAACACGTACTTCGGCTGGAAGTGGATGTCTGCGATCACCGGGATCTGCGAGTGCTTCGCGATCTCCGCCAGCGCGTCGGCGTCGTCCTGACTCGGGCACGCGACCCGCACGATCTGGCACCCGGATGCGGTGAGTTCGGCGATCTGCTGCAACGTCGCGTTGACGTCGGCGGTCAGCGTCGTCGTCATGGACTGCACCGACACCGGCGCGCCGCCGCCGACCGGTACCCCGCCGACATCGATCTGCCTCGTGAGGCGGCGCGGCGCCAGTGGAGCCGGTGGGACTTCCGGCATTCCCAGCGAGACCGCAGTCATGGTGTCGGCTTCCTTCCGGCTTCCGGTCAGCCGTTGAGATTGATGGGCCGGAAGATGTCGGCGTACAGCAGGATCGCGGACATCGCGACGATCGCCACGAATACAGCGTAGGTGAACGGCATCACCTTGTTGAGGTCCACGCGACCGGGATCGCGCCGGCCGATCACGCGGTAGAGCCGCGAGCGGCCTTCCTCGAACGCGAGGATCGCGACATGCCCGCCGTCGAGCGGCAGCAGCGGCAGCATGTTGAACACGCCGATGAAGAAGTTCAGCCCGGCCATCAGCAGCAGGAACTCGCCCAACCGCACCGACACCGGTAGCCCGGTGTCACCCGCGACCTGGCCGCTGACCCGGGCCGCGCCGACGACACTGCCGACGTCGTTGGGCCCGCGCTGCCGGCCGGACAACACATCACCGATCGTCGCCGGGATCCGGCCGAGTCCTTGCACCGTCTCGCTGAGGTACTCGCCCATCGTCGTAAAGGTCTTCGGTACGGCGGACGCCGCGCTCACCGACGGCGGATCGTTCTGCGCGACGAGGTTGATCCCGATGCGCGCGACCGACTTCGTCTTGCCCTTGTCGGTCGCCGTCACCTCGATCGGGGTCAGCGTGACGCTGACGTGCCGGCCGTGCCGGACGACGTCGAGGGTGACCGGCTGACCGGCGTGCAGGTGCGACGCGAGACCGTTGGTAGCGGTGACGTCCGCGCCGTCGACCGACACGAGCTTGTCGCCCTGCTGCAGCACGCCGAGTGACGGGCTGGCCGGATCCGTCGGCAGGCAACCCTTCTGGTTCACGTCGCTGACCACGCACTTCGGTACGTCGGCGACGACGACAGCGGTCCGGCCGGCACCGAAGTCGCCGACGAACACCAGCACGAGATACGTAAGCAACAGCGCGATGACGATATGGATGATCGAGCCGGCGGACAGCACGACCGCGCGCTGGCGCGCCGGGTACAGGTAGAACGCGCGACCTTCGTCACCGGGCTCGAGGTCCTCGAGCGGTGTCATCCCGACGATCTTCACGAACCCACCGGCGGGGATCGCCTTCACGCCGTACTCGGTCTCGCCGCGACGGAACGACCACAGCGTCGGCCCGAAGCCGAGAAAGAAGCGAGTCGCCTTCATCCCGTAGTGCTTGGCGGTGAGGAAGTGGCCAGCCTCGTGCAACATGATCGAGGCGACGAGTACGACGATCGCGCCGACGACACCGAGGGTGCTCACTGCACCGCCAAGATCTCTGCGGTACGGCGGCGCGCCCACGTCTCGGCGTCGAGGACCGCGGCGAGATCGGGGTCCGCGACGAGGTCATGTTCGGCGACCACGCGCGCAACCGTGTCGACGATCGCGGGGAACGCGACCCGGCCGGCCAGGAATGCCGCGACCATCTCTTCGTTGGCGGCGTTCAGCACGGCGGGCGCGGTGCCACCGCGTCGCCCGGCTTCGCGGCAGAGGTCGACGGCCGGGAACGCATCGCCGTCCAGCGGCAGGAACTCCCACGACGACGCCTGGCTCCAGTCGACCGCACGGGCCGCGCCGGGCAGCCGATCCGGCCACGCGAGCGCGAGCGCAATCGGCAGGTGCATGTCCGGCGGGCTGGCCTGCGCGATCGTCGAACCATCGACGTACTCGACCATCGAGTGCACGACCGACTGCGGGTGTACGACGACATCGATCCGCTCGTATTCGATGCCGAACAGGAAATGCGCCTCGATCACTTCGAGGCCCTTGTTGACTAGCGTCGCGGAGTTCAGCGTGACGACCGGCCCCATGTCCCAGGTCGGGTGCGCGAGGGCTTCGTCGGCAGTCACGTCGTACAGGCTCGCCCGATCGCGACCACGGAACGGGCCGCCGCTCGCGGTCAGGATCAGGCGCGCAACTTCGTCGGCGGAGCCGGCCCGCAGGCACTGCGCGAGTGCCGAGTGCTCGGAGTCGACCGGCACGATCTGGCCCGGCTTGGCCCGCGCTGTGACCAGCGGGCCGCCGGCGATCAGCGACTCCTTGTTGGCCAGCGCGAGGGTGTGCCCGGCGTCGAGCGCGGCGAGGGTCGGCGCGAGGCCGATCGATCCGGTCATGCCGTTGACGACGAGATCCGCGCCGGGCCAGGCCGCGACCTCGGTCGCCGCGTCGGGACCGGCGAGCAGCTTCGGCAGCGCGACGTCACCGCGGTCGTAGCCACGCCGCTTCGCCTCGGCATAGAGCGCGAGCTGGACGTCCTCCAGCGCCGACGCCTTGGCGACCGCGACGACCTCGGCGCCGGTCTCGATCGCCTGCGCGGCGAGCTGCTCCGGCCGGTCACCGCCGGCTGCGAGCCCGACGACCCGGAACCGGTCGGGTGCCATCCGGACGATGTCGAGCGCTTGGGTACCGATCGACCCGGTCGAGCCGAGCAGCACGACGTCGCGGGTCACCCGACCATTGTGTCAGGGCCGTCTCCCGCCCCACCGCCACCACTTTGCGCGACTTTCGCTAGTGCGCGGCGCGCAGGCACGCTCAGCCAGGCCGGCCGCAGCAGCGAATGTCGAGCAAAGTCAGTCGGGGCAACGGCCGAACACGGCGCGCTACGGGAGCCGGACGGACCAGACGCTACGGCCGAAGGTCGACACGTACAGCGTGTGGTTCTTGCCGACGTAACGCAGGTGGGTCACCGGCACCAGCGGCAGGCCGTGGCCGAGCAGGTACCACTTCGGTGTCCCGATCGAACTGGTGAACACACCGACATCGGTCGCGGCGTACACCCGGCCGTTGAGGACCGTGACGTCGTTGACCGGCGCCTGTGGCAGGTTCGCGGTGACGTTGCGCCAGGTCGTACCGCCGTCGGTGGACCGGAAGATGTACGGCGTCTTGTCGCCCTGCCGGAACCCGCTGTAGGTGACGTAGACGGTGTCGCTGTTGCCGCTGTCGACGTACACCCGCGAGATCCAGCGCGGCGGCAGGTTCGCCGACACGAGGGTCCAGACACCGCCGCCGGTCGTGGTGTGCCAAAGGTGGCCGTTGTCGGTGCCGGCCCAGATCGAGTTTGGATCCTTGCGGCTGATCGCGAGCGACGTGACTGTGCCGTAATGCGCGGCGTACAGCGGGTTGATCTCGGTGCCCGGATCGAGCAAGCCGAGGTCGGGGCTGATCGGTGTCCACGTCAAGCCAGCGTCGGTGGACTTGTTCACGACGTCGCCGGCGTAGTACACGGTCGACGGCGTGTGAGGATCGAATGCCATCGGGGTGAAGTAGTTGTGCCGGTCCGACACGGTCCCCTGGTCGAACTCAGTCATGCCGTTGCCACCGCTGGTGGAACGCGCGCACGAGCCGTACTGGTAGCAGGCGAAAACGTTGTTCTTGTTCGCCGGGTTGATCAGGTTCTGCTGGCCGTCGCCGCCGTAGTAGGAGTCCCACGGGCCGGTGCCGTCGCGCCCCCAGCTACGCACCGATCCGTTGTCCTGCAAGCCACCGCTGATGCGCGACGGATCCTGCTCGCTCACGTCGAGCCCGTCGAACTGCGTCCACGGCTCGTATGTCGCCTTGCGCCAACTGCCCGACGCACCGCTGACCGTGGAGCGGTAGAAGCCGCCGTCGTCGCCGAGGTAGACGAGGCCCTTGCGGCGCGGGTCAAACGCCATCATGTGTTGATCGGAGTGCGGGCCGCTCGACGTATTGAACGACGAGCCGCCGTCGGTCGAACGCCACAGATCCAGCCCGGCGAGGAACACGTTGTTGCTGTCGAACGGATCGATCCAGATGTGCGCGAACCACCAGCCGTACGTCGATTGCGAGTCGGCGAGATCGCTCTGTGCCTGCGGCGGCGCGGTCCACGTGGTGCCGCCGTCGTGGGAGACGAAGTACGCCTCAAACAACCCGAGCGGATCGTTGGCGTAGATCATGTGCACGGTCTTGGAGTTGCGCGGATCGATGGCGACGCCGACCCGGCCGTTCGCCGGGTTGCTCGGCAGCAAGCCGTTCGCCGGACCGAGCTGGGTCCAGTGCGCGCCCCGGTCGGTCGTCATCCAGAGACCGGATCCCATGCCGGTGTAGGTGCGTACATCGGGCGACCGGGTGTGGTCCCACATGCCGACGAAGATCCGGCGCGGGTCCTTCGGGTCGACTGCGACGTCGGACGCGCCGGTGGTCGCGTTCGGCGGCGCGAGCAGTTGCCGCCAGGTCGCGCCGCGGTTGTCGCTGACGTACAGCCCGCGCTCCCCGCCTGGGACGTAGAGGTTTCCGGACACGGCGGCGTAGACGCGGTTGCGATTCGTCGGATCGACGACCAGCCGGGCGATCGTTGACGAGTGCCGGAGCCCCATGTTGTGCCACGTCTTGCCGCCGTCGGTCGAGCGGTAGACGCCGTCACCGCCGTAGGTGATGCTGCCGCCGCCGGGATTGGTCTCGCCGGTGCCGACGTAGAGCGTGCCGTCGGGGGCGATCGCGACCGCACCGAGCGACTGCACGTTGCCGGCCGGCCAGACCGAGGTGAACCGGCTGCTGTCGGTCGTCCGCCACAAACCACCGCCGGCGGTCGCGACGTACACCGTGCCGACCCGCTTCGGATCGAGCGCGAGGTCGACGACCCGCCCGCCGATGTTGGTCGGGCCGTTGAGGTGCCAGGCGAGGTTGGCCGTTGCCGGCGACGCCTTCGCGGTGAGCGCGGCGACCGCGGCCCGCTGCTGCACGACGACCTCGAGGTCGTGCGCGGTCAGCCCGGAGACCAGCCGCGACGAGAGGAACCCGTCGCCCGGCCCCATCGAGTCGTCGGCTTCATGCACGCCGCCGCCAGACCGGGACGGTACGGCGCCGCCGCCGTGCGTGAGCGCGACGGTGACCGCTGCCGCCAGGTTGGCGGCGATCAGCGGCAACAACCGCGACTGCGCGGAGCGAGCTCGCACCACTAACTCCCGAGGACCGGTCGAGGTCAGACGAGGATCGCGACTTCCGGGCTGTCGTGGTTGGGGTCACGCGTGGACGGCTGCAGGCAGGTCGAGTCGTCGAAGGTAACCGCAATCTTGCCGTTGGGCAGCAGCGCGATCGACTCGTAGTCGAACCGCGGCATCGTCACGGACGCGACGTTGTTGCCGGTCTGGATGTCGCCCTTGCCGACCGCGTAGGTGCGCATCAGCGCCGGCTTCGGCTTCGACGTGTCGACCCGGAACACCAAGTCGTGCCCGTGGTGCGCCGAGTCGTCCCAACGCGCCGTGACGACGGCCTGCTTCAGCGCGCCGTTCGCGATCACGTTGAACAGGTCCGGCGTCTCCAACCGGTTGCCGGTGCCCGGCGGCGGGGTGAGATTGATCGACGACCAGTGCACACCGCCGTCGCGCGACGTCGCGATCGTCAGCGCGGTGTCGCCGTTGGTCCGGTAGACCTCGGTCAGGTAGCCGCGGGAGTCCTGCCGAACGATGCCTTGCAGCTGCCCGGCCAGCTTGACGCACTGCCACTTCGACGTCGCCTGATCCAGCCGCGCGACCGCGCACGGGTTGTTGCCGTTGATGTCGTCGGTGTTCGCGGTTCGTAAGATGCCACCGGCGTTCAACGGGATGGTGCCCGTGCCGGGGTGCGGCTGCCACCAGTCGGCGGCGGAGTTGTGCACCACCGGGATCTTGAAGTTGACCGTCGCGGAGCTCTTCTCGTCGTTCACGAAGTAGCTCGGCGTGCTGTAGTCCTGGCCGTCCGGGCTGAGCGTGTCGACATCCTTCGTCAACGTGCCACCGGTCGCGTCGAGGATCTGGTTGGTCTTCACGCCGTTCAGGACGAACGGGCCCTTCGCGTACGACAGCCAGGGCCGGTCGTACGCCGGCGTCTTCATGACGACCTCGGAGACCGCCCACGTGCGGTTCTGCGCGGTGTACCGGTACGCCTGCAGGTGGTCGCCGCTGTACGCGTCCCAGGTGACGCCGTAGATGTCGCCGCCCGGGCCGACCACCGTCGCGCCCTCGCCGCCAGCCACGCTCGGGCCGTTGTCGTTCTGGTCCGGGACGTCGAACTTGACCTCGTACCAGTGCTTGCCCTGGTCGTCGGTGTACCAGGGGTAGGTCCCGCCGGACTCGACGATGCGGCCGGTCGGGGTCGCGGCGACGTAGGTCTCGCAGCAGTTGCCGCCGGCCGGCGAAATGCGCCAGGCCGCCGAGCCCACCTTGTGCCCGCGCGCGTCGTAGACCGGGTACGACGACACCCGCACCTTCTCCGGCATGAGCGTCGGGGTCGCGCCGGTCGACGGGACCGGCCCGGGGCCACCGATGGTGGCGAACGCGGTGGCGGAACCCAGTGCGACGGCAATGCTGGCGAAAGCGGCGGCGGTACGACGATGGCGCATGTGTGTCCGGTTCGACGCCCGGCACTGTGATCCTGCCGCTGGGATCCGGCCGCTCGCCGATGCGGCATGCTGCACGGGTGCCGCACTGGGCCAACTGGGCCGGCAACCAGCACGCGCAGCCCGTCCGCGTGGAAACCCCGCGCGACACCGACGAGGTCGTGCGCGCGGTCAAGCAGGCCGCGGCCGAGCGGTTGCGGGTCAAAGCTGTCGGGGCCGGCCACTCCTTCACCGCCATCGCGGCGACCGACGGCGTACAGCTGCGGCTCGATGGCCTCGCCGGGCTCCGGTCGGTCGATCGGGGCTCCGGTCTGGTGACCGTGGGCGGCGGCACCCCGCTGCACGTGCTGCACGGGCTGCTCGCCGCCGAAGGCCTGGCGATGTCGAACCTCGGCGACATCGACCGGCAGAGCATCAGCGGCGCGATCTCGACCGGCACGCACGGCACCGGCGCCCGGCTCGGCGGCATCGCGACGCAGGTGCGCGGGCTGGAGCTGGTCACTGGCGACGGCTCGGTGCTGACCTGCTCGCCGACCGAAAATCCGGCCGTGTTCAGCGCCGCCCGGGTCGGCCTCGGCGCGCTCGGCATCGTCACCGCCGTCACGTTGCAGTGCGAACCCGCATTCGAGTTGCGCGCGTCGGAGCGGCCGCTGCCGGTCGGCGACGTGATGCGCGACCTCGACGACCTCGCCGCCGCCAACGAACACGTCGAGTTCTACTGGATGCCGCACACCGAGCTCGCGTTGCTGAAGGAGAACAACCGGCCGGCGCGGGGCGACACCGGTCGGCGGCTCGGTCGGATGCGGGCCTGGTTCGACGACGAGTTCGTCGCGAACACCGGCTTCGGGTTGGTCTGCCGGGTCGGGCGGGCCCGGCCGTCGCTGGTGCCGCGGCTCAACCGCGTCGTGGCGCGAGCCATTACGCCGCGGACATTCACCGCGCCGTCGTACGACGTGTTCGTCTCGCCGCGGCGGGTGCGGTTCGTCGAGATGGAGTACGCGGTGCCGCGAGCCGCCGCGGGCGAGGCGTTCGCGGCCATTCGCGATGTCATCGAGCGCGAGCGCCTTGAGGTCAGCTTCCCGGTCGAGGTACGGGTTGCGGCGGGCGACGACATCCCGCTGTCGACCGGGTCCGGCCGCGACTCGGCGTACTTCGCGATCCACATGTTCCGCGGCGCCGAGTTCGAGCGCTATTTCCGTGCGGTCGAAGCGCGGATGCGCGACCTCCACGGCCGGCCGCACTGGGGCAAGATGCACTACCGGACCGCGGCCGACCTGCGCCCGGCGTACCCGCGGTTCGACGAATTCCTCGCCGCGCGCGATCTGGTCGATCCGGATCGGGTCTTCGGCAACGCCTATCTCGAAACGGTGCTGGGCCCATGACCACGATCGACCGGTTGCAGACGCCGGCCCTCTTGGTCGAACAATCGGCGTTGCGGGAGAACCTGCGGCTGATGTCGGCGGCGCTGCCCGGGCCGCGGTTGCGCCCGCACGTGAAGGCGCACAAGAGCACCGCGCTGGCGAAGCTGCAAGCCGCGGCCGGGCATCACCACTTCACCTGCGCGACCATCCGCGAGGTCGAAGGCATGGCGGCGGCCGGTCTCGGCGCGGATCTGTTGCTGGCCAACGAAGTTCTCGACGCGACCCGGCTGGGGCTTGTAGTGACGTCGGGCGCGCGGGTCACGGTCGCGGTCGACTCGGCGGAGACCATCGACGCCGCGTCGGCGGGCGGCGTCCGCGAGGTCGTCGTGGATGTGAACGTCGGCCTGCCGAGATGCGGATGTGCGCCGGAAGACGCCGGCCGGATCGCCGACCTCGCCCGCGCCGCCGGGCTGCAGGTCCGCGGGGTCATGGGCTACGAGGGTCATGTCGTCGCCGTACCCGACGTCGACGCGCGCCGGTCCGGCACCGAGGAGTGCATGCAGCGACTGCTCACCGCCCATTCGCTGGTCGGCGGCGACATCGTCTCGGCCGGCGGCACCGGCACGTACGCCGTGAACACGTGGGCGAACGAGATCCAAGCGGGGTCGTACGTACTGATGGACACGGCGTACGGCGCTCTGCCCGACCTGCCGTTCGCCGCCGCGCTCTCGGTGCTCGCGACGGTGATCTCGACGACGGCGCCGGCGGGTGAGATCCCCGGCTGGGCGGTCGTGGACGTCGGGTTGAAGTCGCTCGGCATGGACCATGGCAACCCGACGATCCCCGGCGGCACGGTGTGGTTCTGCTCGGACGAGCACACGACCTGGCAGCCGGACGATTTCGGCTCGGTGCGAGTCGGCGACCGGGTGCGGGTGCTGCCCGCGCACGTCGACCCGACGGTCGCGCTGCACGAACGGATGTACGTCGTCGACGGCGACGACGTCGTCGTCGACACCCTGCCGGTAGACCTCCGCGGCTGGTAGCCCAGCGGGCCGCGCCAGCGAGCCGCAGTTGAGTGCGACGACGGGTCAGTGGCCGAGGATCAGGTCGGTCGAGGTCGCGGTGGGCGATACTTGCCGGCGACGGCGTGGAGCGCGGATGAGCAACGACGAGGGTGCACCGGTCGGCCGCAGGGTCGTGCTCGGGCTGCTCGCTCTCGGCGGGGCGAGCGTCGCCGCCGGGCCCTGGGTCTCACGCCTGCTCGGCGGCGTCGCGGGCGAGTTGTCCCGGCACGATCCCACCGGTCTGAGCGCACTGATCCCCGGCACCGGGTGGCGCTACTACACAGTCACGTCGGGGTTCCCGTACCACTCGCCGTCGACCTACCGGCTGATGGTCACCGGCAACGTCGAGCACGAACTGACACTGACGCTGGCGCAGTTGCAAGAGTTGCCGCGCACCCGGTTGACGCGCGACTTCCAGTGCGTGACCGGCTGGCGGGTGCCCGACGTGCATTGGGAGGGCGTCCGCCTCGCGACGTTGCTCGATCGGGCCGGGGTGCAACCCGGTCAGACAGCGGTGCGGTTCACGTCGTACGACGGCACGTACACGGAATCGCTGACACTGGCGCAGGCGCGACGTTCCGACGTACTCGTCGTCGACACGTTGGATGGCCGGCCGATCGGGCGCGCGCACGGTGGTCCGGCGCGGCTGCTGGTCGCGCCGATGTACGGCTACAAGAGCTGCAAGTGGCTGAGCTCGATCGAGGTGACGGACCGGCTCGAACCGGGCTACTGGGAACGGTTCGGCTACGACCAGAACGCGTGGGTCGGTCGATCCAATGGGCGCGACGATGCACCGACCTGATCGGATCCCGCGGTTCAGCCCGGCCGAGCGATTGGTGCACCGGAGCACGGCCGCCCTCGTAGGAGTGCTCGCCGTCACCGGCGCGGCGCTGTACGTCCCGTCGCTCGCACTATTGGTCGGCCGCCGTACGGCGGTCGAAGCGGTGCATGTCGTGGCCGGCCTACTGCTCCCAGTGCCGACCCTCGCCGCGCTCGCGGTCTCAGCGTCGCTGCGAGCCGATGTGCGGGCGCTCAACCGGATGACCGGCACGGACTGGGCGTGGCTGCGCCGCCGGAACCGCCGGCACGCCGGGTTGCCGGTCGGCAAGTTCAACGGCGGCCAGAAGCTGGCCGCGGCGGTCGTCGCCGGTGCCGGGCTCGTGCTGTTGGGCACCGGGCTGCTGCTGCTCGCGCCCGCGCGGTTCGCACTGCCGGTGGGCGTGCGGCAGGGAGCGACGATCACGCACGACCTGTTCACGTTCGGACTGCTCGTCCTGCTCGCCGGTCACGTCTGGCTCGCGTACCGCCACCCCGAGGCAAGGCTCGCGTTGCGGACCGGCTCGGTCGACCGCGGGTACGCCGAACGCGAGCACCCCGCGTGGGCGCGCGAAGTGCCCTAGCTCAGGTGTGGTAAATCCAGACCGACATGCCGACGGTGAGCTTCGAGTACATCCGATCCATCGCCGGCACGGTGATCCGCACGCAGCCGTGGCTCGCCGGGTACGACGGGACCGCGCCCTCACCGTGGATCGCGTAACCGGCGTTGTTGAAGTACGCCGGCCGGTACAGCGTGCCGAGCTTGGACGTCACCCAACGGTCGATCTTGTACCGGATGGAGAAGTGACCCTCCGGCGTGATCGCCTTCGACGGCTGACCATCCGACCCGATGTAGGTGTAACCGCCACCGGTCGACACGTCGAGGATGCGGACGATCGCACCGTTCACGGCGTAATAGAGCACCTGCTTGGTCAGGTCGACCTCAACGGCACCGACGCCGGACAGCGGGTGCAGCAGCCGCGGCGCGGTCGGCCGGCCGAGCTTCGACCACACGGTCGCACTGACCACTCCGTCACGGGTGAGGCGTTGCACCTTCTCGAACGCGATCACCGCGTGCAAGGTGTCGTAGTTGAACGTGCCGGTGGCGGCGGGAACGTCGTAGTGCAACGCCTGCAACCGCCGCTGCAGGAACGTGACGTCGGCACCTGCCATGCCGGCGCGCAACGTGCGGTCGACCGCGCGGATGCTCTTCGCCGAGGTACTCACGGCCAGGTGCTGCGCGTCGGCCGGCCGGAGCAGCCGGTAGGTGTAGATGCCCTTCGTCGTCCACGCGGCGATCTTGAACGTGAACCCGCCACCGGTCCCCGCCGTCGAGATGCCGACGGTGTGCCACGCACCGGAGAGGTAGCGCTGCAACTTCACCGGGCCGGCCACGCCGGGGTGCACCGCGCCGGTGAACACCTGCGGGGTGAGGATCGGCGCGACGACCGGGAACGTGATGCTGAGCGTGGGCCGGAACGCCACCGTGGTCATGGCGGTGCGCACCGCGGCGGCCGTCGTGGACGCCGCGAACGAAACTAGGTACTGCGTCGTGCGGGTCGGCTTCACCAGGAACGCGACCGCGCCGTTGGTGTTGGTCGTGTGCGGGTTGGGTGCCGGCGACCACTTCGTCGCACCGATGGCGCGCACCAGCAGCGTGGCCACCTGCCCGGCGATGCCATGCCCGGCCGCGCTCAGCGTGGCCCGCACGTACGTGGTGTGCGGGTAGACCACAACACCGGCGTCGCGGCTGATCGTCGTCACCTCGACACCGAGGTCGGGCGGGGTGGTGCCGGTCGCCGGCGTGAGTGTGACCGGACCGCTCTGCGCGCCCGCGGGGACCGTCACCGTGACGTCGGTGTCGGTGACTGCCGATGGCGCCGCGTCGACGCCGCCGGTGAACGCGACATCGGTGGTGCCGGCGAGGCCGGTGCCGGCGATGTGCATGACCGTGCCGGCGACGACGTTGGCCGGCGAGTAGCCGGAGACGGACGGCGCGTCCGCCCAAGCAGGGGTGACGCCGACCGCGCCGAGCAAGGCGGCAGCAAGCGCAACGACACCAAGGCGGGCCAGGGCAGTGCGGGCGAGCATTCGGTAGGTTCCTTCCCCCCGCCCCCGTGGCGGTTCGCTGATCAAATGTAGAGCGCGAGCGCCCGATTCGCGGTCATTCGCCGAGATTGGGGACAACGCCCGCACCTGTGGCTAACTGCCCGCAGGCCGCGTCGATCTCGCGCCCGCGGGTGTCGCGGACGGTCGTCGAGACGCCGTACGACCGCAGGATCCGCACGAACGCACGCTCGTCACGCGGATCAGACGCGGTCCACCGCGATCCGGTTGTCGGGTTCAGCGGGATCAGGTTGACGTGGGTCAGGCGGCCGCGCAGCAACGCACCCAGTGCATGGGCACGAGCCGCCTGGTCGTTGATGCCGCGGATGAGCGCGTACTCGATCGACACCCGCCGCCCGGTCACGCCCGCGTACTCCCAGGCCGCGTCGAGCACCTCGGCGACCTTCCATCTGGTGTTCACCGGGACGAGGGTGTCGCGCAGCTCGTCGTCCGGCGCGTGCAACGACACCGCGAGGGTGACCTGCAAGCTCTCGCGGGTGAGCCGTTCGATCGCCGGCACCAGCCCGACGGTCGACACGGTGACGTGGCGTTGCGCGAGGCCGAGACCGGCCGGGGCCGGATCGACGATGCGCCGGACCGCGCCGAGCACGGCGGCGTAGTTGGCGAGCGGCTCGCCCATCCCCATGAAGACGACATTGCCGAGCCTTGTCGGTCCGTCGCCGAGCGCGCCGGTGGCCGCATCCCGGGCCGCGGCAACGACCTGCTCGACGATCTCGGCGGTCGACAAGTTACGAGTGAGACCCGCTT
The DNA here is from genome assembly GCA_030840585.1 of Frankiaceae bacterium. Classification (GTDB taxonomy): domain Bacteria; phylum Actinomycetota; class Actinomycetes; order JAFAQI01; family JAFAQI01; genus BP-197. The sequence goes on along the minus strand of JAVEEG010000266.1, from coordinate 4,627 downwards.
GCCCGGTCGCGCAGAACGGGCAAGCCATCCCGCAGCCCGCTTGCGACGAGACACAGACCGTCGTCCGATCCGGGTAGCGCATCAACACCGACTCGACCCGGGTTCCGTCGTACAGCCGCCACACCGTCTTGCGAGTCGCACCGCCGTCGCAGTCGAGAGTGCGATCCACTTCCACCAGCGCGGGCAACAATCCGGCCGCGAGCGCGTCCCGGACATCGGCGGGCAGATCCGTCATCTCAGCCGGCAGTCGACGTAACGCACCGAAGTAGTGGCGGGACAACTGATCCGCGCGGTACGACGGCAGACCCAGCGCGGCGACCGCGGCGCGACGCTCGTCGGGATCGAGGTCGGCGAGATGGCGCGGCGGCTTGCCACGGCGCGGCGGATCGAAGACCAGCATGTTGCTCACCGGACCGGCAGGAACGCGGCCAGCAACAACCAGGCAACCGGCGCGGTCGGCAGCAACGAATCGAGCCGATCCATCAGGCCGCCATGGCCGGGCAAGAGAGTGCCCATGTCCTTGATGCCGAGGTCGCGTTTGACCATCGACTCGCCGAGGTCGCCGACCGTGGCCGACGCGACGGTCGCGAGGCCGAACAGCGCGCCCTGCCACCAGTGGCCGCGGGCGAACAGCGTCTCGAACAGCACGGCGCCGCAGACGACGCACGCGATGGCGGAGCCGACGAGGCCCTCCCACGACTTCTTCGGGCTGACCGTCGGTGCCATCAGGTGGCGACCGAACAGCACCCCGAACGCGTAGCCGCCGACGTCACTCGCGACGACCGTCGCGATGTACGCGGTGACCCGGCGGGCGCCGTCATCGGGAGCGAGCATCAGCGCGGCGAAACCGGCGAGGAACGCGGTGTAGACGAGCACGAGCAGCCCGGCGCCGATGTCGGCGAGCATCCCGTCGGCGCCCTCCGCAACCCGCCATACGACGACGGCAAGAGCGGTCAGCATCATCGCGACCGTCATCGCCTCGCGACCGTTGGTGTACGCGAGCGCCAGGATGCAGGCGAAGCCCACAGCGAGCGGGATGAACGGCGCCCGCAACGACCGCACGTGCAAAGCGCGGACGAGTTCCCACATGCCGGTGCCGACCGCGAGCGCGATGACAACGAGGAACACCGGCTTGAGCAGGTAGAGCGCGAGCAGGATGACCGCACCGAGGCCGAGCCCTACCGCGATGGCAACCGGAAGGTTGCGCCCGGCCCGGCTGACCGCGGGCGCAGCCTCAGTCATACTTCGAGCAGCTCGGCTTCCTTGTGCCGCAACGCGTCGTCGACCTGGTCGACATAGGAGTGCGTGAGCTTCTCGAGTTCCTTCTCGGCGCGTACGACGTCGTCCTCGCCGACCTCGCCGTCCTTGACGTACCGGTCGAGCTGCTCTTTGGCGTGGCGGCGGATGTTCCGGATGGAGACCCGGCTCTCCTCGGCCTTGTGCCGAGCGACCTTGATGAGTTCCTTGCGCCGTTCTTCGGTCAGCTGCGGGAACACGACCCGGATGATGTTGCCGTCGTTGGTCGGGTTGACGCCGAGATCGCTGTCGCGGATCGCTTTCTCGATCGCGTTCAGCGACGACTTGTCGTACGGCGTGATGACAGCCATCCGCGGCTCGGGCAGGTGGAACGACGCGAGCTGGTTCACCGGCGTAGGCGAGCCGTAGTAGTCGACGACGATCTTGCTGAACATCTGCGGGGTCGCGCGGCCGGTGCGGACGCCGGCGAGATCCTCGCGGACGACATGCACCGCCTTGTCCATCTTTTCTTCGGCTTCGAGCATCGTCTCGTCGATCACTTCGTCTCTCCCTGCCGAGCCGACTCCGCTGGTCCTACGACGGTCCCGATCCTCTCACCCCGTACGGCGCGGGCGATGTTGTCGTCGCCGAGAAGGTTGAACACGACGATCGGCAACTGGTTGTCCATGCAGAGGCTGATCGCCGTCGCGTCGGCGACCTTCAGCCCGCGGCTGATGACCTCGGCGTAGTCAAGCCGGTCGAACATCGTCGCGTTCGGATTGGTCTTGGGGTCGTCGTCGTACACGCCGTCGACGGTCTTGGCCATCAGCAGCACCTCGGCGCCCACTTCCAGTGCGCGTTGCGCGGCGCAGGTGTCAGTGGAGAAGAACGGCGCGCCGAGGCCGGCACCGAAGATGACGACGCGGCCTTTCTCCATGTGCCGGATCGCGCGGCGCGGGATGTAGGGCTCGGCGACCTGCCCCATCGTGATCGCGGTCTGTACCCGCGTCTCGATGCCGACCTTCTCCAAAAAGTCCTGCAATGCCAAGCAATTGATGACGGTGCCGAGCATGCCCATGTAGTCGGCGCGGGGGCGGTCGACACCGCGTTGCGCGAGCAGCGCGCCGCGGAACATGTTGCCGCCGCCGACGACAACGCCGACTTGCGTGCCACCCCCGACGACATCGGCGATCTGTCGCGCGATGCTCGCGACGACGACCGGGTCGATGCCGAGCTTCTCACCGTTGCTGTCACCCCGTCCGGCGAATGCCTCGCCGGACAGCTTGAGCAGCACCCGGTTGTGCGCCACGGTCAGGAGCCGACCTCGAAGCGGACGAAGCGCTTGAGCGTGATGCCCGCCTCGTCGACGACCGCCTTCACCGTCTTCTTGTTGTCGCGGACGTAAGCCTGCTCGAGCAGCACTGTGTCCTTGTAGTAGCCGTTGACCCGGCCCTCGACGATCTTCGGCAATGCCTGCTCCGGCTTGCCTTCCTCGCGCGCCGTCGCCTCGGCGATCTCGCGCTCCTTCGCGACCGTCTCGGCCGGTACGTCGTCGCGGCTGAGGTACTGCGCGCGCAACGATGCGATCTGCATCGCGACGCCGCGCGCGGTCTCGATGTCGTCGCCGTCGAACTCGACCAGTACGCCGATCTGCGCGGGCAGGTCGCTCGCGCGCTTGTGCATGTACGACGCGACCTGGCCGTCGAACACGATGACGTTGCCGAGCTCGATCTTCTCGCCGATCACGGCGTTCGCGGCTTCGAGGTTCTCCGCGACCGTCTTGCCGTCGGCGAGCGTCTGGCCGAGCAACTCGTCCTTGGTCGCCGGCCGGGTCTTCACCGCGTGGGCGAGGATGTCGGCGCCGAGCTGCTGGAACTCGCCGCCCTTCGCGACGAAGTCGGTCTCGCAGTTGAGCTGGACCATGACACCTTCGGCGGCCGCGACGAGACCGTTCTCGGCCGACCGGTCGGCCCGCTTCGCCGCCTTGCCGGCGCCCTTGACCCGCAGGATCTCGGTGGCCTTCTCGAAGTCGCCGTCGGCCTCTTCGAGGGCCCGCTTGGCGTCCATCATCCCGGCGCCGGTGGCGTCGCGGAGCTTCTTCACATCGGCAGCACTGATGGCCATGTCAGCTCTTCTTTCGCGTCGTGGCGCACGTCGTCGTACGCCGTCGTTCGGTGTTCGCGTCTACGCAGGCGCGAGGGTTCAGCTCGCGTCGGTCGCGGTGCCCTCGCCGGTCGGCGTCTCGGCCGGAGCCTCGGTTGCGGTCGCCTCGGCCGGAGCCTCCGTCGGAGTGTCGGCCGGAGTCTCGGCCGGGGTCTCGGTTGCGGTCTCGGTTGCGGTCGGGGCTTCGGCAGCGGGGGTCGCCACAGCGTCGCCCTGCAGGAGCTCGCGCTCCCACTCGGCCAGCGGCTCGTCGGCACCGAGCGCACCCGGCTCGGGCTTCTCCTCGCCGGCGGCCGCACCGGCCCGGGCGACGAGGCCCTCGGCGACGGCGTCGGCGATAACGCGGGTCAGCGTCGCGACCGAGCGGATGGCGTCGTCGTTGCCCGGGATCGGGTAGTCGACCTCGTCCGGGTCACAGTTGGTGTCGAGGATGGCGACGACCGGGATGCCGAGCTTCTTCGCCTCGGCGATCGCGATGTGCTCCTTCTTGGTGTCCACGATCCAGATGGCGCTCGGCAGCTTCGCCATGTCGCGGATGCCGCCGAGGGTGCGCTCGAGCTTCTCCCGCTCCCGGGAGAGGACGAGTGCCTCCTTCTTGGTCAGCACGTGCGCGCCGCCGGTCTGCTCCAGCACCTCGAGCTCCTTGAGCCGCTGCAGGCGCTTGTAGACCGTGGAGAAGTTGGTGATCATGCCGCCCAGCCAACGCTGGTTGACGTACGGCATGCCGACCCGGGTCGCCTGCTCGGCGACCGCGTCCTGCGCCTGCTTCTTGGTGCCGACGAACAGCACGCTGCCGCCGTGGGCGACCGTCTCCTTGACGAAGTCGTAGGCGCGGTCGATGTAGGACAGCGACTGCTGCAGATCGATGATGTAGATGCCGTTGCGCTCGGTGAAGATGAATCGCTTCATCTTCGGGTTCCAGCGCCGGGTCTGGTGGCCGAAGAGGACACCGCTCTCGAGCAGCTGGCGCATCGTGACGACGGCCATGGGTCGTGCTCCTCTCACCCGCTTGCCAGCTGTGCTCGGCCGGCGGGCACCGGTTGTTCGCGACCGCCGGGCGGCAGCCACGCCTGGTGTCCGCGATGCGCCGGACCCCGCCGGTATTGGCCGGGGACCGCCGGCGCACCCCGCCCGTCCGGGCGGTGTGCGGACACGTGAAGTCGGCCCGCCGAGGCGTGCCGCTGCGGAGAGTGTACCGGTGGTGAGACAGTGTCCGCTTTGTCCACAG
>JAVEEG010000243.1 GCA_030840585.1 Frankiaceae bacterium | reverse complement strand
AGCTCCTCCCCCGCGACGGTGAACACGAAGTCGGTCTGCTGCTCCGGCACGAAGTGCCCGTTGGTCTGGGTGCCGTGGAACAACCCCTCGCCGAACCAGCCGCCGGAGCCGATCGCGATCCGCGCCTGGTGGGTGTTGTAGCCGAAGCCCTGCGCGTCCTTCGTCGGGTTCGTGAACGACGTGAGCCGGTCGATCTGGTACTGCTTCAGCAGGTGCAGATGCGTGATCACCACCGCGCCGATCACCGCGACCAGCAGCATCCCGACGACCCATTTCGACGAGACGCCGCTCATCGAGATCACCCCGAAAATCACGAAGCCCAACACCATGATCGTGCCGACGTCGGGCTGGGCGAGGATGAGTAGGACCGGCAGCGCGCACATCGCGAGCGTCAGCCACACGTCGCGGCCGTCGGGTCCTTCCTCGGTCGAGTCGCGCTGCTCGCCGAGCAGCATGCCCATCAGCACGATGATGGCGATCTTCGCGAACTCCGACGGCTGCACCTCGAACCCGCCGGCGAGCGGGATCCATGAGTGCGAGCCGTTGATCGTCGTACCGACATGCGGCACGAGTACGGCGACCAGGCCGGCCAACGATGCGACGTAGACGACCGGCGCGTACCCGCGGATCGTGCGGTAGTCGACCAATGCGGCGAGGGTCGCGAGCGACAGACCGATGCCGATGTTGAGGATGTCCCGCTTCAGAAATGCGTTGGGGTCCAAGCCGTGCGCGACCTGGTTGGGCTTTGTCGCGCCCCACACCAGCAACGCGCCCAGCGTGCACAGTCCGCCGATCGCGAGGATGAGGATCCAGTCGAGCCGGCGCAGCGGCGACTCCCGATCCAGCGCGCGCTCACGCAACGACTCGCGCCGCCGCAGCGAGACCGGCGACGTCCGCGGCGTGCTCCAGTCAGTCACCGTGCGGCCGCCACAGATCCTCGAACGGCTCGCCGATCGCGTGCCCGCTCTGCGACGGAGATGGGGACGGGGACGGGGACGGCGACGCGCCGGTGAGTACGGCGATCCGCGGCAGCGTCGCCGGTGGTGAGCCGGTGGCGAACGCGGCCTTGTGGTGTTCGAGCCCGAACACCGAGTCCCACACCTCGCGCACGCTCGGCGCGGCGATGACACCACCCTGACCACCGCGGTCGACCATGATGACGGTCACGAACCGCGGCTTCGGTTCGCCGGCCCGGCCGGCGAACGATGCGAACCACGCGGTCGCGTACCCGTGCTGCTGATCGACCTCCGCAGTACCGGTCTTGCCGCCGACCTTCACCTGGCCCACCGGGAAACCGGCGAACGCGGCCTTCGCCGTACCTTTCAGCGGCACGTCGTACATGGCGTTGCGGATGTAGTCGAGCGTCGTGGCGGAGACCGGCAGGTGGCCGCGGACCGGCGCCGGCACGTTGCGCACCAACTTGCCGTCCGGTGCCACGATCGCCTTGACCAGCCGCGGCTCGAACACGGTGCCGCCGTTGGCGAGTGCGGCGTACGCGATCGCGAGCTGCAGCGGTGAGACGAGCACCGAACCCTGGCCGATGTCCTCGTTCAGCTGGTCACCGGGATTGAACCGCCAGCCGTCGGTGCAGAACTCCTGATCGAGCAGCTGCAGATAGCTGCCCTTCGGTCGCCGCTTCGCACCGGCGCAGGCGTCCTTTTTCGTTTGTTGCCAACGTAATTTCTGGTTGTTGCGATCGGCGATGTGACCGCTCGTCGCGCCCGGCAGGTCAACCCGGGACGGCACGCCGAGGCCGAACGCGCGGGCGATGTGCTGCACGCCCTCGATCGGCTTCTTCCGATCGTCGACGAGCCGGTTGTCGCGGATCCAGTCTTGGTTCGCGAGGCCGTAGTAGACCGTGTCGCACGACTTCACGATCGTCGTGTGCATGTCGATGCGGCCGAGCGATTCGCTTTCGAAGTTGTGGAACTTCCGGCCGCCGACCTCGACCGACGAACTGCAGTCATACGACCCGTACAGCGACGCGATGCCGTCGTTGACCAGACCCGCGGTCGAGATCAGCTTGAAGGTCGAACCGGGCGGATACGCGCTCGCGTACGCCTTGTCCAGCAACGGGGTGCCGGGTGCCTTCTGCAGCGCCTCGTAGTCGCGCTCGCTGATCCCGCCGACGAACAGGTTCGGGTCGTACGACGGGTACGACGCCATCGCGACGACGTGTCCCGTCTGCGCGTCGAGCACGACACCGGCGGCGAAGTCGGCCGGCCCGCCGCCCTTCTTGATCTCGGTGTGCCGGGCCCGGACGACCGAGTCCGCGAGCGCTTTCTCCAGCGAGGCCTGCACGGTCGCGTCGAGGCTGGTGACGATCTCGTCGCCCGGCTCCGGCGTGCTCTGCGACAGCGTGCTGGTGACCGCGCCGAGATGGTCGACCGCGACCTCGGTCACGCCCGGCCGGCCGCGCAGGTAGACGTCGTACTGCTGCTCCAGGCCGGACCGGCCGACGAGGTCGCTGCGGCGCGCGTCCTGCTGGGTCTTGGGCAGCCGCTTGAGCTCCTTGATCGTGATTGGTGCGAGGTAGCCGAGCACTTGGCTGGCGAGCGCGCCGCCGGGCTTGGTGTAGTCGCGCACCGCACCGAGCTCGGCCGTGACGCCGGGGAAGTCTTCCTTGCGCTCGAGGATCTGCAGCGCCAGCCGGGTCGACCTGACGTCGTCCTTCAGCTGGCTGACCGGGATCGGCTCGTACGGCGATCCGTTCCAGCAGCCGTGCGGTGCCTTCGGCCCGCAGAGCTGGATCTTCGCCTTGAGCGCGGAGTAGCGGACGCCGAGCAGCTTGGACAGCCGGCCGAGCACGGCCTCGCCGCTGTCCTTCTGTCGCAGCAGCTTGACCCGGTCGACCGACACGACCAGCGCGGTCCGGTTGGTCGCCCAGCGGCGGCCCTTGTCGTCGACGATCTCGCCCCGCGGCGCCGCGGCGACGATGTCGCGGACCTGATTGTCGGCGGCGGCCTGCTGGTACTGCGGACCGGCCAGCACCTGCAGGTACCACAGCCGGCCGAGCAGGGTGGCGAGCAGCGAGATCACGAGCACGCGCAGAACGACGAGCCGCAGCCGTGATCGGTCGCTCACGGGGTGGAATCTCCAGACGTACGGCGCAGGGATCTCAGTAGGTGGTGACCGGCTCCGCGCGCCGAGCCGCGCCGGACACGAGCGGCACGACGAACGGTGCCAGGATCACATCGTAGAGAATCGTCGCGATCAGCGAGTCGGCGACGCTAGTGGCATCGACCCGGGCATCGCCGAGCAGCGCCCCGACCCCGGCGAAGATGAGTACGACGGCCGCGCTGGCGCCCGCGACGACGGCGACGGTCGTGACGACCGAGCGTTCCTCGACGTCTTCGAGCAGGCCGGCGGCGTAGCCGACCAGGGCGTAGGCCATGGCCAGCCGGCCGAGCGCGTGGTCGGCCGGCGGGATCACGTCGGCGGCCAACCCGGCCGCGAACCCGAGCACCGTCCCCCACGTCGGCCCGGCGACGACCGCGAGCGCGACCAGGGAGAGCAGCACGAGGTCCGGGTGGCCGATCGGCAGGTCGAGCGGGTTGACCACGCCGGCCTGCAGCAGCAGCGCGGTCAGCAGCACGACGCCGGCGAGCAGGCCGCGGCGCATGTCAGTGCGTCCGCGACGCGGACGGCGACGGTGACGGCGACGTGCCCGGGGTCGCGGGTGGCGTGGCCGGCGGCGTCCTCGGCGTGGGCGACGGGGTCGGCGATGGAGACGGCGAGGGCGGCAGCAGGGAGTCGCGCTTGATCGTCCGCGGCGCGCTGACGACGACGCCGACGACGTCGAGCGAGTCGAACCCGACGTACGGCGTGACTTCGGCGGTGCGGGTCAGCGCGCCCGGCGTCGGTACGACCCGGGTCACCCGGCCGATCGGCACCTCGGGAACGAACGGCTTCTGCCCGATGTCGCCGAACGTGACCAGGCGCTGGCCGACCTTGATCGTGCCCTGGCTGTCGAGCAGCGTGAACTTCATCGGTGCGTGCCCGCCGCCGTCGACGTGGCCGATCAGCTGCGACGACTCCAACCGCGCGCCGGCGCTGAACTGCACGTCATTCGCGAGCAAAACGGTCGTGGTCGTGGGGCCGACCGACAGCGTCTTGCCGACCAGGCCATCGCCGTCGATCACGGTCATGTCGCGGGTGATCCCGTCGCGGCTGCCGATGTCGATCGTCGCGGTCGACTCGAAGTTCAGCGAGCCGCCGACCGCGCTCACGTGCGCGGCCACGATCCGGAACTGCGCGAGCTGGTCGAGGTGGAGCAGCTTCTCCTCGTCGGCGAGCCGCTCGCGCTCGGCGTCGGTGAGCCGTAGCTGGGTACGCAACTGCGCGACTTCCTTGCGCAGCTTGGCGTTGTCGGACTTGTAGCTCGACAGGTGGCCGAGGCTGGCGAAGAAGGACCCGACCGGTCGGGCGACATCGCCGACGGCGTTCTCGATCGGCCCGAACACTGCGTTCGCGATCCGCCGTAACGGGCCGCCGCTGCCGGAGCGGTAGTCGAGCGTGATCAGCGTGAACGCGGTGAGCAGGAGTACCGCGAGTACGACGCGGGCCCGCCCCGAGTCGCGCATGCGGCGCTAGCGATCCGTCCCGCTCAGTGGCGCGGCTCGGAGATGAGGACCTGCTGCAGGGCCTCGAACTCTTCGACACACTTGCCGGCGCCCATGGCGACGGAGTTCAGCGGGTTGTCGGTGATGTGGATCGGCATGCCGGTCTCGTGCTTCAGCCGCTCGTCGAGGCCGCGCAGCATCGCGCCGCCGCCGGTGAGGACGATGCCGCGATCCATCACGTCACCGGACAGCTCCGGCGGGGTCTTGTCGAGCGTCGTCTTGACCGCATCGACGATCGCGTTGACCGGCTCCTCGATCGCCTTGCGGATCTCCTCGCTGCTGACGACGATCGTCTTCGGCAGGCCGGTGACCAGGTCGCGGCCGCGGATCTCGGCGTGCGGCTCGTCCGGCGCCGGGAACGCCGAGCCGATCGCCATCTTGATCTCCTCAGCCGTCCGCTCACCGAGCATCAGGCTGTACTCCTTCTTCACGTACTGGATGATCGCGTTGTCGAGCTCGTCGCCGCCGACCCGGATCGACTGGCTGGTGACGATGCCGCCGAGCGAGATCACCGCGACCTCGGTGGTGCCGCCGCCGATGTCCACGACCATGTTGCCGGTCGGCTCGTGCACCGGCAGGCCGGCACCGATCGCCGCGGCCATCGGCTCCTCGATGATGTAGACCTTGCGCGCGCCGGCCTGATAGCCGGCGTCCTTGACCGCGCGCTGCTCCACGCCGGTGATTCCGGACGGTACGCACACGACTATCCGCGGCTTGGCGAAGTGCCGGCGGCGGTGCACCTTCTGGATGAAGTAGCGCAGCATCCGCTCGGTCGTCTCGAAGTCGGCGATGACGCCGTCCTTCAGCGGCCGGATGGCCACGATGTTGCCCGGCGTACGGCCGATCATCCGCTTGGCTTCGGTGCCGACGGCGAGGATCCCGGCGGTGTTGGTGTTGATCGCGACGACACTCGGCTCGTTGAGCACGATGCCCTTGCCGCGGACGTAGACGAGCGTGTTGGCGGTGCCGAGGTCCACGGCCATGTCGCGGCCGAGGAACGCGAGGTTGTTCGCCATGAGCAGGGGGAAGCCTTCCGAGCGGGAGCGCAGCGCCTCAGATGCTAGCCGCCCCAACCTTTTCCGCCGAATCGCGCGCGCACCACCGCTGCCACTTCGAAGGGCTGGCGACCACGACACGCCGGTGCAGCCCGGCGGATCTGGTCACCAGCCCTCCGAAGTGCGCGGGTGGCGGGTGGAGACGAGCGTCTACGGCGTGGCGTTCGCCACCGACGTGATGAACGTCGCGCCGGGCGTGCCGATGCCGGTGATGTCGTCGTATCCGTTGCGCACGTGGATCGTGAGCCCGGTCTCGTCGTCGATCGTCCGCACCGAGGCGAGCAGGCCGTTGGTCGCATCGACGCCGTTCGCGTAGTCGATCCGCACCACGGACAGCCCGGCTGCGGCCGGCGTCACGTCGTAGAACGCACCGGCGCCGCCGGCCGAGGACTGCCCGGCGAGCCCGTAGAACAGCGGGTTCGCGAAGCCGATCTCGTGTCCACGCGCCTGCTGCGCGTCGGCCATCAGCCCGGCCATGATCGGCGACGCGAGGCTGGTACCGCCGATCCGGAACTCGCCGTACGCCGCACCGGTCGGGAACTGCTGGGTCTGGCCGATCAGCATGCCGGTGTTCGGGTCACCGATCGCGGCGACGTCGGGCACCACGCGCCTCGGGCGGCTGGAGTGGTTCAGCTCCAGCCCGCCGGTGACCGACGGTGACTGGTACCACGGCTGGGTGAAGATGCGGCTGGTGCCGCCGCCCGCGCCGTAGAGGTACGCCGGCGTGGTCCACGACAGCGTGGTGCCGTCGGTCTGCAGCTTGGCCTTGCGGGTGGCCCAGCCCTTCTCCCACAGCCGAGAGCCGTCGGCGCCGACCGCGAGCGAGGTGCCGCCGACGGCGGTGACCAGCGGGTCGCTCGCCGGGTAGTCGGCCTGCGGCGGCGTCGTGCCGTCGGCACCCGTCTCGTCGCTGTCGTCACCGGAGGAGAAGTACACGCCGATGCCCTCGGCCGCGGCCTGGGTCAGCGTGTCGTGCAGCGGCTTGACGAAGCCGCGCGGCAGCGCCTCGCCGCTCCAGCCGTAGGAGTTGGTGACGATGTCCGCGAGCTTGAAGTCGACGACGTGGTTCAGGCTTGCGTCGAGGTCCTGGAAGTTGTTCGCCGCGCCGACGAACACGATCTTCGCCTGCGGTGCCATGCCGTGCACGGCCTCGATGTCGAGCGTCTCCTCGCCGTACCAACCCTGCGGGTCCTGCCGCTGGCCCTTCTCCGGGTGCCGGAAGGTGCCCGGCGCGACGACCTGTCGGAAGTTGGTCGAGTTCAGCTGCGGGAACAGACCGCTGCTGCCCTGGTGCGCCGCGTCGTAGTAGGTGTTGACGTCATTCACGATCGTCGGCGACGCGTACGCGTCGATGACCGCGACGGTCTGCCCGGCGCCGGTCTGCCCGTCGGTCAGCGAGTACGCAGACCGCAGCTGCGTGGGCGTGTACCCGCGGGTCGCGTACGGCCGCGGCGAACCGGCGTAGTCGGGCAGGGTGACCGGGGTCGCCAGGTGGTCGGTGGTGCTGGTCGTGGTGTTCGGCGCGAGGACGTACGGGCCGTCCGCCGGGCTCACCGGCGTCGTGTCGGTGGTCTTCTCGCCCCAGTACGACGACAGCGGCGTCGCGTTGCGGAAGCCCGCCGACGGGGTGGCGTCCGGGCCGTTGTGGTCGTAGTGCACGAGCTGCGCGCTGTCGTCGAGGCCGATCACGCCGCTGATCGCCGGCAGTGACGCGGGCACCGAGAGCGTGCGCTCGGGCGCGAACAACGTCATGCCGCGGTAGGCGTAGCGGCCGAGCGTGGTCGCGAACGCGGCGTTGGCCTGCGCGACGGTGCCCTCGGCGGCGACGTAGTGGTTGTTGGTCGGCGTGTAGTCGACGGCGAAGCCGCTCTTGCGCAGCCACTGCTGGACCGCGGTGACGTCGGCCTGCGTCGGAGCGAACTGGTGCCGGAACTGCGCCGGCGTGACGAAGTGGTGGTAGCTCGACGAGCCGGGCGTGCTGACCTGACGGGCGAGCGCCTCGGCCGCGGCGGCGTTGCGCCAGCCGAGGTAGACGCGGAAGCCGACGTAGCCGCTCGCCGGCGCGGCGCCCTTGAACGCCTTGGCGTTGGCCCAGGTGGGCACGCTGCCGGCGAGGGTCTTGCGCGAGCTGGCCGCGAAGGCGGAGCCGGGCGCGAGGGCGGCGAGGCCGACGCCGGCGACGGTCACGGTCGCGAGGGCGGCAACCATGACGCGGGGAGGTGTTCGCATGCGATTCCTTTCGACACTGAATGGGCGCATCTGGGGTCATTACATGCGGTTGCGGTCGGCTGCGCAAGGCGGGCAACAAGGGTCGCCCCACCCGGCTAGGTCGCCAAGATCATCGCCATCAGCGCGAGATAGAGGTCGCGCTGGCGGCGCAACCCGCGGTGCTAGCCCAGGTGCGGGAAGAAGAGCGCAACCTCGCGGGCGGCGCTCTCCGGCGAGTCCGAGCCGTGCACGAGGTTCTCGCCGATCTCCAGCGCGAAGTCGCCGCGGATCGAGCCGGGCGCGGACTTCACCGGGTCGGTGACGCCCATCAGCGCGCGGACTGCCTCGTGCGCCCGCGGGCCCTCGGCGACCAGCGCGACCAGCGGGCCGCCGGTGATGAAGTCGACCAGCTCGCCGAAGAACGGCTTGCCCTGGTGCTCGCCGTAGTGCTCCTCCGCGGTGGCGCGGTCGAGGGTGCGCAACTCGAGCGCGGCGATCCGCAGCCCTTTGCGCTCGATCCGGGCGACGATCTCCCCGATCAGGCCGCGGCGGACGGCGTCGGGCTTGACGAGGACAAGGGTTCGCTCAGACACGAGGCAGGAGTCTAAGGCGGATCGGCGCGCGCACAGGGCCCGCGTCGCCCGTTGACTGCGACGTTCGAGGCGTAATGCGGTGCCGATAACGCCTCGAACGTCACAGTCGACACAGTGAGCGGCTGGCTACGCCGTCGTGCCGAGGCGCCAAAGATGCAGGTAGTAGACCCAGATCGCGGCGAACACCGCGGCGACGACGTACATCGGCCAGGCGACCGCGCCGGTCGCCAGCGCCGGGATCTGTACGACGGTGCCCGCAGTGCGACCCCACGGCCGGCGCAGCAACGCCGCGACTACGACCAGCAGGACGCCGACGGCCACGACGTAACCGATGCCGATCGCGGAGACGTGGCCGCGGTCGAGGGTCGCGATGCCCGGCGCGGACAGCCACATGACCAACGCCTCCATCGCCAGGCCGGCGGCGCCGATCGCGACCAGCCCGCGCGGCGGTTGCGCCGTACTCACGTCGCGGCCCCGGCGCGGAACAGCCGGCGAGCCTCGCCGACGGTCACGATCGAGCCAGTGACAAGCACGCCGCCACCCCCGAGCGGGCCGGCCTCGGCCAGCGCGATCGCCCGCTCGATCGCGTCGTCCAGCCGGGCCGCCGGCAGCACCCGGTGGTCGCCGAACACCTCGACGGCGACCTCGGCCAGCGCGTCGACCGGCAACGCGCGCGGCGAGGTGTTCGTCGTCACCACGACGGAGTCGACCACCGGTTCGAGCTCGCCGAGCAGACCGGCCACGTCCTTGTCGTCAAGCACCGCGACCACGGCGACGAGCCGGGCGAAATCGAACTCGTCCTCGATCGCCGTCGCGAGCGCGGCCGCACCGGCCGGGTTGTGCGCGCCGTCGAGCAACACCGTCGGACCGCGGCGGACGACCTCCAGCCGGCCCGGCGACGTCACCTGCGCGAACCCTTCGCGCACCACGTCGATGTCAAGCGACCCGCGCTCGCCCGCGCCGAAGAACGCCTCGACTGCGGCCAGCGCCGTGGCGGCGTTGCCGGCCTGATGCGCGCCGTGCAGCGGCAACACGATCCCGTCGTACGTCCCGCCGATCCCCTCCAGTTCGAGTAGCTGCCCGCCGACGGCGAGGGTGCGCGAGCGGACGCCGTAGTCGACTCCCTCGGATCGCACAGTCGCCCCGACTTCGGCCGCGCGCGCTCGCAGTTGCGCCATCGCGGCCTCGGGCTGCGCCGCGATGACCGCGGTCGCGCCGGCGTGGATGATGCCGGCCTTCTCCGCCGCGATCGCCTCGACCGTGTCGCCGAGCAGCCCGACGTGATCGAGCCCGATCGGCGTGACCACGGCCGTGGCCGCGTTGACGACGTTGGTCGCGTCCCAGCGTCCGCCCAGCCCGACCTCCACGACGGCGACATCGACCGGGGCGTCCGCGAACGTCACGAACGCCATCCCGGCGAGCAGCTCGAAGAACGTCATCCGGTCGGGATGGCGGCCGTCGACCATCTCGACGTAGGGCGCGATGTCGTCGTACGCCGCCGCGAACACCTCGGGCGTGACCGGAGCACCGTCGAGGGCGATGCGCTCGACCACGCTCTCGAGGTGCGGGCTGGTGAACCGGCCGGTCCGGATGCCGAACTCGCGCAGCAGCGCATCCACCATGCGCGCGGTCGAGGTCTTGCCGTTGGTGCCGGTGATGTGGATCGACGGGTAGGCGCGCTGCGGCGATCCGAGGATGTCGAGCAGGTCGGTGATGCGGTCGAGGTCGGGCACCATCCGCGACGGGAACCGCTGCTCCAGCGCCTTCTCGACCCGCGCCAGTGCCGCCGGCCCGTCGTCATCCACGCGCAAGAGATTACGGGTGGCCCATACGATGGCCGACGTGAGCAGTCAGCATCTCGACGTCGAGGATGCGCAGTGAGCAGCCCCGCCCGCATGCCCGACAAGCCGTCCCTCGACGGCCTCGAGGACAAGTGGATCTCGGCCTGGCAGGAACAGGACACCTACCGGTTCGACCGCACCAAGACGCGCGACGAGATCTACTCGATCGACACCCCGCCGATCACGGCCAGCGGCTCGCTGCACGTGGGGCACGTCTTCTCCTACACCCACACCGACCTCGTCGCGCGCTACCAGCGCATGCGCGGCCGGGAGGTCTTCTACCCGATGGGCTGGGACGACAACGGGCTGCCCAGCGAGCGCCGGGTGCAGAACTTCTACGGCGTGCGCTGCGACCCGTCGCTGCCCTACGACCCGTCCTACACCCCACCGGCGGGCAACGCAGGTACGACGAGGGTGCAGGACCAGATCCCCATTTCCCGACCCAACTTCGTCGAGCTGTGCGACCGGCTCACGGCCGAGGACGAGCGAGCGTACGAGCACGTGTGGCGGCGGCTGGCCCTGTCGGTCGACTGGTCGGCGCCCTATCGCACCATCGACCCGCGCTCGACGGCCATCTCGCAGAAGGCGTTCCTGCGCAACCTCGCTCGGGGCGAGGCCTACCAGGCCGAGGCGCCGTCGCTGTGGGACACGACGTTCCGGACGGCGGTCGCCCAAGCCGAGCTGGAGGACCGGGAGCGGCCAGGTGCCTACCACCGCATCGCGTTCGCCAAGGCCGACGGCACCCCGCTGTTCATCGAGACCACCCGGCCAGAGCTGCTG
>JAVEEG010000240.1 GCA_030840585.1 Frankiaceae bacterium | reverse complement strand
GGTCGGAATCCCTTACGCCGCAACACCCGCGGCACTTCGTCATCTACTCGCGGGCTTCTTGCACGGTGCGGGAGAGCAGGCAGAACTCGTTGCCCTCGGGGTCGGCGAGCACGGTCCAGCTCACATCCGGCGATTGACCTACGTCGGTCGGCGTGGCGCCGAGGTCGAGCAGTCGCGCCAACTCGTCCGCCCGCGCGACCCCGTCGGCCCGCAGGTCGAAGTGCAACCGGTTCTTCACCGTCTTCGGCTCCGGCACCCGCACCACGTCGATCGTCGGCCCGGCACCGCCCGCCGGCCCGATGCTGATGACCTCGCCGTCCTCCTCGATCACCGTCCAGCCGAGGACCGCACACCAGAAGTCGGCGACCTTCCGGGGATCCGCAGCATCGATGGCGACAACGGCGAGCGAACTAGTCACGGCCGCCAGACTGCCATGCCGACCGCTGACATTCGGGGCGCTGCGGACTTACCCTCGAAAGGTGGCGAGCCGGGATCTGGAGGAGTGGCAGCACGCGCTGGACCTTGCCGACGCCGACCTGCGCGAACGTGAACATCGCGCGCTGCAGGGCGAGCCGACCGAGCAAGAGTTGCGGGCGTTCGCGGCCGAACGGGACAAGCTGGCGGCCGACCGGGACGCGCTCGCGGATGCGCGCGATGAGATGGCAGGGGCAAGGGACGTCGAGGCCCTCGCTCGGGACGTGGAGGGATCGCGACGGGACCGCGTGGCCCGCGACCGATGGCAGGATCACGATCCCGGCGCGGTCGACCGCTTCCTGGCCGGCGCCGATCGCGACCGCGCTGCCGGCGACCGCGGCGACTCCAACGACGACCGCCAGCACGCCGCGCACGCCCGGCGGGAATCGGCAGAGCATCGCCAGCGCGCCGCCGACGACCGCGACGCCGCCGCGACCCGCGCGGAGGTCGGCCAGCACGAACTCGACGAACTACAAGATGCCCTGACCGGACGGCTCGAGATCGGCCAAGCCCAGGGCCTGCTGATGGCTCGGTACAACCTCGATGCGGATGCTGCGTTCCGGATGTTGACCCGGCTGTCGCACGAGACCGGCACGCAGTTACGAGACGTCGCGGCCAAACTCGTGGCCGAAGCCGAGGCGGCAGCGGAGACCACGGCCGAGTAGCCGGCCCGATGGGCACTCCGTCGGGACCTTCGCCCCTTGGCGCCGGCGCGCGCGGCGACCAACGTTGTACCGGTCGTATCGTCCACCAGGTCGGGTGATCGTCATGCAGGTGCTGATCGGATTCGAATCGATGTTCGGCAACACCCATCGGATCGCGGACGCCATCGCCAGCGGCTTCGGCCCAGAGCACGACGTCACAGTCACGCCGATCACCGACATCCCGCCCGACCTCGTCGACGTAGACGTCCTTGTGGTCGGGGCGCCGACGCACGCGCACACGTTGCCACGGCGGGAGTCGCGGCGCAGTGCGGTCCGTAGCGCGCACACCCGGTACAAGGACCACCAGCTGGAACCGACCGCGGAGCGGGCCGGCGTACGCGAATGGTTAGCCGAAGTGCCGCCCGGTTGTTCGGTACAAGTCGCGGCATATGACACCCGATTTCGCGCTCCCGGTTGGCTGGTCGGCCACCCCGCCACGCGGGTGAGCCGTGCCCTCGCCCGGCGCGGCGCGACCGTCATCAGCCGGCCGCAGAGCTTTTACGTCGACAAGCACGAGCAGCTGCACGCCGGTGAAGTCGAGCGGGCCCAACGCTGGGGCGCCGAGCTCTGCCGGCACGCCGTGACCAGTACCAACACCCGGCACCGGGACCTTCGGCCCTAGCCGCACTGCGCCGCCGCGGGCGAGCGTTGACGGATGCACGTCGTCGACATCGACCGGCTCGACCGCTTCGTCCACGACAACGGCTCGAGGCAGCCGCGGGTCGTCGCCAGTGGCAACCATGCCGTGCCGTGGACCGCGCTCAAGACCATCGACCGCGGGTTCGAGCGGTACCGGCTGTTCATGCTGAACGCGCCTGCCGGCGTACCGGATCGTCCGGGCGTGACACTGGAAACTGCGTTCGTCGGCGCGGGCATGCGCGGCCGGCCGTCGTTGGCCTACTACCCGTCGCGGTTGAGCCTCGTCCCCGCGCTGCTCCGGCACGTGCTGACGCCGGACATCGTCGTCGTGCACACGTCCGTTCCGCGGGACAACACGGTGTCGCTCGGCGTCGAGGTGAACATTTTGCGGGCGGCGATCGAGTCCGCGCACGCGCACGGTGGTCTCGTCGTCGCGCAGCTGAACCGGCAGATGCCGTTCACGTACGGCGACGCCGTCGTGTCGGTCGAGGACATCGATGTCGCGATCGAAGTCGACGTACCGCTCGGCGAACTTCCGAGCCGCAGCCCGGGTGCCATTCACCGCCGGATCGCGGCGAACGTCGCGGCGCTGGTACCCGAGGGAGCGACGCTGCAACTCGGCATCGGCGCCGTGCCGGACGCGACGTTGGGCGAGCTCCGGCAGCGCCGTGGCCTGCGGGTGTGGAGCGAGATGATCAGCGACGGCGTGCTCCAGCTCGAGCGCGCCGGCGCACTGTCCGATGACACGATCATCACCTCGTTCGCGGCCGGGTCGGCGGAGCTCTACGACTGGCTCGACGGCAACCGGCGGGTGCGCTTCTTGCGGACCGAACGCACGAACGATCCGGCCGGGATCGCGCAGCAGCCGGCAATGACATCAATCAACGCCGCACTTCAGGTCGACCTGTCCGCGCAGGCGAACGCGTCGTACCGCGGCACCCAGATCTACTCCGGGTTCGGCGGTCAGACCGACTTCGTCGTCGGTGCGCTGCATGCCAGTGACGGTCACGCCATCATCGCGCTGCCCTCTTGGCACGACGCGAGCGACAGCTCGACGGTTGTTGAGCGTTTGTGTTGCCCGGCGACGTCGTTCCAGCATTCGGCGATCGTCAGCGAACACGGAGTGGCGACGATCTGGGGGCGTAGCCAGCAAGAGCAGGCCCAGCAGCTCGTGGAGAACGTCGCGGCGCCGGCCGCGCGTGACGCGCTCCGGCGCGCCGGGACCTTTGCCTCTGGTCGGTGATGCGCGACCGCGCCAGCGTGGTCGTGTGACCGAAAAGGTTGAACGGATTGTCGTCGGCGTAGACGGTTCGGAGTGCTCGCTCGCGGCATTGCGCTGGGCGAAGGACTTCGTCGCGAGCCGCGGCGGCACTGTCGTCCTGGTGACCGCGTGGCACTGGCCGCTGTCGTACGGCACCCCGATCGCGTACGAAGGGTTCGATCCGGAAGCGGACGCCGGGCGGGTGCTCGACGGTGCGGCGCGAACCCTCGACCTGCCGGACGACCTTGTCGAGCGAGTGGTCGCTCAAGGTCCGCCCGGATGCGTCCTCGTCGATGCCGCGAAGGGCGCGGCGTTGCTCGTTGTCGGCACCCGGGGCCACGGCAACCTTGCTGGCGCGTTGTTGGGCTCGACGAGCAACTACTGCGCCCACCACGCGCCGTGCCCGGTCGTCATCGTTCGCTAGACCGGTCAGTCCACGGCGTCGCGGGTCAACGGGCAGGACATGCACCGCGGGCCACCACGGCCGCGACCGAGCTCGTTGCCGGCGATCGTGACGACCGTGATGCCGGCCCGGCGCAGCTTCGTGTTCGTGTCCTGATTGCGCTCGTACGCGACGACGACCCCAGGTGAGATCGCGAGCACGTTGTTGCCGTCGTCCCACTGCTCGCGCTCGGCCTCGATCCGGTCGCCGCCGGTCGTTAGGACCTCGACGGCATCGACGTCGAGCGCGGCGCGGATCGCCGCGAACAGGTCGGGCTCCTCGGTCACCCGTGGTGCCGGCTCATTCGCGCTCGGAGTCAGCGACCAGGTCCGCATCGCCGCAGCCACTTGTGGATAGGCGACGAACGTCGTCCGGTCGACCATCGTCATCACGGTGTCCAGATGCATGAACGCCCGCGCCTTCGGCAATTCGACCGCCAGCACGCGGGTCGCCGTACCGGCCGCGAACAGCCGCTGGGCGAGCAACTCGACGGTCTGCGGCGCGGTGCGTTCACCCATGCCGATGAGAACCGCGCCGTTACCGATGACGAGTACGTCGCCGCCTTCCAGCGTCGCCGGGTGCGCGTCGGACTCGTCATCGCCGTACCAGACCTGGTGACCGGCGTCGCGGAACAGCGGGTGGAAGCGGTACACGGCCTCGACGTGTGCGGTCTCGCGCCGCCGCGCCGGCTTCGCCATCGGGTTGATCGAGACGCCGCCGTAGATCCAGCACGACGTGTCCCTGGTGAACATGTGATTGGGCAACGGCGGCAGGACGAAGTCGTCGTCGGTCAGGGTGGCCAGCCGCAGGCTGCGGCCGCCGTAGCCGAGTTCGGCGCGAGTCAAGCCGCCGACCAGATGCCGCACGAGCATCGTCGGATCGA
>JAVEEG010000234.1 GCA_030840585.1 Frankiaceae bacterium | reverse complement strand
GGCTCGGCGCGGTCGCCATCAGCAATTCCTACGGCGGCGCCGACGCTCGCGACTCGACCTACGGCCGCTACTACCACCACCCCGGCATCGCGATCACCGCGTCGAGCGGCGACAGCGGCTACGGCGTCTCCTATCCGGCGTCGTCGCGATGGGTCACCGCGGTCGGCGGCACCAGCCTGCGGCGGGTCCAGACCGCCCGCGGCTGGCGGGAGACCGCCTGGTCCGGCTCGGGCAGTGGGTGCTCGGCCACGAACAGCGCGACCTACCAGGACTCTTCGATCACCCAGTGTTCGCACCGCGCCGTCGCGGACATCGCCGCCGTCGCGGACCCGGCCACCGGTGTCGCGGTCTACGACAGCTTCGCGTTCGAAGGCACCGACGGCTGGCTGACGTTCGGTGGCACCAGCGTCGGCGCGCCGATCATCGCCGCCGTGTTCGCGCTCGCCGGCAACACCGCGTCGGTCGCCGACGGCTCGTACCTGTGGAAGCACCACACCGGCGGAGTCAACGACGTGACCAGCGGCGGCAACGGCTCCTGCCCGACACCGCGCTGGTGTACGGCGCGGCGCGGCTGGGACGGTCCGACCGGATGGGGCACCCCGAAGGGCACCACCGCGTTCTGACCGGTCAGCTCTTGGCGCCTCGGGGCCGGGAGTTCAGCGCGGTGAGGATCCGCTCGATGGCGGCGTCCTGCGCGCCCAGGTGCGCCTGGATCTGCTTGGCCTCTTCGAGGACGGCCACGGCGTCGTCGTACGTCGCCTGCGACCGGGCGTCCGCGGCGGCGCTCTGCACGTTCTGGCCGACGATGATGATCGGCAGCAGGACGAGTTGCAGGAAGGTCTGCGCGATCCAGCCGACGATGATCAGCAGGTTGCCGCTGCTAAACGCACTCGGCGCGCTGACGATGGCGAGCACGGTGAACAGGTACGCGCACCACATGGTGCCGACGATCAACGTGATCCGCAGGCCGATCTTCGCGTTGAGCCGGGCGAGCGCCCCCGGACCGTGCAGGTCCGCGGCCGCCGCGGCGACCTTGGGCGGGCCGGCCGCCTTGCGCTTCTCGATGTGCGGATGCGGGACATAGTCAAAGAGCGTGGACATGCTCCGTACCGTGCCACGCCCGAGCCGGCAGAAACCCAGCCGGCCCGCTCGCTACAGCCAATCCTTGCGGCGGAACGCGACGTAGAGCGCCGCCGAGAGCAGCACGATCAGCACCGACGAGGTAATGAACCCGTTGTGCCGGGCGAAACCGGGGTACGGCACGTTCTGCCCATAGAAGCCGGTGATCGCGGTCGGCACGGCGATGATCGCCGCCCAACTGGTCACCTTCTTGGTGATGATGTTCAGCCGGTTGCCCTGGATAGTCAGGTTGGTCTCCAGGATCGTCGTGACGAGGTCGCGCAACGACTCGGTCCATTCGGTCGCGCGCAGCACGTGGTCGTACACGTCCTGGAAGTACGGGACCATCGGCTCGGAGACGACGCTCAGATCACGGCGCATCAACGTGTTCACGACCTCGCGCATCGGCAGCACGACCCGGCGCAGCGTGACCAGGCTCTTGCGCAGCTCGAAGCTGCGGCGCTGCACGTCGGCGTCGTGCGAAACCTCGTCGAACAGCAGGTCCTCGAGCTTCTCGATCTCCTCGTCGAGACTCGACACCGCCTCGAAGTGCCCGTCCACGACGTCGTCGATCAGGCCGTACAGCAGGGCGCCGACGCCGTGCTCGGCGAGGTCGGGTGAGTCGTCCCAACGCTGCACGACGCGACCCATGTCGAAACCGTCGTCCTTGCGAACGGTGACCAGCGCCCGCGGCGTGATGAACGCGGCCAGTTCGGACAGCAGCAGCTCACCGGTCGCGACGTCGAGCCGGACCGCGTACATGTTCAGGAACTCGTGGCTCGCGTACCGATCCAGCTTCGGCCGCTGCCGCCGGTCGACCGCGTCCTCGATCGCCAGCGCGTGCAGCCCCAACTCCTCGGCGACGAGCTCGAGATCGCTCGCGCGCGGCGCGCACAGGTCAATCCAGACCGTTGTGCCCTCTTGCTCGAGGTGGTCGGACACATCGACGACCGGGAAGTTCTCGTGCACCAGCCGGCCGTCGCGATAGACCCGCGTCGTAGCGATCTCGTCGGTCGATGTCTGCGGCGACACACCCACACCTCTCCGTCAGTCAGATTCACGACAGTAGCGAGCGGCTCGCTGGCGCGGGCTTGTCCGCAATTGCCACATTCGTGCTCCGCTCCAAACAACGCGCCACCGAATAGGGGTAAGCCATGACGATCCAGTTCACCGCCCACATCGGCACCGGGCCGCGGGACAACAGCGCCATCCCGTCGCCGACGCCCCAGGACGTCCGGCTCACCCCGATCAACGGCACGAGCTTCGGCGCCGTACCCGGTGCCGTGACGGTCACCGTCGACGGCCGTCCGACCCCGGTGGCGCTCCAGCCCGGCGCGTGGACCGCGAACCAAATCACGTTCCAGGCGGCGTTCCCGGCGCCCGGCCCCTGGCAGATCACCGTCACCGACGGCATCGCGGGAGTGAACGGCGACACCGGTACGCAAGACATCGACGCGTGGGTGACGTCGGGCAATCCGTGGCAGGACGCGGTCGGCGCGCTCGCGTCGTCGTTGCACCTGCAGATCCCGCTCGCCGCCGGCGTCAGCAACTCGCCGCTCACGCCGATCCTCGCGCAGGTCGTGCAGGTCGCGCCGGCCGCCGCGCTGCCCAACCCGGACCAGGTGCTCACGGCGGTTTCCAGCCTGCTTCCGCTGTCGCCGCCCGGCCTGCCGGGCACGCAGTTCCGTGCCAGCCTCGGCGTTCGCTGGGTCGTTTCCCCCAACCCGACCCCGCCCGCGGACGGTACGGGCGACCCGGCGCTCGTCGACTCCGGCCCGCTCGGCACCTCGGGCGTGCAGACGCTCATCCGGCCGTTGCCGCTGTCGACGTTCCGCGCATCCGGCGAGCCGACGCAGAACCCGGGCGCCGACACGCGCTACCTGCACGCGCTCATCACGGTCTCCGCGCCGGGCCAGAACGACATCCCGATCACCCTGACGGCCGGCCCGATCAACGTGCCGAAGCTGCCCATCGTGCCGATGTTCGCGCTGTGGCGCGGGCCCGAGTTCGCGGCCGGCAAGTTCCTGGAGAATCACGCGTGGCCGGCGGGGCCTGGCGACGACGACTCGGCCGTCTACATCGCGCTCCCGACGGCACCACATCTGCCGGAAGGAACGGTCGGGCCGTTCACCCCGAACGGCAACCCGGCGCCGCTCGACCGCAGCCCGTTCGGTCAGCTGGTCAAGAACGTGCTCGGCGGGCCGTCCGTCTCGTTCGGCAGCCTGCTGATGAACCAGCCGGCCGGGCTCGACCAGTTGACCCAGATCGCCGACGTCAACACGCTGCCGGCCGAGTTGCAGGGACCGGTGCGGCACCTGCTCGCCTACGCGCAAGGATTGAAGCAACTGCTGTTCTCGGTCGCGGATCTGGTCGCGAAAGGCGACAACCCGCACACCTTCTGCACCGTCCAGGCGACCCGCGAGCTCGACGGCTCGGAGAACATGTACATCATCAACAAGGGCGGGCTCGACGCGCTGAAGCTCGAGGACAACACGCAATCCGCGATGCTGTTCGGACCGCCGGGGACCACCGTCGATCTCTACGTGCTCGATCACCTGCGCGACGACCAGGGCCACGCGGTCATCTCGACCGGAGACGGATACGTCGCTTCGATCCCGCGCTTCGGCGACGTCGGTCCCGCGGTCACGGCGCAGCCGATCGCCGGTGCGTTCGTCCCTGCGGCGCCGGTGCCCAACCTGCCGGCCGGTGACATCAGCGTGGTGCACGCGATCCGCAACGACCGGGGCGCGTTCGCGACCGCGGCGGCGCACGCCGACGAGAACTCGCTGGCGAAGACCGTCACGTCTTTCCTGGTCACCGTGGCCGACGACATCGCCGCACCGCCGATGACGGCGGCGTCCACCATGGGTGGTCACTCCGGGCCGATGCCACCGCCGCCGCCGAAGATGCCCTCGAAGATGCCGTCCAAGATGCCGCCGATGATGCCGCCGGGCGGCGACGTGAAGGGCAAGGACGAGAAGGTCCCCGACCAGCCGACCGTGGCCGCGCAGCCGTACCCCGTCCGGCCGGTTCGTCCGTCGGTCATCGGCGCGAACAAGGAGCTGAAGAAGTAACGTTCGGACGGATCGAGGGGGCGGCGAGCAGCAGAGGAGGGGCAATGGCCGAGGTAACCGACGAACTTGCCGAGCCGGTCCGGCGGATACCGACGGACACCGACCAACCGCCGACCAGTGGTGTGGCGCTGTGCCTCTCCGGTGGCGGCTACCGGGCGATGCTGTTCCACGTCGGTGTGCTGCAGCGCCTCAACGAAGCGGGCTGGCTGCCGAAACTCGATCGCATCTCCAGCGTGTCCGGCGGGTCGATCACGGCCGGCGTGCTCGCGATCGGCTGGAACGACCTGGGCTTCGACAGCAACGGCGTCGCGGCCCGGTTCGACGAGGTGGTCGCCACGCCGCTACGCAAGCTCGCCAAGCACACCATCGACGTACCGAGTGTCGTCGTCGGATTGCTCGAACCGCTGTCGTCGATCGGGCATCACGTGGCGGCGGCGTACGAGCGGCACCTGTTCGGCGACAAGACGTTGCAGGTGTTTCCGGACCGGCCGCGGTTCGTCATCAACTCGACCAACCTCGCGTCCGGTGAGTTGTTCCGTTTCTCGAAGCCGTACGCCGCCGACTGGCGGGTCGGGCGGATCAACTCGCCGGACCTCCCGGTGGCGACCGCGGTGGCCTGCTCGTCGGCGTTCCCGCCGTTCCTGTCGCCGTACCGGCTGGATCTGTCCGGCCAGCCGTGGACGACCGACGAGGGCAACGACCTGACGACGCCGGACTACCGCGGCGATCTGCGGCTGTCGGATGGCGGGGTCTACGACAACCTCGGGCTGGAGACGGCGTGGAAGACCTGCCGCACCGTGCTCGTCAGCGATGCCGGCGGGCACATCGCGGCGGAGCCCGATCCGCCCGGTGACTGGGGCCGGCACATGCTCCGGGTGCTGCAGGTCATCGACAATCAGGTGCGTTCGCTGCGCAAGCGTCAGGTGATCTGCGGCCTGGCCGGCGGTGATCGTGACGGCGTGTACCTCGGCATCCGCAGCCACATCGCCGACTACTCCCTCACCGACCCGATGCCGGCCAACCCGGACGTCACCATCAAGCTGGCCGCGCTGGCCACGCGCCTCGCCGAGACCGACGACGACATGCAAGAACGCCTGATCAACTGGGGCTACGTGATGGGCGACACCGGCCTGCGCCGCCACCTCGACCCCAACGCTGCGAAGGGCACTCTCCCCTACCCGAACCGCCCGCTCACCTAGGCGATCGGCAGCTGCAGTTCGGTCAGCAGTTCGCTGGTGCGTTCGGTCAGGTAGTGGCTGCGTAGCTTCAGTTCGGGCTCGGCACCGAACCGCAGGTAGACGGTTCGCGCCGCGCCCTGTTGTTGAAGTCCGGCGGTACGTAACCACTGCCGCAACGCGCGGCGGGATCGTTCCAGCCCGGCGTAGCTGCCGTGATGCAACAGCGTCGCGGCTCGAACGCTCGGCAGCGTCTCGACGGTGAATCGGCCCGTCGCGCCGCGCCG